>JAFXZO010000082.1 GCA_017541205.1 Clostridia bacterium | reverse complement strand
TCCTGCTGCTCTTCTGTCATCTTGTTATCGCTGGGAAGGCACAACCCTCTCCGGAAAATATCGGCTCCTACGTCGATTCCAGAGCCTTTTATGTAAGCATTTGTACGTCCTCTACCGTTCCCCTCGACTGTGACAAACGGGTTTGTCCGGTAGATCGGCTGCATATGCATGGGCTTCCAGATGGGGCGTCCCTCCGCATTAAATGCGGCAAGCGCTTCTAGTATTTCTGTGGGGCATGACGTGTTCGGGCCGGAATTATACAGTACATTTTTCCCTGACCGCACCTGAGGACACATTGCATCGTCTTCGATCAATAAGCATGACAGCCAATAATTGGGCTCCACGCAATCCGGTATCGGATTCATGCTTACGGGGAGATCTTTCAAGCCTTCGCGATAACGATAGTAGATTGCCTTTTTCTGCGCGATATGTTCATCCAAATAAGGGATTTGGCCACGAACAATACCTGCGATAATATTGCTCATGCGATAGTTGTAGCCAATCTCCTCATGCTGATACCACGGGGCTGCTTCGCGGCTTTGGGTGGACCACTTGCGGACTTTGTTTGCGTCTTCCTGAGAATTGGTGATGAACAGCCCTCCTGCGGAGCCTGTGATCACCTTATTTCCGTTAAACGAAATAGCCCCGTAATCCCCGAAAATGCCAGTTTGAACACCTTTATAGGTGGCGCCCAGTGACTCCGCGGCATCCTCAACGATCAAGGCGCCGTGTTTATCTGCGATGGCTCTAATCTCGTCAATTTTACCGGGAGTGCCATAGAGATGGGCGATTACAATGAGTTTTACGTCGGGATACAGTTCAAACGCCTTTTCCAGCGCAACAGGGTCCATGTTCCAGGAGTCGCGTTCTGTATCGATAAAAACTGCCTCGCCATCTTCATAGGCAACTGGGTTGATGGAAGCGTCGAAGGTCATATCCGAACAGAAAACCCGGTGACCCTGCAAGGTGCCTTGGTTCGGTCTCGCCTGACCGTACAGTTTTTCTCCGGCCAGTTTGGTGGCGAGGTGTAACGCAGCCGTGCCGCAGGACAGACCCACGGCACATTTGCTGCCGATATAGGCAGCCATCTCTTTTTCTACGGTGTCGACATTCTCTCCGACGGTAGAGACCCAGTTTGTTTGGATAGCCTCATCCACCCAGCGCTGCTCGTCACCGTGCATCGTGGGAGAGGAAAGCCATACTTTGGACTTGAAAGGTTCGATCCCGGTAAATCGTGGATCAGAAAGAAAATTGTTCATCAATCAACCATCCTTGCCTGTCGTTTCTGTCAACTAAAGAAAGCTGGCAGACGCCAGCGAGTCTATCTGAAAATACCTCAGTCCCTGGAAAGGAGAGCACAGGGTAGAGGCACGGAACCAACAACACACATGCTTCCAGTAATGACAAAGCACACTTGAGGAAGCTCACCAACATAAATAAACCTTTATCTATAACATACAGCCAGCAGCACCAAGTTTCTCACTACCTCTGACTGTCTGAACTCTTACACCAATAAGTTTCTAACCACCTATAACTGTTTCTACCGACATCCGTAATAAGGTTCTCACTACCTATCAATGTCGCTATCTACATTGGTAATAAGGTTTTAACCACCTTTGAATGTTAGTACCCGCTTTGGCAATAAGGTTTTGACCACCTTTGACTGTCTCTACCCACTATGGTAATAAGGTTCTCACTACCATTTGACTGTCTTTATCGGGTACGCTAACAAGTTAATCACTATCTCGGCGGTTACAGTTTTCAGCCTTCCGGCTGTCTGAATAGCTCCAAACTTTGTAACCGGCAAAATATGGGGAGTTGAGAACTCGGTCAATAAGCTCCTAACTATGAAACCTTATGAATCGTTAGCCTGTTCGAGGTCGGGGAGAGGCTTGAAAAAAGAGCCAAAAACAAGGAAAAACCTGTCTGAAACGGACTGCCAGGAGGATGTAATTCTAACCTTTGTTTATTCTGCACAGTTTATCCCCCCATTAGGCCGCTAAATAGGCGTCATTTTTGTGCGCTCCGACAGTGAAGAATTTGTTGCCAATGAAGCAACGCTTCCAACAGATCACATTTATTTCCATCATTCCGCTTTTTCCGTTTCCCGTTTCTCCACCACTTCATACCCCAGCCACACCGTGCGTTTGGCGTTGAACAGCGTGACTTCAACCTGCACCGTATGGCGGTGGCGGTTCATGGCGATGACCTTCCCCTGCATTTCCTGCAGGGCGCCGTCGGTGATCCGGACGAAATCACCCTCTTGGATAGCGTCCAGCTTGCCGATTAAGCCGTTTTCCCTCTCCAGCCAGGCGGCAAAATCGAGATCGCTGCCGGTCAGGTAACCTTCCTCGTCTTTTTCCCCGTATGTCAGCACACGGATCACGCCGTCCACCTTTTTCAGCGTCCAGAAGGGGTACGCTTCGTCCGAAAACACGAACAGGTAGCCCGGCATCAGCAGCTCGGTTTTGTCGATCCATTGGCCGTTCACCCGGAAGGGCTTGACTTTTTGCGGGATCAGGACGCGGCCCAGGCCCTTCTGCTCGATCTTCCGGGCTACGCTTCTTTCGTTGCCCGTCAGGCAGAACGCGCACCGCACGTATGGCTCCATGATGATTCCTCCCGATGGCAAGGCTTCGCCATCCGCGCTTCACGCAGCGCGGCGGAACACCGTTTTTGACCGGCTTTCTGTCCGCCATGCTATGGCATGAACGGGTCCAAAAGCCTTTTGTAGAGAGAAGGAAACAGCAGGGCATTCCAGCACAAACAGGACGCTGCCGGCATCGCCGCGCGCGTCCCCTGTTTATTTGCAGCTGTTGATCCACTGCCGCACCGCAACACACGTCGACGCCGAAGCGTCTCTGCCGTTCATTGCCCGCGGCGGCGATCCTGTATGCCCATTCCCGGCCGGAGCCCCCTTACGCTCTGCCAAGGCTGTCACCCTCTCGCTGTCCCTTCGCAATAACCGAAAGATTGCGAAGAACATAGGAATTCGGGACACCCAAACATTGTACATCCTGTCGGATATACGGGCGTATTTTATCATATATATAGGTTCTTGTCAACGAAAACCACCATTCCATTCCCTTTATTTTCCTACAGTCATTTACTTTTTTCGCCCTGACCCTCTACAATTTTCGTACAGGCAGCGGCACGTATGAGCCGTCAGATGAGCCGTCAAAAAGTTAGGGAGGATATAACCATGGCGAAGCGAGGAGAAAACATCTATAAGCGACGGGACGGGCGATACGAAGGCCGGTATGTGATCGGCAGAACGGAGAAGGGCAGGACGCGGTTTGGCTACGTCTATGCCCGCAGCTAAGTTAGCTACAAATAACATAAAGTTGTATAGACGGCGAATAAATATACACTTTTGCTATTCTGCGCATCCGATGACGCATTTGCCTCGTTCATACGGCTACATGGACGACAGCGGACTCGCTGTGCGGACTGCGACGGACGCCTTGTTCGGCAACATCCAGGCGCAGGTTGTCCGGCAGATGGTAAACGGCGCGGACAGCCAGGACACGGAGCGATTCTTCTTCGAGGACACGGACGGCGGTTTTCAGCTGGTGAAGGAGATGGCGGGCGCTGTGCTGAAGGCCGCAAACGTCTATACGATGCTGGAAGCCCGCTCTCGATACGGAAAGACCACTCAGCAGATCCGGGATCTCCAAGCCCTCGGCACAGAGCTTGAAGACCTGGCGAAAACCATGAACCGATACCTGTTCTGGGTGGAAGCGGACAGAGGTGAGTTGGTACTGTCCTATGGCTGTTCTGGGATTCATATTTTTACAGCAACTATGAAAAAGTGAAGTTTAGAAAATCCGACTGGTGAAACACCAACTTTTTCAGCTCCATCACCTGAATATCATTGCGAATCGTGTGGCGGAACCCTCATCCATTATTTGCAGCAATCAGATGCTTATAAAAGTCCACCGCGCCGGGGAGGCAGTTATATTCGATGTTTTCGTTCAGGCCGTGCATGCCCTTCATTTGCTCCGGGCCGTAGATCACGGGGGCGAAGCGGACGACGTGCTCCGCGATGCGCTCGTAATTCCGGGCGTCCGTTGCGCCGGTCATCACGTAGGGGCAGGTTTCCAGGCCGGCGAAGGTTTGGCCGATCACGCGCTGCACCAGGGAGAAGCCTTCCCCGTGAATGTCCACGCTGCGGGAGGCGTCCACGGCGTGGAACACCTCCGCGTCGATCTGATGCTTTTTCGCGATCCGCCGGAGGATTTCGAGGCTTTGCTCCATGCCCTGGTGGGGGATGAAGCGCATGTTGGCCCCCAGCACCGCCTCCTGGGGCAGCACGTTGTAGGCGTCCGAGCCCTTAAGCATGGTGAATGCGATGGTGGTTTGCAGCATGGCCCCCGCCTGGGCGCTGATCATGGGCAGGGCGCGGATCAGCAGCGGGCGGAAAAGCCACATGTTGCAAAACAGCAGCTTCATGTAAAACGGCGCGTAGGGGGCCAGCTGCTCGAAGAGCGCTTGCACTTCCCGGGACATTTTGCGCTTGAAGGGCGAATGATGCTCAAACTCGCCCACGAAATCCGATAGCCTGGCCACCGGCGTATGCTTCCCCGGGGCGCTGGCATGGCCGCCCGTGGATTTGGCCGTCAGGCGTACGTCGGCCTTGCCTTTCTCAAACACGCCCACCATGGCGAAATTGCCCTTGATGCCCCCCACGGGGTCCGTGATGATCCCGCCGCCCTCGTCGCACACCAGGAAGGGGCGGACGCCCTGCTTTTCCAGGTATTCCACCAGCTTGGGGCAGCCGTCGCCGGCCCATTCCTCCGTGCAGGAGGAGGAAAGATACACGTCGTTTTCGGGGATATACCCTTCCTTCAGCAATTCCTCCGCGGCCTGGAAGAAGGCCATCACGCTGCATTTGGTGTCGGACGCGCCGCGGCCCCAGACCTTCCCATCGGCGATGTCTCCCGAAAACGGGCCGTGCAGCCATTCGCCCTCGGCGGGCACCACGTCCTGATGGCTCATGAGCACCAGAGGCCGGTCGGCCCGTTTGCCTTTCCAATGAAACAGCAGATTGCCGTCGATTTCCGTTTTTTCCAGCTTCTCATGCACCAAGGGAAACAGCTCTGCCAGCAATGCATGGAAGGGCAGGAATTTTTCCCGCTGGTTGGTTTCCGGCACGCTCACCGTGTCAAAGGCCACCATGCGGCTGAGCTTCCGCGCGTATTCCTCCGCCCGCTGATCCGCTTTCGGCGCCTGATACGACGCCGTTTTCTTCGGCGCCAGCAGTGCGCGGACCAGGGCGATCAAAAGCAGCGCAACAATTATGCCCAGAACGATCCAAAGAACGATCACTGCTTTTTCTCCTTCCGATACTTGAGATAGGCCAGCAGGATGGCAAGCCCGCCCCCGGGGATGATGAGGATGCTGGTCTGGCTCTGCAGAGAGGGCAAAAGGATAAACACCGCGCTCATCAGCAGCAGCGGCCAGACGGCCAGCTTCAGGTTCTTGCGGTAATACTTGTAGGCCATGGCCCCGAACAGCGCGGGCACCACCTGGTCAAAGGCCGGCTGCAGGGCAGGACTTTGCAGGATGGGCTGCAAGGGCTGCAAAAGCAGCACGCCCAGGGCCAGCACCAGGATGGTCACCAGGGACGAAACGGCGATGGAAAGGGTGGACACGATCTCGTTTTCCTTGGTTCCGGCCTTCACCCCGGCCAGATCCCTGGCGTTGATGGCGCAGGGGATCTTCATATTAATCAGGTTTCCGGTGATAAAGGCCAGATAGCTGCCGCCGGAGCCCAGCATGGGGGTGTACACCAGAAATTCCACTACGGAGGAGGCCGTCCACACCAGCCCCACGGCCAGGAAGCCCCGGGCCACGGCGGGCAGGTCCGGCATCGCGCCCAGCACTGAGCCGATCAGGAACGGCGCGCCGATCAGCAGGATCAGTGTGACCAAAGAAACGATTTTGCCGATGCGATGGGTACCGCGCTCGTAGCGGGCGATCATATCTTCTCTGTTCATGGCGATCCTCCTCTCACATCACGGCGTTCAGCAGCACCGCGCAGGCCATCCCGGCCAGCATGGCAATGGCCAGGGAGAAATCCTCCAGCCATTTGAGCTGCTTCTTTTCCGCGATCCAGGTCAGCCCCGCCATCACCGCGGCGGCGCACAGGGAGGTGAGCAGCGGCAGGGGGCTGCCCGCGAAGGCGAACCGCCCGTTCCCGGAAATCCACTGCCCGAGATAGGAGCCCATATACACGCTGACCAGCCCGATGAACATGGCGGACATGGCCTGGTCGCCGAAGGAAGGGCCGGATTTTCCGGCATTCCGCGAAAGGCGGTTGGTGTACTTTTTGTTGAGGAACAGGTTCAGGATCATGCCCCACATGATGCACACGGACATGAGCAGCGCGATGGTGGCAAAGGCCGACGCGGTCATTTCGCTGCCGGAGAGGTGAATGCCCACCTGCTCCGCCGCGCCCTGGGCCACCTGGGTTTCATAGTGCAGCGCGCCGATGACGCTGAGCCGCAGCCATGGCCACGGGATGCCCAGCGAGCCGGACAGGGCGATAACGCCCAGCAGGATAGCCACTGCCGGCAGCACGGAAAACGACGCGGAAGACGTGACCACGCGCCGGAGCACCGCCGTGTCCATGCCGATGGCCTTGCCCGCCCGCCAGGCGCGGACGGCGAACACCACGCACACCGCAGCCACAAAGGCCACGATGCCGCCGCAGATCAGGTAAATGACCGGAGACGATAACTGCTGCATCACCTGCATACCGATTCCCTCCCGGAAAGCATTCGCGTTTCTGGTATGACGCGCGTTTGGGGAGCATTGCGCCCGCCTCTCCCCCACGTCATTTCCGGGCATATTGTATCACAAGATCATCCTGCCATCAATATCCATACCAATGCTTATGAAACAGTCAGCCTGACCTGATATTTCACCTTGCCTAACCGCCCCTCCACGATCCTGTGCCCGAACTCAAACATTCTGGGCCGTACGGGCCACATGTTCTTGACCATGTAGCCGCCGATATAGCCAGCCTGACGGGAAGGCAGATCGCCGTTGTAGCCCTGCTTCAGGTTGATGCCCAGCTCACTGGCGATTTCATATTTCATGTTGTCCAGCGCGGCGCGGGCTTCGGGAACGTTGGCGCGGTTGCTGTTGCTGGAAGAAGAAGTGGAACCGTTGTTGGAATTAAACATGGCTATTCCCTCCATTTTGTTGTTGATAGGCTGCGTCAATAACTCTTTCGGCGGGCCGGATCATGCGGCGCGGGCCGCTCCCCGACAAGAGCAGAAAACGACGGCGAAAGCGCGGATACCATCCGCCCGAGCCTGACAGTCGTTTGAACGCATTCAAGGAGGATCGGCCTTTGCGCCATCCGGGCGCAGCGTTTCGCTTTCCTGTCCGCCAGGCCTCTCCCTTGATCCGTTTTTCGCTGTCAGGAAACCTGGCTGCCCTCCTTGCTTCGGGCGGATCGTATCCGACCTTTCAGCAATGCGCAGCCCTGTATGCATGCCGCCGCTTTTCTTATCCGTTACTTACCCGCCATCTGCTTTTCTGCCTGTTCGATCAGACGTTTGACCATGTACCCGCCCACATAGCCGTTTTCACGGCTGGTCAGGTCGCCGTTGTAGCCCTGCTTGAAGTTGATGCCCAGTTCGCGGGCAATCTCAAACTTCATGTTGTCCAGGGCGCCCCGGGCGTCGGGCACGTTGACCCGGCTGCCGGAATTGCTGCCAGACTGGTTCATTGCTTTTTCACCTCCTTTGATCCGGGATCACTGCTATTTTGACCGGCGCACGGAAAAATACGCTGGCATTTTGTGCAAACCGGAGCTTTTGCAGGGCATCTGAAAAAACATTCCAAATACATTTCGGGGTATTGACTTTTTCGGCGCGGGAAGGTATGATAATTGCACAAACCGGCGATGGAGAAGAGTACCTTTCCTGATCCACGGCAAAGGGAGCCGCTGAGAGTGAGACGGCGGCGCGCGGGCGGAAAGCGAATGGACTCCGGAGGGCGCTCCGAAAGGAAACGAGTAGGCAGCGACGGGAACGCACCCGTTATCCACGCGGCGCATATCATGGGTATGCGGATGAGATTGCTTCCCGATGAGGGAAGCGAAGCTGAGTGGCACCGCGGAAATTCCGCCTCAGCGCGCAGTAAAAAGCGCGCCGGGGCGTTTTTTATACGATCGATCGCCCGGAAAACCAAACGCCAAGCGGCAAAAACCAAATTTGAAAGGAAGGCTTGAACATGAAAAAGATGATCGCGCTGGTACTGTCCCTGATGATGGCTCTTTCCCTGTGCGTTTGCGCGCAGGCGGAAGAAAAAACGACTTTCAAAATCGGCATCTGCAACTTTGTGGACGACGCGTCCCTGAACCAGATCATCGCCAATATCCGTGAGCAGCTCAAAGCGATCGAAGCGGAACGGGGCGTGACCTTTGAAATCAAGGAAGACAACTGCAACCTGGACGGCAGCGTGATGCAGCAGATCATCGCCGACTTCATCGCCGAGGAAGTGGACCTGATGGTGGGCATCGCGACGCCGGTGGCCATGACCATGCAGGGCATGACCGAGGACAACCAGATTCCCGTGGTGTTCGCCGCGGTCTCCGATCCCGTCGGCGCGGGCCTGGTCGAAAGCCTGGAAGCCCCCGGCGCGAATATCACCGGCACCAGCGACTATCTGGACACGGGCGCTGTGCTGAACCTGATCTTCGCCGCGAACCCCGACGCTTCCAAGATCGCGCTGCTTTATAACCCCTCCGAGGACGCGTCCACCGCGCCGATCGCCGCCGCCAAAGAGATCCTGGCCGCGAAAGGCGTTTCCTACAAGGAATATTCCGGCGCGAGCATTTCCGAAGTCATGCTGGCCGCGGACGCCATTGTGGCGGATGGCATGGACGCCGTCTTCACCCCCACCGACAACACCATCATGGCCGCCGAGCTTTCGATCTATGAAAAGTTTGCCGAAGCAAAGATCCCCCATTATACCGGCGCGGACTCCTTCGCCTTGAACGGCGCGTTCCTGGGCTACGGCGTGGACTACGCGAACCTGGGCAAGGAAACGGCCAACATGATCGCCCTGATCCTGCTGGACAAGGCGGACATCGCTTCCACCCCCGTCATGACCTTTGACAACGGCACCGCCACCGTGAATACCGAAACCTGCGCAGCCATCGGCTTTGACTACGACGCCATCGCGGAAGCCTTCGCCCCCCTGTGTACCACCGTGCAGCCCATCACCACGGCGGAAAGCTTTGACGACCTGTAAGCGAATCTCGTTCGAGGCGCTGTATTCCGTTCGCGCGAGGCCGCAGGGCCCCCTCCTTCCCTGCCGGCCTCCGCGCGGGCTGCCTTCCCTTTTGAGGGAAGGCTTTTGGCACGTTTATCAAAAAGCGCGGAGGAAAAAAACTACATGCGCGCGATCGAACGAGAGGAGGATGCGCCGGTGGAATTCAGGAAGGTGTTCGATACGATCCCCGAGCAGTTCGACAGATACAGGCCGCGCTACAGCGAAGCGCTGTTTGCGGATCTGATCGCGTATGCCGGGATCGGGAAGGATAAAACCGTGCTGGAGCTCGGCCCCGGCACCGGACAGGCGACGGACCCGATCCTCAAAACCGGGTGCGATTATCACGCGATCGAATTGGGCGAGCATCTGTTTGAAAAGATGAAGGAGAAGTACGGCCGATTCCCCAATTTCCATATCGTGAACGATGATTTTATCACCCATGATTTCGGCGGCGCGCGGTTCGACCTGATCTATTCCGCGGCGACCATCCAATGGATCCCCGAGGAAATCGCCTTTTCCAAGACCTTTTCGCTGCTCAGGCCCGGCGGAACGCTGGCGATGCTGCTGACCCGGGGGGATTACCGCACGCCGAACGAAGCGCTCTATCAGAACATCCAGAAGGTATACGCCGCGTACTTTAAGCCGGAAACGCCCTATCCGCACGGCGCGTTCCAATATGCCAACGCGGTGAATTACGGCTACGCCGGCTTTGAAAAGCGGGAATATCCCGGGCAGCGGGTCTTTACCGCGGAGGAATACGCGGCCTTCTGCGGCACGCACTGCGACCATATCGTGATCCCGGAGCCGGAGAAGAGCCAATTTTTCGAGGGCCTGAAAAACGCGGTCCTGGAGGCGGGCAACCGCATCGTCTTCAGCGATACCTATGTTTTGTACTTGGCGAAAAAGCCGATGGACGGTGAAAATACGGGATCAATTCATCACACGGACGGAGAAATGCAATCATGACGCTTGACAAATTTCTTGCCCTGGGCCAGACGGCGCTGGAATTGGGCCTGGTGAACGCGCTGACGGTGCTGGCCCTGTTCCTTTCCTATTCCATGCTGAACGTGTGCGATCTTTCGACCGACGGGTGCTTTACCCTGGGCGCGGCGGTCGGCGCGCTGGTGGCGGTGTCCGGGCATCCCTGGCTTTCGATCCCCGCGGCCATGCTGGCGGGCAGCATTTCCGGCTTTGTGACGGCCACGCTGCAAATGCGCATGGGCGTGCAGAGCCTGCTGGCCGGCATCGTGGTGAATACGGCGCTGTATTCGGTCAACATGGCCCTGACGGGAAACAAGGCGACCCTGCCCATGAACAAGACCCCCACCATTTTTGTTTTCGCCAAGGGCCTGCTCAAGGAGACGCCCTTTGCCGGCCAGTACGTCCTGATCGTGATGCTGGTCGTGGTGGCGCTGGTGGTATTGTTCCTGTGCTTCTTCCTGCGCACGAAGCTGGGCCTTGCCATCCGCGCGACGGGCAGCAACGCGGACATGGTGCGTTCCTCCTCCATCAATCCCGCCTTCACCACCACCGTGGGCCTGTGCGTATCCAACGCGTTCACCGCCCTTTCCGGATGTCTGATGGCGCAGCAGCAGAAAAACTATGAGGTCAACATGGGCAGCGGCATGGTCACGGTGGCGCTGGCCTCGCTCCTGATCGGCGGCGTGTTTTTCGGGCGTCACCGCAGCGTGCCGCTTCGCGCCGTCGGCGCGGTGCTGGGCGCGTTCCTGTTCCGGCTCGTGTACGCGCTGGCGCTGCGGGTGGATATGCCCGCGTTCATGCTCAAGGCTGTGTCCTCCGTGATCGTGGTGCTGGCCATTTCCGGCCCGTACCTGAGAAAGCAGCTGCCCATCGTGGTCAAGAGCCTTCAGGCCAGGCGCGGCATGGCGGAAGGAGGCGCGGGCAAATGCTGAAGCTGAACCATATTTCCAAAACCTTCAACCCCGGCACCGTGAACGCGAAGCTCGCCCTGGACAAATTGACGCTGCACATACATAAGGGCGATTTTGTCTCCATCATCGGCGCGAACGGCGCGGGCAAATCCACGCTCTTCAACGCGATCTGCGGCAGCTTTTACCCGGACACCGGGTCCGTTTTCCTGGACGGGCGCAACGTGACCATGCTGCCCGAGCACGAACGCGCCAAACAGATCGGCCGCCTGTTCCAGGACCCCATGCGCGGCACGGCGCCGGATATGAGCATCGAGGAGAATTTGGCCCTCGCGGCCGGGAATGGCGGATGGCTCAGCCGGGTCTCCGCGGCGGATAAAAAGGCGTTCCGGGAGAAGCTGTCCCTGCTGGGCATGGGCCTGGAGGACCGGATGAAGCAGCCGGTCGGCCTGCTCTCCGGCGGGCAGCGCCAGGCGCTGACCCTGCTCATGGCCACCTACCACGTGCCCAAGCTGCTCCTGCTCGACGAGCATACCGCCGCCCTCGACCCCGGCACCGCCGAAAAGGTGCTGGCCCTGACCCGCAGCATCGTGGAGGATCACCGGATCACCTGCCTCATGATCACCCACAACATGCAATCCGCCCTCGATCTTGGCAACCGCACCCTGATGATGGATCAGGGCCGTATCATTTACGACGTGACGGGCGAGGAACGATCCCGCCTTACCATCCACGATCTGACCGATAAATTCCGCCAAGCCAGCGGCAAAGCCCTGGATAACGACCGGATGCTCCTGGGGGTCGGAAGCCGATAACAAGCCCTCTCCGTTTTCCGTCGGGAAAGCGGAGTTTTTTCTTGCGCTTCCGCCCACCGGAACGATTGACAGCCGCATCATTTTATGCTATGTTTTTCCCGGAACCCGGGGCTGGTTTTCTTGGGCTTCTTATACCCTGGGTCATGCGAAAATTCATGAATACGGCAGACGGCACCACACAACTGAAAGGAGCGCTTTCCCATGATTTACTATGTGAACGCCCAGGCCTCCCGGGATGGCAACGGAAGCCGGGAAATGCCTTTCCGGCACATCGACGACGCGGCAAAGATCGCCCTTCCCGGCGATGAAGTAGTCGTATCCCCCGGCATTTATCGGGAATACGTGAACCCGAAGAACGCCGGCACCGAGGACAGGCGCATCGTGTACCGTTCCGAAAAGCCTCTGGGCGCGGTGATCACCGGCGCGGAGGAATTGACGGGCTGGAAAAAATTCCAGGGCAACGTCTGGATGGCGCGGGTGGATAACGGCGTGTTCGGCGCGTATAACCCCTACACCACTTTTGTATGCGGCGATTGGTATTTTGCCCCCACCGTGCGCCATACCGGCGCGGTGTATCTGAACGACCGGATGATGTACGAAGCCGTCACCCTGGAGGAATGCCTGAACGGCGAAATCGACCCCTGCTCCTGGCAGCCGGAGGAATCCCGCTATAAGTGGTACACCGAGCAGGAAAAAGGCGTGACCGTTTTGTACGCCAACTTCCAGGGCCTGGACCCCAACACGCAGCACATCGAAATCAACGTGCGCCGCAACTGCTTTATGCCGGACAAGACGGGCGTCGGCTATATTACCGTCAGCGGCTTCCTCATCACCAAAGCGGCCACCACCTGGGCCCCGCCCGCCGCGTACCAGGACGGCATGATCGGCCCGCACTGGAGCCGCGGCTGGATCATCGAGGACTGCGAGATCAGCAACAGCAAATGCTGCGGCATTTCCCTGGGCAAGTACCGCGATCCGGAAAACGACATGTATTTTTACACCAAGCACGTCAAATCCCCCACCCAGATGGAGCGCGACGCCGTATGCCGCGGGCAGTACCACGGATGGCTGAAGGAAAAGGTGGGCGGCCATATCATCCGCCGCTGCGAAGTGCATCACTGCGAGCAGACCGGCATCGTGGGCCGCATGGGCGGCGTGTTCTCCACGATCGAGGATTGCCATATCCACCACATCTGCAATTCCCAGCAGCTGGGCGGCGCGGAAACCGCCGGCATCAAGCTGCACGCTGCCATCGACGTGACCATCCGGCGCAACCACATCCACAACTGCATCATGGGCGTCTGGTGCGACTGGCAGGCCCAGGGCGCGCGCATCACCCAGAACCTGATGCACGATAACTGGCCCCCCAAGGGCGCGCAGCACGCGCGGGGCGCGATGTTCTCCTGCGACGTGTTCATCGAGGTCGGCCACGGCCCCACGCTGATCGACAACAACCTGCTCCTTTCGCCCGTGTCCGTCACCATCCCCAGCGAAGGCATCGCCTGCGTGCATAACCTGATGCTGGGCGCGTTCTCCCTCATCAATTCGGGCGTGGACAGCGTCGTGAACGGCCAGCGCGAGCCGCGCTACACCCCCTACCACATCCGCCACCGCACGGAGGTCGCAGGGTTCATGACCATCCTGCACGGCGACGACCGCATCTACAATAATATTTTCATCCAGCAGTATCCCATCGACGATCCCGAGAAAAAGCCCACTGACAGCGATTATCAGATAGTGGGCACCGCGCCTTTCGATATATTCCCCACCTACGAGGAATGGATCTCCCACTTCATGATGGGGCAGGAGCCGGACATGGGGTATCTTGCGCAGTATCACTTCGGCCATTTGCCCGTGTGGGTGGAGGGCAACGCGTACTTCAACGGCGCCACCGTCTGCAAGCATGAAAAGAAGCACCTGATCGATGAAAAGAACCGGGCGAAGGCGGAGCTGATCGAAAAGGACGGGCGGCCCGCCCTGAAAACCAACGTGTACGGCCTGCTCGGGGACTTTGCCGCCGGCATCGTCACCAGCGATATCTTGGGCTGCGCCTTCGAGCCGGAGCAGCGCTTTGAAAACCCCGACGGCTCCGCCATCACCTTTGACCGCGACTACTTTGGCAATCACCGCGGCCTAAACGCCCTGCCCGGGCCGTTTGCCTCCGCGGACGACGCCGAAAACATCCTGTGGTAATGACGAAGGAGAGATCGATTTGGAAATTGGCGCTCAGTTTTACACCGTCCGGCAAACCTGCCAGAACCTGAATGATTTCGCGGAAACCCTGAAAAGGGTCGCCGATATCGGCTATCGCAACGTGCAGATTTCCGGCACCTGCCCCTATCCCGCCGAATGGCTGAAGGAAAACCTGGACAAGAACGGCCTAAAGTGCGTGCTCACGCATATCCCCGTGCCGCTTTTGACCGGGGCGCTCGATCAGGTGATCGCGGAGCACAGCATTTTCGGCTGTGATTATATCGGCCTGGGCTGGTGGGCGTTCGATCCGGAAAAGAACATGAGCTGGGAACAGTGGATGGAGACTTTCCCGCCCATCGCGAAGAAGATCGCGCAGGCGGGCAAGCTGTTCATGTACCATAACCACGATCAGGAATTCAAAAAGATCGGCGGGAAGCTCATCATGGAAAAGCTGATGGAGGCCGTGCCCGCGGACGAAATGGGCTTCACCGTGGACACCTTCTGGGTGCAGGCCGGCGGCGCAGACCCGGCCCAATGGCTGGAGAAGCTCAGCGGACGCGTCCCCTGCATCCATCTGAAGGATTTTTCCTACGGCCGCAAAATGGCCGTGGTGGGCGAAGGCAACATCAATTTTGCCCGCGTGTTTGAAAAGGCCGAGGCCGGCGGCACGAAGTATATGCTCGTCGAGCAGGACGACTGCAACGGGGAGGACCCCGTCGATTGCCTGCGCCGCTCGTATCAATTCCTGCGCTCCTGGGGATTCCAATAAAACCAGCGTATGTGTTTCGTTGATGCTAAAAAAGGCACGATGAATTAGGCATAAAACATGCACAAGCTCTCCCTGCGCGAAGCGCATATCGGACCCGAAGGGTATATCGAGCGCCGCAAGGCGCATAACCTTGTCGATATATCCTTCGGATTCGATAGGACTTCTCCTCGATATGCGCTTCGCGCAAGAGAGATAGCGTTTTTGCAATACCGCTTCTCACTTCACGCATCTATCAACAGAACGACAGAACAATTATAAAACCAGAAACAAAGGAGATCATTCATCATGACTGATATCATTCGTCTGGGGATCATCGGCATCGGCAATCAGGGGTCCGGCTACGCCAGGCATCTCACCAAGGAAAAGGACTGGTGCCCGGAAATCCATTTGACCGCCGTCGCGGATATCAATCCCGCCCGCCTGACCTGGGCCCGGCAGGAATTGCCCGCGTCCGTCGCCTGCTTTGAGGACGCCGTCCAAATGCTGGACAGCGGCCTGATCGACGCCTGCATCGTTTCCATCCCGCATTACGACCATCCCAAATATGTCGTCGAATGCATGAAGCGCGGCATCCACGTGATGTGCGAAAAGCCCGCGGGCGTGTACACCAAGCAGGTGCGCGAAATGAACGAGGAGGCGAAAAAGCACCCCGAGGTCGTCTTCGGCATGATGTTCAACCAGCGCACCAACTGCCTCTACCGCAAAATGCGCGAGCTGGTGCAGAGCGGCAAATACGGCCGCGTGCGCCGCGCCAATTGGCTCATCACCAATTGGTACCGCAGCCAGTTCTATTATGACAGCGGCGATTGGCGCGCCACCTGGTCCGGCGAGGGCGGGGGCGTGCTGCTCAACCAGTGCCCGCATCAGCTCGACCTGTGGCAGTGGATCCTGGGCATGCCCAAGAAGGTGCAGTCCTTCATGCGCTATGGCCAGTGGCACGATATCGAGGTGGAGGACGATGTGACCACCCTCATGGAATATGAGGACGGGCATACCGGCGTTTTCATCACCTCCACCGGCGATCCGCACGGCTCCAACCGCTTTGAGGTGCAGATGGACGGCGCGCAGATCATCGCCGAAAATGAAAAGCTGCTCCTGATCGAATTGGAGCAGCTGGAGCAGGATTGGACCAAGACCAATACCGCCTCCTTCGGCGTGGTGCCCTCCCATGCGGTGGAGGTGGAAATGGACGGATTGAACCCGCAGCATCAGGGCGTGTTGAAGGCCTGGGCCGGGGCCATCCTGCGCGGCGAACCCCTGGTCGCGGGCGGCGAAGAAGGCATCAATGGCCTCATGCTCTCCAACGCGATGCACTTGTCCGCCTTCCTGGGCAAGCAGGTGGAATTGCCCTTCGACGAAGACCTCTATTATAACGAGCTCATGAAACGCGCCGCCACCTCCCGCCGCAAAACCGGCGGCGTCGCCGTCTTCGCCGATACCGCAGGCTCCTATAGCGGGACGAAGTAAAAAACGGAAGAAAAAGTAGGGGAAACCGCTCTTTCAGGCAGGCGGCTTTAGACGCCTGCCGCGCTGACCTCCCAGTATGATGGGATCAGAAGCGCGGGCCGTGCGAAGAGACTCCGAAGAGACGTTTCCCCCACGCCCCTTTCAGAGAAATCTATTTTTTCCCATTGATAAAATAACAATACTATTATTCAAATCGGAGCGTCACGCGCATCCCGTCCCGGCCGCATTGGGCGTTCGGGAAGATTTGCCGGGCCAGAGGCAGATACGCTTCCGGGTCCTCGATCATCTGGGAATAGTGGCAAAGCCACAGCTCCTGCGCTTCGGCGTCCGCGGCGGTTCTGGCGGCCTGGGCAAAATTCATGTGCCCATGGTCGATGGCCAGGGCCGCCTGTTCGTTTTCGCCGTACGTTGCTTCGCAAATCAGAAGATCGGCGCGGAACGCGGCGTCCGTCAGCGAATCGCAGGCCATCGTATCCCCGGAAAAGACGACCTTCAGGCCCTTGCGTTCCGGCCCGAGCACCTGAGACGGCGCAACGGCCTGCCCGTTGACCTCCACCGTTTGCCCTTTCTGCAAAAACGCCCACTGCTGCATGGGCACGCCGAGGGCCCGCGCTTTCTCGGGCAGGAATTTCCCCGCGCGTCCAAGCGAAAAGCAATAGCCCTGGCTCGGCACCCGGTGCTCGGTGGGAAAGGCGGAAAGCCTGGCCTCCACGGGCCAAAGGGGCATGAGCTCCGCAAGGCGGACGCCCTCCTTGGGCAGCGTCAGCAGCCGGACATCATAGCTTTGCCACCCCGCCAGCTGCAGGATCGGGCCCATGGCCTGCTCCAGTCCCTGCGGCCCGCACAGGTACAGCGGGTCGGTGCGGCCCATGCAGGTCATCGTCTGCATGAGGCCCGGCAGGCCGAAAATATGGTCGCCATGGTAATGCGTGAGGGCGATCACGTCGGCTTTCATCAGGCTCACATGCGCCCCGCGCGCGGCAGCCTGCGTGCCCTCGCCGCAGTCAAACAGCAGGACGCGGCCGGCGCATTCGAGCGCGGCTGCGGTCAGGGCCCTCTCCGGCAGGGGAAAAAGGGCCGCCGTGCCCAATAAAGTGATATCGAGCAAGGTGCTTCACCTCTTTTTTTTGTTCATCCGGTTCAGATAGGTCAGCGTCTGCCGCAGGGCGCTTTCCCTTTCGACGCCCGCCAGGCGCAGCTTATGCGCGTAGGAAAGGCCCAGGGAAAACTGGGGCCCGGGTTTCAAGCCCGCGTCCAGCAGATCCTGCCCGCGAACGCCGGGGCGGGACATGTATTCCTGGTACAGGCGCAGCATTTCGTACAGCCGCTTTTCCTTTCCCTCCCAGCTTTTGAGCAGCTTTTCCCTGGCCTGAGGATCGCCCGGCGCTTTCTTGCCCAGGTGATCGGCCTTGGAGAGGAGCAAAAGGTCCTCCGGGGCAACGGCCTGGTCGTACATGTGCATGAAGGCCTTCCTGCCGCTGCCCATCCTGATTTTGAGGTCCGGCTCCATGTGCAGCTTTGTCAGGTTCAGCACGTATTTGAGCAGCTCCACTTCCGCGGTCAGGCGTCTTATCAGCTTTTGGGCCGGGGGCAGCGAAAGGGTGTCATGGCCATAGGCGTGGATATGGCCGCGCAGGATCTCGGTCGCCTGCGCTTTGCCCAGGTCATGGCACAGGGCGGTGAGCATGAACCAGAGGGGATGCGCGGTACGGTCTTTGAGCAGCGCGGCTTCGTCCACGACCTGCATGGTGTGCGCCCACGCGTCGCCCTCCGGGTGGTATTCCGGTTCCTGGGGCACGCCGATCAGCGCTTCCACCTCCGGATACCAGAAGGAAAGCTGCTCCATTTTCCTGAGTTCCTCGAAAAACACGGAAGGCGCGGGGGCTTTGAGCAGCGCTTTTTCCGTTTCGCCCATGATGCGCTCGTTAGACAGCGCGTCCAAATGCATCGATTTGGAAAGGGAAACCGTGTCCGGCGCGATGCGGAAGCCGAAGCGCGCGGCAAACTGCGCGCCGCGCAGCACGCGCAGCGGGTCTTCCTGGAAGGTTTCATCGTTTACGTGGCGGATCAGCCCTTGCTTCAGATCCTCCCGCCCGCCGAAAAAGTCCAGGATCTCGCCGGTCAAAACGTCCTGCATGAGCGCGTTGATGGTAAAATCCCTGCGGATGGCGGCGCCGCGCGGGCCGATGAAGGGATCGACGCTCACATCGAAATCCTTGTGCCCGCGGCCCGTCGCCTTTTCCTTGCGCGGCATGGCAATGTCCAAATCGCAGTGGCGAAGGCCCATGATGCCAAAGCTTGCGCCCATTTCGGTGCGTTCGCCCAGGGTATCCAGGATGGCGGCAAGGGCGTCGGGCGTTATGCCGTGCACTTCGATATCAATGTCCTTGTTTTCCCGGCCCAGCAGCCGGTCCCGTACATAGCCGCCCACGAAAAACGTGCGGCCGCCCGCTTCGCGCACCTTAAGCGCGACCCTGCCGGCCATTTCCAGCTCTTTGTTCCGCATCTCCCCGCGCCTCCTTTCCACAGCATAAAAGAAACAGGAAAAACATATCACAAAACAGGCCTGAAAGCAAGCGTTTTCCCCGATTGCGCGGGCTTTAGAAAAAAGAATAAAAGATTTTGAGGCATTAAGGTATCTTTAAGCCTCCCGGTTTACGCTAAGGCCGTAACCAAGAAAGGAAGGTGTTACGAAATGAAACGATTCTTCAACGTACTCGCGTTAGCGCTTGCGCTCCTTATGGTATTTGCGGCCAGTACCATGGCCCAAACGGGGACCCCCGTTTACTCCGGAGACGACCTGTTTTCCTCCAGAGACTTAACGCAGACGGCGGACCTGAGCGAAGCGGCCGCCTATACCGTTTCCGACGGCGAGGACATTCACATTGCCGAAGCGGGCGTCTATGTGCTCAGCGGCACGGCCTCCGACGTGACCGTGTACGTGGAAGCGGACAAGGACGCCAAGGTGCAGCTCGTGCTGGACGGCCTGACCGTCGCCAACGCGTCCGCCCCCGTCATCTACGTGCAGTCCGCGGACAAGGTCTTCGTGACGGTGAGCGGCGACAGCAGCCTTTCCGTCACCGGCGCGTTCCAGGCGGATGGAAGCGTCAAGCTGGACGGCGTCATTTTCTCCAAATCGGATATGACCCTGAACGGCAGCGCGGCGCTGACCATTTCCTCCTCGGATAACGGCATCGTGTGCAAGGACGACCTCAAAATCACCGGCGGGACCTATGTGATAAACGCAAAATCCAAAGCCGTTGAAGCGAACGATTCCATCCGGATCGCGGATGGCGCCTTTACCCTGACCGCGGGCACGGACGGCCTGCACGCCGAAAACAGCGAAGACGATACCCTGGGCTATATCTATATCGGCGGCGGCGTCTTCGACATTCAGGCGGGCGACGACGGCATCCACGCCAACAGCGTCGTCCAGATCGACGGCGGCTCCTTCACCATCCAGGCCAAGGAAGGCATCGAAGGCACCTATGTGCAGATCAACGGCGGCACCATCAATATCCAAAGCAACGACGACGGCATCAACGCCGCCCGCAAGTCCAGCGCCTACACGCCCACCGTGGAGATCAACGGCGGCGACATCACCGTGAACATGAGCAGCGGCGATACCGACGGCGTCGATTCCAACGGCAGCATCATCGTCAACGGCGGCACCATCCGCGTCAACGGCAACAGCACCTTTGACTATGACGGCAGCGCGCAGTACAACGGCGGCACCATCATCGCCAACGGCCAGCAGATTTCCTACATCCCCAACCAGATGATGGGCGGCGGCCGCGGCGGCTGGGACACAGCCACCGGCGCGACCCCCAACGGTTTCGGGGGCGCAAACAACGGCCACGGCAGGCGCGGCAAATAAGTTTTCCTCCCCATGGAACTTTTTCCTCCGCCCTTCGTCTAATCAGGCAGAACGAAGAATGATTTTTACGAAGGGGGTCCGGGTCTTATGAAAAAACTGCTTTCCATTGCCGCCGTGCTCATGCTGTGCATGTCGATCGCCGGCGCGGAGGAAACGTTCCCGTCTTTGACGAAGCTTGATGAAACGCAGGCGCTGCTTGACCGGGGCGTTACGATCGACCGCGTTTTCTACACCGACGGCTACGGCTTTTCGATCAGCGAATTCACCACGGAGGATGAAACGGAAATCGCCCTGCTGTGGGAAGCGCTCAGCCAAATCACGCTCCTGGAAGAGGTCGGCACCTTTATCACGGATTGGTATCCGCAGATCGTGTTCTTCCTCTCCGACGGAAGCCATTTCAACGTCTGCTTTGACGCACATTGGCTGGAAATCGGCGGCATGAAGAATTACGCCATCGGGAACGACGAAGCATTCTGGGCGCTGACGGCCGCCCTGGTAAAAAAGTATCAGGGGTGCCCAACGGAATAAATACGGCCTATAAAAAACGGGGGCAGGAAACGGATCCTGCCCCCGCTGCATACGCGATAAAAACATCAGGCTTCCGGCACCATTAAGCCCAAATTGCCGTCCTTGCGCAGGTACAGCACGTTGGTGCGTTCGGTTTCGATATTGACGAAGACGAAGAAGCTATGGCCCAGCAGTTCCATCTGCAAAATCGCGTCCTCCACGGCCATGGGGCGCACGGGGAATTCCTTGGTGCGCACGATCTGGCGTTCGCCGGTGCCATAAGCGGAAATGTCTTCGATATATTCGGGGGTTTCCTCCTTGTATGCGCCTTCACGCAGCCGTTTTTCGAGCTTCGTGCGGTGGCGCAGGATCTGGCGCTCCAGCTTGGCCAGGGCGCTGTCGATGGCCATGAACAGGTTATCCCGGCTGGAGGATTCCGCGCGCATCGTAACCCCGTTCATGGGAACGGTGATTTCGCAGATGCGTTCGTCCCGCTCCCTGCGCAGGCGGACGATCATTTCCGTGTCCGGCTTCAAATACCGCTCCATGGTGGAGGTCTTTTTCATGATCCGGTTGGAAATGCCAGGGGTCACAACCATGTTCTTGGCAGTGATGGTGGTCTTCATAGGAACAACTCCTCTCTCGTTATATCGCCGGAGCCCTCCGGTTTTCTTTTTTCATCTCTTTTGTTTCTGATGCAGGTATTCGACGGAAAATGTTAAATTCCTGCCAATTTGGATGAAACGGAAAAATTTTTACCAGGGAGGAGGCGTCCGCTTCCGTTTCCCAAAAAAATGAACATCCCGCCGGCGGGACCGAAGCGGTCTTGCCAACGGGATGCTGCTGCCGACGCGTTCTGGGGAAAGCTTACGCCTTCTGCCATTCTTCGGCCTTGGCGGCGGAAATACGCTTGATGGTTTCTTCCGCATAGGGGGATTCAGAGCCGCCCGCGCCATACAGGAACAGCTTGCCGTCCTGGGTCTTGAACAGGCACTCTTCATAGCCAGCGGGATCGCCGTAGTAGCCGAAGGTTTTCTTCTGGATCAGTTCGGCGGCTTCGGTATCGTATTCCACTTTGCAAATAACCTTTTTCATCCTGACTCTTCCTTTCGCGCACGCTGCGCACTTCATATCAAGCGTAGGAAAATAATCCCACACAAAACTTATCATATCACAGGAAACCATTGAATACAATGTTTGTTTTTGGATGAATGGTAACCATTTAGGACATATCCGCCCGTTCCTGCCCTCCGCGCGGCAGGAAGACACCCGTCCGGGAAATTTACGGAAAATCCCGTCCGCAGGAAGGAAAAACCGCCTGCCTTGCGAATCATACTAAAGACCTTCTAAAAGATTGAAAGATTCGGGATGGGTTTTTCGTCCTGGCTAAGCTGAACGAAGGGAGACGTAGCAGCGCTACGTTGACCGGAGTGAAGCGACGCCAGGGCGGAAAACACGCCCGAAGATTCAAGCTTTTAGATGGGCTTTAGTATCAATTACACAGAAAGAATCGACGGGAGGGACAATGATGACGCGGAGCTTCATCCGGGCGCTGAGCGCGCTGCTGCTTTTATGCCTTTTGCCCATCGCGGGCCTTGCCGAGCAGGCGGCAGAATATACCTATACCGGCCAAAAAGAAATGGCCCGCTATGAAAGCGAGACATTGACCTATACGCTGACGAGCTGCAAGGTGAACGGGACCGTCTGCTATCTTACCAGGCTCTGGATCGCCGATCCGGCGCGGCAGATCAAAAAAGCCATTTCGCCCTGGCATAAGTCCCTGGCCGGCGCGCAGGAGCTTGCGGACAAGATCAAGGGCGCGGCGATCGTCGTCAACGGCAGCGGCTATGTGAGCCCCACCTATCCCGAGATCCCGGACGAATACCCCGGCACGAGCGCGGATTATTATTACACGCCCCTGGGCTCGCTCACGGTGGTGGACGGAGAAATATACCGAAACTTAGAGGGCGTCCCGTTTTACGGCCTGACCCTCGAAGCGGACGGCCTGCACATGTACCACGGCGAGGACAACGAAGAGGTGCTGCGCCATGAACCATTGCAGACCTGGTCGTTCTACGAGGGCTGCCCCATGGCGGAGAACGGCGTGGACCTGCTGGACCATGACTGGGCCTTTGCCAACCGCCGCGCCATCCGCACCATCATCTGCAAATTGAGCGAAGAGAATGCCTACCTGATCCTCACCGCTACCTCCTCCCACGGCCTGACGCTGATCGAAGCCAACGAATTCCTGATGGGCGAGTTTTCTCCGCAGTGGATCTACGATCTGGACGGCGGCCCGTCCTCCGCGCTATTCCGTCGTTTGCAGGGCAAAAAGACCCTGAAGCTGATCTACGGCGCGGGCCAGCGGATCGTGGACGTGATGGGATTCATCGAATAAACAAAACAGAGGGAGGCTCGTGAGCCTCCCCCCTCAGATCAATCGCTTTCGTCGCCCGCGCCGTACTCGAATTCATTCGCGTGCTGTTTGAAGAATTCGTAATATGTGCGCGGGTTGCTCAATTGCGTCCAGCTGTTCACGATGCGGGCGCCATGGTCCAGGTCGATGATCTTGGCGCCGGGCAGGGCGAGCAGGAAGGGCGAATGCGTGCTGATGACCAATTGGCACCCGCAGTAGCGCACGCCTTCCCGGAGGAAATCCGCCAGGAGCAGCGTGTTTTCCGGGCTCAGGCTGTTTTCCGGTTCATCCAGCAGGCACAGGGTATCGTTTTCGATCTGCTGCCGAAAATACATCATGGCGCTTTCGCCGTTGGACCGCTCGCGGATATTCCGGCCCGTTTCCTGGTCCGCGAAGCGGCTCTTGGTTTTGCTCCGGGCCTGGTTGACGCGGTGCAGGCGTTCATAATCCGCCATGGAGCGCAGGGTGAATTTTTCCCCCCGAAGCTGATAGTATTCTTCGATGATTTCCTCGCGCCTGCGGTCGATGCCTTCGTTCACGCTGCGGATGTTCAGCATCATATCGAACACGTCGTCGCTGGTGATGATGCGGCTTTCCGGGGGAACGGCCTCCTCCAGATTCGCCTCACACCGATCCACATATTCTTCAAAGAAGCTGGAGCGGTTATAGGCGCTGGAGCGCCTGAGGCGCAGCTTTTCGGCGATCACGTTGAGCGCCGTGCTCTTTCCGCTGCCGTTGCCGCCGTAAAGAATGGTGACGGGCCGGAAGATGATCTCCGTCAGGCCCGCCTTGGAAAGCACAAAATACGGGTACATGCTCTGGTAGCACGTCTCCTTGAGCGAAAGCCGCCTTGCCCATTCCTCATCCTCCGTGGGGAAAAAAAACGAAGAAACGTACATGCTTTCCCCCTCGCTTACAGCCCGCAGAACGGCAGCAATAAAGCAGCGGCCAGGATCAGCGCAAGCCCGGCGAAGAGCAGGAAGGGCGGCGGGGCCTTGCGTTTTTCCTGACGCTGCTTTTTGTATTCGTAAAACCGCGGATGCTTTCCAGGATTCTTGAAGGGGGTAAACAGAACGGCCAGGCTCTTGAAGCCGTAGGCGAACATGTCAAAAAAATCCGTCTTGCCGGAGATGAGAAGCAGCGCGCCAACGCCCGCGAGCATCACGCCCGCCACGAAAAAACCGTCGCTGAGCAGCGCCGCGTTTTGCTGCGCCGTTTTGCCGCCGCCAAGGCCGCGGAGCAGGGCGATCAGCACGCCGGCCGCCGCGCCGGAAAAAAACGCGATCAGGAAACGCAAAAACGGATTTGGTTTGCCCTCTTTCATGGCTTTGCTTTCATTTGGGCCAGATAGGCTTCATATTCCCGGGTGTTGCAGCTGACGAAATGGCCGGGCGCGATCTCCCGCAGCGTGGGCTTTTCCTCGGAATAATCATGGGCGGACAGGGGATCGTACTTGATGCGCACGCGCTGCCGTTCATAGAGCGGATCAGGCAGCGGAATGGCGGAGAGCAGCGACTGGGTGTAGGGGTGCAAAGGATGCGCGAACAATTCGTCCGACGTCGCCAATTCCACCATTTTTCCGTAATACATCACGCCGATGCGGTCGGAGAAATACTTGACCACGGAAAGGTCATGCGCGATGAACAGGATGGTCAGGCCCAATTGATGCCTTAGGTCGTTGAGCAGGTTAATGACCTGGGCCTGAATGGACACGTCCAGGGCGGACACGGGCTCGTCCGCGATGATCATTTCAGGGTTCATGACCACCGCGCGCGCCACGCCGATGCGCTGGCGCTGGCCGCCGGAAAACTCGTGCGGATAGCGGCTCGCGTGCTCGCGCACCAGGCCCACGGTCTCCAGCACGGAATACACCTTATCGTCGATCACCTTTTTGTCTTTTTCGCCGCGGATCACCAGGCCCTCCGCAATGGTTTCATACACGGTTTTGCGGGGGTCCAGGGAGGCGATGGGATCCTGGAAGATCATTTGGATCTGGGTGATGAAGCGCTGTTTTTTCGCCACGCGCATTTCGTCCAGGTAGCGCTTTTTCAGCTCCGGCTTTTCCGCATCCGGGGCGGCGGCAAGCAGCGGTTCATATTTGGCCGCGACTTCCTTGGCGATCTCATCCGCGTACATTTGATCGCAGTGCTTGTGATCGTGCTTGGCTTCCTTCATCAATTGGCGCTGCTCGTCGATCAGCCCTTTGAGCTCGGCCTGGCGGTCCGGCGAAGCCGATTTCATTTCCTCGCGCGCTTTCTTGATGGCCTCCTTATAGGACAGGGTGCCGGCGGCGATGCGCTTGCCCTTGAAATAGATGTTGCCGGAGGTGATATCGTAGAGCTTGATGATGGAGCGGCCCGTGGTGGTTTTGCCGCAGCCGCTTTCGCCCACCAGGCCGAAGACCTCGCCCTTCTTGATATCGAAGCTGATATCGTCCACGGCTTTGGTGCTCTTAAAGTACTGGCAAAGATGCTCAACCCTTAGCAGCACTTCTTCATTCTGATTAGGCATGAGCTTGCTCCTCCAGTCTTGCTTTCATTTTGGCGATACGCTCGGTGACGGCCTTGGGCGGCTCGCTCTTGGGCGCGTAGGGGTGCAAAAGCCACGTGGCGGCCCAGTGCGTATCGCTGACGGGGAATTCGGGGGGCTGCTGCTCGAAATCGATCTGCATGGCGTAGCGGTTGCGGTCGGCAAAGGCGTCGCCCTTGGGCGGATAGATCATGTTGGGCGGCGTGCCGGGGATGGCTTCGAGCTTTTCCTTGGTTTCCAGATCGGGCATGGAGGCCAGCAGGGCCCAGGTGTAGGGGTGCGCGGGCGCGTAGAACACTTCTTCCGCCGTGCCATATTCCACGATCTTGCCGGCGTACATGACGGCGATATCGTCCGCCATGTTGGCGACGACGCCCAAATCGTGCGTGATAAAGATAATGGATAGGTTGCGCTCCGCCTTGAGCTTGTTGATAAGCTCCAGGATCTGCGCCTGGATGGTCACGTCCAGGGCGGTGGTGGGCTCGTCGCAGATCAGGATATCCGGGTCCGCCGCCAGGGCGATGGCGATGACGATGCGCTGCCGCATGCCGCCGGAGAATTCAAAGGGATACTGGTTGAAGCGCTCGCGCGGGTTGTTGATGCCGACCTCTTCCATCAATTGCAGCGCGCGCTCGCGGGCCATGGTCTTGGTGACGCGCGCCACCATCTGGGAGGCCCGCTTTTTCAGGTAATCCATGATGTTCAGGCACCGGGCGTGCAGATCGGCCCGGCTTTCGCTGTTCACGCTTTCGGTAAAGTGCTCGTCCAGGCGGCTGACGATGTTGGTAATGTTGCCGCGCAGGTCCTCCAGATCGTACACGTTCTTGGGCACGACCTTCCAGGTAACGTTCTTGCCGCGGGCGATCAGCCTGCTGCGCCGCGCGGACTGGCGGGCAAAGCGGGCTTCCTCCTTGGGGTTATGGGCCTTCACATAAAAGAAGCGGTTGATCGCGCCGGTCATGCTGCTGTCAAAGGCATAGGCGGCGTTATCCTTATTCACTTCCAGGCGGTCGATGCAGCCCTTGACGTCTTTGGAAAGCTCCCTGCTGCGGCGCAGGGCGTCCCGGTGGGTGAATTCGCCCCGGTAGTATTCCATTTCGGCCTTCAGCTTGGGCAGGATCTTTCGCTTGTTTTCCAGCGCTTTGTTCTCGGAATAGGCAACGCCCTTTTCCATCTTTTCGTAGAAGGACTGCATAAACCCGGCGTCCAGGGCCTGCTCCGTTTCCGCGTTCAGCTGCTGCACGGGAAGCTGGGAAAGCTGTTCATGGGGATGATGCTGCAAATAATAGCTGATGGCGACGAAATCGGGCCGCTCTTCATTGAGGATGCCGCGCAGCAGGGCGCTCGCGCTGTCCAGGGCGGCCTCGGTTTTTTCCGGCAGGGCCACGTCCTTGCCCTCGCCCAGCTTTTCCCCGGTCTGCGCGAGCCTGTCAAGCGTCTGGCGGCATTCGTCCAGCGCCGTCTGGTTCTTGCCGATGGCGAAGGGATCGTTGACCCGCTTTAATTTTTCCGTTACCTTGTGCAGCGAGGATTTGAGGTCCACCGGGGCTTTGCCGACCCGGTACTTGATATCGTCGATGGCGATCGCGGCGGCCTGGACGTTTTCCATGGACGCGTTGAATTTGCTTTCCATCCTGGTGGCTTCGCTGATAAAGCGGTTCAATTCGTCCACCGCCTGGTCGATCTTCGCCTGATCCTCCGCCGGGGCGGCCGCCTTCATGTTGGATTTCAGCTCGGAAAGCATGCTGTTGAATTCCCGCTTGGCTTCGTGGCGGCTGGTGCGGTTTTTGAGCAGCGTGGCTTCCGTGATCTGGGGGCCGATCTGGACGATGGGGTTCAGGGAGGAAAGGGGATCCTGGAAGATCATGGAGATCTTGTCGCCGCGGATCTTCTGCATTTCGTTTTCGGAAATGTGCATCAGATCCTTGCCGTCGAAGAAGATCTCGCCGCCCTCCACGATGGCGTTGCCCGCCAGGATGCCCATGATGGCGCGGGAGGTAACGGATTTGCCGCTGCCGGATTCGCCCACGATGGCCAGCGTTTTGCCTTTTTTCAGGTCAAAGGAAATATCCCGGACAGCTTTGAGCGTGCCGCCCGTGGTGCGGAATGCGACTTTCAAATGTTTAACTTCCAATATCGTATCCATCTTTTAATCCTCCACACCGCGGAGCGACGGGTTGAACGCGTCCCGAAGCCCGTTGCCGAACAAGTTGAAGCAGATCATCAGCAGCGAAAGCACGATGGCCGGGCAGATCATCAGATGGGGATAATTGGTCCAGATCGAGGAGGAATCGGCAAGCAAAGTGCCCAGGGAGGTGACGCCGGCGCTGCCCAGCTTGATGATGCCCAGGAAGGACAGCATGCTCTCGCTGGAGATCACGCCCGGGATGACCAGGGCGCTGGAGGTGATGATGGTGCCGAGGGAGTTGGGGAAAATATGGCGCCAGATGATGCGCCGATCGCGGGCGCCCAGGGTGCGGGCGGCCAGCACGTATTCCTGGTTCTTGAAGCGGTAGAACTGGGTACGCACGCGGTACGCCGTGCCAAGCCAGCCGGTCAGAACGAAGGCGAACAAAAGGCTCACCACCGGGCCGACCTGGTTGGCAAAGTGGATCTGGAACAGCGTTGCCACCACAATGAACGGCATGCCGCCCAATACCTCGCTGATGCGATCCATGAGCATATCCACCCAGCTGCCGTAATAGCCTTCCACCGCGCCGTAGAGCGCGCCGATGGTGAAGTTGATGATCGATACGCACACGGCGACCAGCAGGCTCAGCTTGATACCGCCGGCCAGGCGCAGCGCCAGGTCATAGCCCTGGCTGTCCGTTCCGAAGAGGTAGTACGGCTCAAAGCCGTTTTTGTATACGTAATAGTTGTAATACAGCACGCGCACCTTGTACTGCGCGGTTTCCAGGTTGCCGCCGCCGGTAAACTCGTAGTAGATGGGGTTGCCTTCGGCGTCGCGCTTATAGTTGTCCTCCAGCACCAGATCCGGGCCGTAATCCATGGCCACGGCCTTGCCGTTTTCATTGATGCGGACGGGGGTGTTTTTCTTGGTCTTGAACCAGTTGTTGGCGTCGGTGGCGTCCACGTTCCACTGGTTGTCCTCCACCAGGGGGTAGAGCACGTGCAGGCCGCTTTCCTGTTCAAACGCCCGGATGCGCTCATATTCCTTCTGGGAAACGGACTGGTACATGAACCCGACTTCCAGATACACGTCGATATGGCCGGTGTACGAGCGGGTCACTTCTTTTTTGGCGTTCAGCTTTTCCACCGGATCGCTGATGCTCATCATGGGCTGATACTTGGAATCGAGGGATTCGGCAACGGAGACCGTGCCCTTGCCCTCCCAGTCCACGGCGCCCACGCCGATGCCCACGGCGCGCACCAGGCCCTTTTCGCTGAACGCGCGGTCCACGCCGCCGTCCAGGATGCCGATGGGGCGGAGCAGCTCGCTCCGGGGGGCCTTCTTGGAATAATAGCTGTCCATGAAGCGGCTGTTCAGAGGGCTGACCATAGGAACGACGAAGGCATAGAGCACGATGCATATAATGATGACGGCAGCCGCGACGCTGGCCTTGTTCTTGCAGAACCGACGCCAGGCGTCCTTCATGTAGCTGACCGGCTTATCTTCAAAAATTTTATCGGTAATACGCTCGCCCTCATGCACGAAGGTGAAGCTTTCCCTGGAGAGATTCATGGAATCAAACACTTCTTTCGCCATATTATCTCTCCCCCATTCTGATCCGCGGATCAATGAATCCGTAGCTGATGTCCACCATGATGCCTGCCAGCAGGTTGATGAACGTATAGAACACGCCATCCATCATGAACACATCGTAGTCAAAGAGGTTAATGGAGCGCAGATACAATTGCCCGACGCCGGGGATGGAGAAAATCTGCTCGATGATGAAGGAGCCGCCCAGGATCCCGATGAAGCTGGAAATCAGCATGGGCAGGATGGGCACCATGGCGTTTTTGAGCGCGTGGCGCACGGTCGCCTGGGCTTTGGTGAGGCCCTTGGTGCGGGCCAGGAGCATGTAATCGGAGGTCAGCGTCTCCGTCAGCTCCGCGCGGGTAAAACGGCACAGCCCGGCGATTTCGCCAAAGGACAGGGCCAATACCGGCGCGATCATGGATACGAACATTTTGCTGCTGACCCAGGAATTGCCTGCGTCCGCGAGCGAATAGACCTGCAGCGGCAGCAGGCCCCATTTGAAATAGAAGAAATATTGCACCAGGAAAGCGTACACGTACGACGGAATGGAAACAAACAGCATGACCATGACGGAAATGACCTGGTCCTGCCATTTGTTTTTCCGGATGGCGGCGTATATGCCAAGCCCGATCCCCAGCGGGATCGAGAACACGAGCGAATACAGATTCACCAGGATCGTTGGGAGCAGCCGCTTGGTCAGCACGTTCCAGGCCGGCTCGCGAAATTCGATATACCAGGACGTACCGAAATCCCAACTGGTCACGATGTTTCTGAGATAAATGCCATACTGCACAAGCAGCGGCTGATTGTAGCCCAGCGCCTCCCAGCGGGATGCGATGGCAGCTGCCTGCACCTTGTCCTGTGGCAGCTCACGCGGCAGCATGCGGATCAGCACAAATTCCATCGTGGTGATGATGAAGAATGTGAGCAGCATCAGCAGCACGCGCTTCAGTACATATTTGCCCATGTTCCAATCGACTCCTTCGCCCAGCCGTCATACGGAAAATTCGAGGGGCGGGAGGAAATCCTCCCGTCCCCTCGTCCAAGGGTAACTTCGGTCATGCCGCGGCATAAGGCCCGGCGGCCGGGGCCTTCAAGGCTCCAAAGCCGCGGGCTTGCTTTTTGGCATTACTCGTAGCTCAGTTCGCCGCCCTGTTCAGCCACGAAAGCGGTCCACTCGGCGTCGTTGTAGTTGTAATTGATCAGTTCCAGGCCGCCGAAGCCATACATGATGTTATAGTCTTCGGTGTAGTAGTTCAGCTGGTAAGCCAGCATGGTGCAGGCGGTGGTGCCGGCCAGGGGGATACGGTAGTACTTCTTGAGGTACTGCTCTTCCATCTGGCTGAGGATGCTCAGCTTGGTGGCGAAATCGGCGTCCGCATAGGGGCCGGTGCCAACCATGGACTGGGACCACAGCTGCCAGGTCATGGTGACTTCTTCACCGTTCACCTTCAGGGTGAGGGTTTCGCTCTTGGGATCCCAGCAGCCCGCTTCATGGATGCTGTACTGATCGGGATCGCAGTAGACCTGGAAGTTGCGGAAGGGATAGAACGCAGCGCCGCCCCAAGCGCCGTAGCCGATGGCGTATTCGCCCTTGGCGGTGTCGCCGTAGCGGTCGTTGATGTTGCCGATGGCTTCCAGTTCGAGCTTGCCAAAGCCGGTGCCTTCCAGCGCGGCGTTCAGCTGCTTGTTGATGATTTCGACAACCTTGTTGTCGCTGGAGTCCAAAGCGCCCTTCTTATAGCCGATGCGGATGTGGATGGGATCGCCGGCGGTGTACAGGCCAGCGGCAACCAGTTCTTCGCAGGCCTTGGTGAAGAGCAGCTGCGCTTCGGTCAGGTTGTAGCCGTTGATGGACTGATAGGCGTCCTTCAGGGTGGCATAGGGGGTGCCTTCGCCGTACTGCACTTCGTACAGGTTCACGATGGCGGTCATGGCTTCGTCGCTGTTGCGGTAGGAGGAAGTGGGATCATTGTACACATCGTAGTAGTACAGGCTGTTGAGCAGAGAATACGCGGGCTTGAAGCCTTCGGTGGCGGACACGTATTCCTGACGGTCGATGGCCAGGCTCATGGCCTTGCGGAAGTTCAGGTTGGACAGGACCACGGAATTCTGGTTGCCCTTGCTCTCGTCCATGACCTTGAGGTTGTCCAGGCCGCAGTTGAAGAAGAAGGACTGGGTGTAGGTTTCGTCAACCTTGTAGAGCTGTTCGGAGGTGGAATAGGTCACCAGGTCGTCGGCGTCGGGGCTCCACACGCTCAGGTCGCCCTTGAGGAAGGCCTGCTTGGCGGCGGCGTTGTCCATCACGTCGATCACGACGGAAGTGGTCTGGTAGCGCTGGATATGTTCGCCGTCCACCTCATAGGGGGTGATGGAGAGCAGAGAGCCGTCTTCCTGCTTTTCAAAGCCGTACCACTGTTCGTTCTGCACGAAAACGATCTGCTTATCCTTCTGCAGGGAGGCCAGCTTGTAAGCGCCGTAGGACATGGTGGTTTCGATCGAGGTGCCGTAGTTGGTGGTCACCAGGGAGCCGGTGGTGTCCTTGCCCGCTTCGTACAGGTCTTCGTACACCAGCCAGTTGCTGGTGCAGCTGGTCAGGAAGTAGTTGCGGTCCAGAGCGGTCTGGCACACATAGCGGATGGTGTAATCGTCCACCTTGTAGCAGCCGACCACGCCGTCATATTCCACAACGGGATATTCCTTGGTATAAACCAGGTAGTTGATGGCTTCCGCGTCGGATTCGCCCCAGTCGGCCACGGCGGTGATGACGCCGATGATTTCAGCCAGGGATTCGTCGTTCAGGCGGATATGGCCGTTTTCGTCCGCCTTGGCGGCCAGCTTATCGTAATCTTCCATGCCAAAGTACTTGGCGCCGTAGGCTTCCGCATAGTCCGCCAGGCAGTTGCTGCCGCCCAGCCAGGCCAGGTTGTCCTTCAGGGTGACATAAACCTGCGCGCCGTCGGCGGTGTTGTAGTTGCCTTCGTCGTCCTTCACCAGGTCAGCCACGGTGTAGGCGGCGTTCGCGCCGTTGTCCAGGTAAGCGGTGGAACCGGCATAGTAGTACCGCTCGCCGCCGGCCACGGCGGATTCACCCGCGTAGTACAGGTTGGCGCGGTAGTTCTTCATGGCGGGATCCAGCATCACGCGCATGGAATAGATGTAGGTATCGGCATTGATGGGCGTGCCGTTTTCCCAGCGCATTTCGGGATTCAGCTTGATCTCGTATACGTAGCTCTCGGTAATGTCCGCGGCGGTCTTGCCTTCGGGCAGCGTGCACTGATAGGTGGTCAGGTCGTCCTGATGTTCGGCGGTCACATCGTTGATCTCGGTGGCGGCTTCAAAGATCCACTGATAGATGCCGTTCTCGGAATCCTTCACCTGCATGGTGGCCAGGGGGGTGCTCAGATAGTCCAGGATGTCGCTGTCACCGCTGGTTTCCCAGGTATGGGGGTTCCAGTTGTTGCCCAGAGAACTCGCATACGAATGATACGTATAAGTCGCGGGCGCCTGCGCGTTTTCAGCCAGGGCGGATACGCAGCCCAGCATCAGCGCCAGGATCAGCAGCAGGGATACAGCCTTTTTCATGAAATGGTTTCCTCCTATCTTTTTCTTCCCACGTTTTTAACGGGTTGTATCATTATATCATATATACAACACGCTGTCAAAAAGTTTTCTCGTATTTTGACAAATTTTTCGCGCAAAAACAGGGCGTTCCGGCCAAAGAACGCCCAATTTGACTTTTTTGCCCTCCGTTCTCATGCGCTTTCTCTTTCTCACTCGCGCGAAGCGCATATCGTACGCGAAGCGTATCTCGACCCCGTAAGGGGATATCGAGGCGAAGCCATATCGAGCGCGAAGCGCATCATCATTTCGATATAACGCTAAAGCGTTTCGATATACGCTGACGCGTTCGATATGCCCCTTCGGGGCGTGATATGCGCTTCGCGCGATGGAATTTGTTTTGATGAGCGTGAACCTCATTCGCTGTTTGGCGTTCGTTTTCCGGGGAAAGGTCCTGCTCGCCCGCTTTACATCCCGCCCAAAGGTGCGTATACTATGCATGGCTGCATAAATTTGAAAAAGATTTTGAGGTGAAAAAAGCGGTGACGAATCAGGAAATGCTGCGGATCGCCATGGCGCAGTCCGCCGAGGATATGGGCTGCCGGGGGGAGGATTTCCTCGCGGGCCAAAACAGGGTGGTCCCTTTTCATCTTGGCGCGGGCGCGCGGAAATATCTGGAGCTGCCCATCACCTGCAATCTTGTTTCCTATGGCAATAATATCGTGGCGGCCGCGTCGGAGGAGGTCCGGGAGCTCGTGGAGGAATACCTTGGGCGGTACACGTTCTACCATTGCTTTGAAACGCCCAACATGCACTGGCTGAATGAGCGGCTCATGGCCCGGGGCCACAAGATCTGCTTCATGGCGGAATACTATCTGCCGGATGTGAACGGCCTCCCGGAGCTGACGGTCGGATACGAAACGCGCATTTTGGGCCCCGAGGATTTTCAGGGGCTGTACCTTCCGCAGTGGAGCAACGCCCTGTGCGAAAAGCGCAGGCAGCTGGACGTGCTGGGCATAGGCGCCTACTGGCAGGGCGGGCTGATCGGCCTGGCGGCGTGCTCGGCGGACTGCGGGGACATGTGGCAGATCGGCGTGGACGTGCTGCCGGAATACAGGCGGCGCGGCATTGCCTCCGCGCTCACCAGCCGCCTGGCCCGGGAAATCCTCGCGCGCCAAAAAGTGCCGTTTTACTGCTCGGCCTGGTCGAACATCCGCTCCGTCCGCAACGCCGTAAAGAGCGGCTTTATTCCGGCGTGGGTGGAAATGACGGCCAAGCCCGCCGCGATCACGGACGAAATGAACAGGATCCCCGCGGACGCTTAAGCCGGGCGCACGCTCGCTTTGTCGGGAAATCCTCGCGCATCGGCGTAAAGATATCCGGCAGCGCGCCTTTTTCCAGGCAGGCCGTGCCATGGGGCAGGCCGGAAGGCGCCGCGATGCGCTTTCCCCCTCCGCCGAGCAGCTGAACCTGCCGGACGGCACAGGGCTGCATTGGGGGTGGGGATGGGTGTGAACGGCCCCGCCGCGCCCGTTTCAAAGCAACGGGATGCCCACGGTCACGATTTCAAAGGGCGATACATATTTTGCGTCGAAGGGTTCTCCGTCCGCGTCCTCTAACATATTCATCGCATATACGCCCTGGGGGAAGCGGACCAAGGCGCGCCTGCCGTCCTGTTCGCTCATGCGCAGCACCAGGTATTTCCCATCCTCGGATACCTTCACGCTCTGCAGCCACAGGCCGCTTTCGCAAAGGGCCTTGCGCCACGCTTCGGGAAGCGCCGGCGCGGCCTTGGCAAGCGGCACGTTATAGGCGAAGGCCAGGCGGTTGATGCCCGCCTGCACGGCGTCGCCCCCGTGGGGCACGATCAGGTATTTGATATGATGCCGTCCCATGTCGCTGGTGATGTCGGGCCGGATGGTGGAGCGCAGCAGGCTCAGGCTCACTTCGCCGTCCTCGATGCCCACGCCGTACTTGCCGCTGTTGATGACCGCCACCCCCGCGCCGGTTTCGCTTAGATCGAACCACTTGTGGTGGCAGACCTCGAAACGGGCCTGCTCCCAGGTGGTGTTTTTCGTCAGGGGACGCTTGACGAAGCCCGCGCTGGTATCGCAGATGAGCTCCCGGGTGAGGATATTGGGGCCGAAATTCACCTTCATCAGCCGGTGCTTTTCCTGCCAGTCCGCGATGTGCTCCACTTCGATTTCCCGGCTGTCCCTGAACAGCCGGACGATCATGCGCCAGGTGCTCTTTTCCGTGGCGAAATCCACCGTGAATTCCGCGGAAACCCCGTCCTGATAAGTCAGGCGGGTTTTTTCTTTAATCGGCAGATCGATTTCCACGTCCTTATAGTTGGGCAGGATGTCCCAGGCGTCGTACATGCCGGGATTGTCGGCCCACAGGTGCAGCTTGTTCAAGCGGTGATCGTCCCGCACCCACTGACGGCTCCCATCTTTCTCCCACCAGCCGGAAATGCTGCCGTCTTTATGCAGGCACAGGCGGTACAGGGGCGTAACGATGAGCAAATCGCCTTCATGAAGCAAAGGGGAGATGGACAGCCAGTTGTCCCCGCCCGCCAGCGGTTCCGCCCCGCCGGCGGTCAGGCCGGGCAGATGCGGCCGCGCCCAGAAGCCCTTCACGCCTTCCCGGACGACGGGGCCGTTTTCGTCGGGAATGAAGGTGAGCATGTCCCGTTCAAAGGGCAGGGAATTGAACCAGGTATCGGCGGCGTACTTTGCCAAAATCGCGTCCAGCCTCCGGCCGATCTCCATGTAATCCGCCATGGCGTCCTCGTACACGGGATGGATGTGGGAGCCGGGCAGGATGTCGTGGAATTGGTTCAGCAGCAGCTTTTTCCAGCAGGCCCGCAATTCATCGGCGGGATAGTCCGCACCCCTCCAGGCGGCGAAGGCGCAGAGCATTTCCGCTTCCCGCAGCTTGAATTCGAGCAGGCGGTTCATTTTTTTCAGGTTGGCTTTGGTGGTGAACGTGCCCCGGTGCATCTCCAGATACAATTCCCCATCCCAGACAGTTAGCTTCTTATTGTCCTTCAAATTCTTATGCAGGAAGTCCGCCCCGCCGGTCATTTCCGTCTTGGGCATGACGGACAGCTTATCAAACCGCCGCGCCATTTCCAGCATTTCTTCCGTCACGCCGCTGCCGCCGTCACCGTAGCCGTACATGGACAGGGTCTGCCCGCCGGTTTCCTTGTCCTGGTAGGCTTCCCAGTTTTCCTGGATCTGGCTGGGCATGTTCCAGGTGATGAAGTGCGTGGGCGGCACGCAGGCATAGACCCGGCTCCCGTCGATGCCCTTCCAGATGAAATTGTTGTGGGGGAAGCGGTTGGTGTCGTTCCAGGTGGACATTTTGTTGGATACGAAGTAATCCACTTTGGATTTTTTCATGATCTGGGGCATGATCCAGCTGTTGCCGAACACATCCGGCAGCCAGGCGTTGTCCACCGTTTGGCCGAACTTTTCCCGGAAATAATGCTGGCCGTACAAAAACTGGCGGATCAGGCTTTCGGCGGCGGGCACGTTGCAGTCCGGCTCGATATACATGGCCCCCACCGGCTCAAACTGCCCGGAGGCCACTTTTTCCTTGAGCTCCGCAAACAGCTCCGGATAGTATGTTTCCAGCGTTTCATAGGTGTACGCCTGGGTGTGGGTGTAGCGGAATTCCGGATATTTGTCCATCAACCGCAATTGAATCAATACGGTGCGGGCGTTTTTCTGCACCGCGTGGATGCGCCGCCAGTAATAGGCGATATCCAGGTGGGAATGGCCCACCAGCGCCACGTCGCCGCTGCCCTTAAAATCGGTGTTCTCGAAAATATGCTTTTGAATATAGGCCGCCGCCTCGTCCACGCCCTCCCAGGTGTCGAAATCGATCTTGTCCAGGCCGCGGCTCAGCTCCGAAAACAGGAATTTCCGGTAGTCCTCGTGAAAGTATTCGCTGTGGGCGACGTCCATGAGCAGGGTATAATCATAGATCAGGGACTGCACGTTTTCCCGGATGGTGCACAGGTACGCCCCTTCAAATATCTGGCGGCAGCCGCGCTTGCCGATCACGGCGTCGTTGCGCTCGTCGTCCGGCTTGGAGCGGTTGTAGGCTTCGATTTCGATGAATAATTCATCCCGGTCGATATAGGGATTCAATAAAACCCTGTCCCGGTTGGGGTCGATGCCGCCCACGAATTTCCCGTTGATCTTCACGATCATTTCCGCCGCGGTTTTCAGGAAAAAATACACGTCCCGCCCTTTGAACGCAGGCGGAATGACGGCATGGCCTTTGATGAACGCGGTGCCGTCCGGCGTGAAATACAGGTCGCCGTTTTTCAGCGGCCTCTCCCCGCCGTCCAGGTATTCATATTCGTTTTCGGAGATCTGCCGGGCGTCCAGGATGGTCAGCTCCGTGATTTCTTCCTTTTCTTCAACAATGCCCCGCCGGAGCCAGCCGAAGCGCAGGTCCGTCCATTCCTCGGGCCGCATGGAACGGCGCACGACTTTCACATGTGCCATCTGTCAATCGCCCTCCTTTTACGCTCTGTCCCAAAAGAACGGTTTTTTCCGCACCGCCGTAATCCGCACGTCGCGCCCCAGGTCTTCCCTTATCTTTTGGGCGATCCAGGAAACGCAGCGGTCCAGGATCAGGCACTTGGAGCATTCGCCCCGGAACAAAAGCGTCAGGTTTTCGCCCTCCAAAGAAACGAATTCCACCCATCCGCCGTCCGCCTGGATCCGGGGAGAAAGCACGGCTTCAATATAGTCCTTCACGGTTTCCTTCACGCCCTTTCCGCAGAATGGATATGCTTTGTTTTGTTTGATTTTACCATAATTCGGAATGAAACGCAAGGAAGCCGTCCGCCTTCCCGGGGCGGAGCGCTGCCGCATCGTCCTTTGATTTTTGTCCGCGATCCCATCGAAAACACAGAAAAACCCTCCGCATGGGGCAAGCCGTCATCGGCAGACCTGCTCAATGCGGAGGGGTCGTTTTCTGCCTGTGAAGGCGGTTCACTTCCTGAAGCGCGCAAGGTATGCGTGCTTCGCGCGTCTATCCTCCGCCTCCAAGGAGGTTTCGTCATGGATGCCGCTCAAAAATTCGAGATGGTGGCGGAATTCATGGCGCAGGATGCCGCGCAGGAGCGTCCGCGTCTGCTCCGCGTCCGCCTGCGGGTGCGCACGGTCAAACGAGCCCTTGTACAGGATGATCTGGCGGACGCCGGAAAAAACCTTGTACAGCCCCATGGTATACAGATCATTCCCATGGGCGTACGGCGGGATCACGGTCTCCTCCGACACGATCACCCCGCCGGAAAGCTCCCTGAAAAACGCGTCCGGGAGTTCATCCAGCAGCTCTGAAACGATTTTTCTGTATTCTTCCATGCCGATCATATGTCATCCTTGCTTCCGAAACGCTGTGCATGGCCGCCCGACGGCGGCGCGTTCAGGGGATCTCCAGCTCCATCAGCGGCGCGTGCTGCTGCGCGCCGTACACGTCGCGGTCCCCCACCGTGCCGGAGGAAACGCCGCGCAGCAGCGTGATCTTGATGCCAAGCCCCGGGGGATACAGGGCAAAATCGGTGATCGCTTCCAGCGGGACGCCGTACAGCGCGGCGACGGACGCGGGCGTGATCCTGCCGCTGCCGACCACGCGTTCGTACGCTTTGGGATCATCAAAGAGGATATCCAGCGTCACGGCGAAGGGCCCGCTGTTTTTGGAGCGCAAAACATGCGCCAGTTCAAACAGTTTCATGCCTCACACCTCCAGCCATTCCAGCGGGAAATACCGCGTCGGGGAATCCACCCGCATCAGGTGGTACACGGAAAAGACGTATACCGGGCCAAAGGAAATATCGCTGGGCGCGAAGGGAAAGGCCAGGTTGCCCGCCGTGGATTTGCGGCCCGGATACCCGTAATGCAGATAGGCGGAGCGGGTGGTCGCGCAGATGGCGTCGGCCTTTTCCTGGGTATCGGCGATCACCTCGAACATCAGCCCGATTTCGTGGGGCAGCGTACGGTCGGGCTCCAGCGGGCCCATCACGCCGTCCAGGCCGTAGTGCGAAAAGCGGATCTGGTAGCTGTCCTTGGGGATGTCGGCATAGTATTCCCGCACCGATCGGACGACCGCCGCTTCCACGCTGTCCATTTGCCCGATCAAAAGCGGGTCCCGGATGCCCGCGAGCACGAAGGTGCGGTACGCCGCCTTGCGCGCGCCTTCGAGCTTGATGCAGTACGGCGGATAAGATATCCGGCTGCCCTCCACCCGGACGCGGCCCTCCGATACCTGCTCAAAACGGCACTTTTCCAGGTCCAGCAGGATGCCGGGGCCCTTGAGCAAATACGGATGATCCTTTTCATAGAAGGTATGCGCCGCCACGGAAACAGGCGTGCATTTGCGCCTGGGATCAGCCGCCCAAACCTCAAACCCCGTATCATCCAGCCGGCCCAGCATCACGTCCTTGGCGGTGCCGGGCTCGGCGCACAGGGTGCCGCACTCCAGGATCTTGCCCAGATGATAGCAAAGCGCCGGGTCGTGCCCCGCCAGGATGCCCACCGCGGCAAACGGCGCGGGATCGTAAGCCCGGCCGCAGATCAGGATATCCGGCTTTTGCCTCAGGGCCTCCAAAATGGGCTCCGCGCCCATCTGCGCCACCACGCCGTTGGTTTCCTCCAGCGTTTCCTGCGTGATGTCCGGCACGTTGGGGGACATTTTTTCCACGTCTCCCCTTTGGCAGGCCGCCCAGATATCTTCTTTGGGAATATCCGCCCAGATCACGCCGAGCTTTGGCTTCCAGCCCGTTTCCTGGCAGATTTCCTTCACGATGTCCAGCGTCCACAGGGTATGCTTGCGCGCGCCGGAGCCGCCGGCGGAGCCCACGATCAGGGGAATGCCCAGCCGCCGCGCGCCGTCCATCAGGGCGGAAAGGTCCTTTTTTGCCGCCAGGCGGCTCACGATGGCCGTGCCCGCGCCCAATTTGTGGGGCCCGGCGTCGGTGCTGCCCGCGTCCACCACGATGGCGTCCGGCTGTTCCCGCAGGGCGCTTTCCAGGGATTTGAGAGGGAAGCCGTAGCCCAGGATGCCGCAGGGGGAAAGGATCAAAGTCGTTTTCATGGCGCCGCTCCTTCCTTTTCCAGGGCCCGCAGGGCTTGATCGACCTCACGGGCCGTGGGGATGGAGGGCTCGGCCCCCTTCCGGGATACCGCGATGCCCGCCGCGACGGACGCCCGCTTCAGCGCGGCAGAGGCGCTTTGGCCCCGGCAGACGGCCTCCAGGAAAAAGCCCGTAAAGGTATCGCCTGCCGCCGTCGTGTCCACCGTCTGAACGGGATAGATGCCCGCCTGAACGGTTTTGCCCTCCCGGTCCCGGTATACGCTGCCGTTTTCGCCCAGCGTCAAAACCACGTTCATCTTCGGATACCGGCCGCACAGCGCGTCCAGGATGCGGCCGGGCTCCTCCTCCCCGGTCAGCTCCCGCCCTTCGGTTTCGTTGATGAGCAGATAATCCACGGCCGCTAAATCGCAGGCGGCGATCTTCTCGTTGAAGGGGGAGGGATTGAAGGCGATCACCAGGCCCTTCGCCGCCGCTTCCCCGAGCAGGAAATCCACGTTGGATATTTCGTTCTGCGCCACCAGCAAATCGCCCCGGGCGCAGCCCGAAAGCACCTGCGCGATCCTCTCGCGCGAGATCAGCCCGTTCGTGCCCGCCAGGATCAGGATGCTGTTCTGCCCGTTTTCATCCACCTCGATGATGGCGTGGCCCGTGCTCTGCGTCAGGCGCAGCACGTTTTCCCGGTCAATGCCGTTTTTGTCCAGCGCGTCCAGCAGCATGCCGCCGTCCTGCCCCACCGCGCCGGAAAAGGCCGTTTCAAGGCCCGCCCGCCGCAGGGCGACAGCCTGATTGAACCCTTTCCCGCCGCAGAATGATTCCATGCTTTGGGCGGAGATGGTTTCGCCCGGGCGCACCAGATGGGACACCCGGTAGGTGCGGTCGATATTCAAGGAGCCGAAAACCAGCGCTTTCATAGGATCCCTTCTTTCCGGTCGGTATAGGATCGGAGCCAGCCATACAGCCTGCCGTCGCGGTAGGCGATATGGAAGCTGCCGTGGGCGACGCCGGGATACAGCGTCAAACGCCGGTCCGCGGCGGGGTCCAGGCGGTTCAATCGGTTCAGGGCGCTGATGGAATGCGCGGGCGCAACCGTGGCGTCCTCCGTCCCGTGAAACAGCCACAGCGGAAGGCCGGCCATCCTGTCCATCGGATACAGGAACGCTTCCGGTTCATTCCGCGGGGACGCCCTTCCGCAGCACAGCGCCGCGGCGGAAAACAGGCCGGGGGCGAAGCAGCACAGCTTGAAGCCGCCCTTGCCGCCCATGCTGAGCCCGGTCAGGCACAGCCGCCCGGGATCGACGGCATAGGCGGCGCGCATCTGTTCAAGGAAGCGGAGCAGCCGAATCATCTGATCGTCCTCTTCCGCGCCGTCCGCGCCTTCGGTCCAATGATCGTTTTCTTCCAGCTGCGGCGCAATCACGATCCACGGGAAATCCGCGTGTCCGTCCAGGATATACTGGAAAGGCCCGAAATTCGCCAGCACGCGGGGATTGCGGCCCCGCTCCCCGATGCCGTGCAGAAACAGCATTGTGCGGCAGGGGCGCGTGGGATCGTACGTCCGGGGCAGAAAGAGAAGATAGGGGTATTCCGCGCCGTCCGTGACCGCGGCAAACAGGCCGTCCCGATCCGGGAGCGGCTCCGGGCGGGCCAAGGGCGCGCCTTCCGTCAGGCAGACCCGGGCCCTGCCCTCCTCAAAGCGCCATTCCGCGGCCCGGACAGCCTGCCCGGCCAGCGCCCGCCTGATTTCGTCGATCGCGGGCACGGCGAAAGCGCCGTTCCACATTTCCCAGCTCGTTGCCATGTTCTTATCCTTCTCCCCGCACCCGAATGCTTTCCACCAGCGCCGTGCTGCCCTCCCGGACGGCCACGCCCACCGCGCCATGCAGGTACGGATGCTCCTTATCCTCGCAGGAAAGCGAGACGCCGCCGCAATTCGCGGTGATCCTGCCGCCCCGGACGGCGACGCTCAGCGATACTTTTTCGCCCAGGGGCACGGGGCACCGCGTTTTCGCCAGGGTGCGTAGGCCGTTGTCATTTTTGCGTATGCACAGCAAGTCGCCGTCAAAGCCCACGGCATAGCTGCGGATCGCGCCCTGGACGCGGACCAGCGCCTCGTGACGGCTTCCGCTTTCCCGGATCAGGGTAAAGGCCGCCGTATAATCCTCCCATTCACAGGAGCCGGTGTACCATTCGCCCTCGTCCTCGCAGGCAATATGCAGCAGGCCGTCTTTGAGCTCCGAACGGCCCTTCATGCGGGAAAGCTGGGTGATCTCCACGTGCTTTTCGTTCCAGATTTCCGTTTTTTCGTTTTTGAATTGCAGGGAATAATCCGGCTGGCCCGTGAAGCGCAGGCCGTCCGCCAGCACGACCAGCTGATAGCCCTTCTTTGTTTTTTCGTCCGGCGTTTCCAGGCAAAAGCCCGCTTCGTCGATCAGCCCGCCGTCCATGGGAGGGATCTGCACCTCTACCTTCCGCCATTGCCCGCCGCTTTGCAGACGGACCTTTTCGCCGTACACCGTTTTGTCCCGCCTCGAATCCCGCGCGTAGGCGCAGCCCCAGGTATCGCTTCCGTAATCCGGCGCCCGCAGCCAGCCTTCCACGGTCTGGCCGGGATACAGGACGGGGGAAAACGCCGGATCGTAGCGGGAATCGTCGAAATCCTCTTTCCAGTAGTAGGTTTTTTTGTACAGGAAAAACCGCTGGCCCTCCAGGAGCCTGGTGGCGAAAAACCGGAGGCACCTTTTCCCGGTATGGGCGTCCTCGTCGGTGTTGACGAGGTGCGCGGTGTTCGCGGGCCCGTCGGAGCGGACGCACAGGGCATGGGTGCTCTTGGGGAATTCAAAGTGGCAGTCATGGATGCCCCTGCCCAGAATATATTGCCAGCTTTCCGGCGGCTCTTCGCCGGCCAGGCGGTAGGCCAGACGGGCGATATACGCCGCGCCGTAGGGAATATCGACGATGTTCATGTCCCCCAGCACGCCGGAGCGGATGCACAGATCGTTGATGGGCCGGATCCATTTTCCCGTGTCGATGGCGTCCGGGCCGCACAGTACGCCCATGATGCAGGCCACGTTGCCCACGTTGCAGTCCGTGTCCCAGCCGCACATGTTGCAGATGTTCAGGGTGTCGTCAAAGCGGCCGTTTCCGTACGCCAGGGCCAGCGCCATCACCGCGCAGTTGGGGATGATGTGGCACGCGCCCGGATAGCGGTCATAGCCGAAATGATCGTGGACGAAGCGGAAGCAGTCCCGCCAGGAAGCGTCGGGACGGCTGTCGTGGAAATCCAGCACGGCCCGTACCGCCCGGGTATATTCGCAGTCGGCGGGAATCAAGGACAGGGCGATATCGACCACCCTTCGGATATCCCGTTCCACGAAAGCGGCGCTGATGGCCGCGGCGACGAACATGCCGCCGTAAACGCCGTTGCCGTCATGGGTGACGGAAGCGGCCTTGGCCGCCAGGTCCGCCGCCAGGGCGGGATCGCCCGGGGCGACCAGGCCCCAGGAATCAACGAAGATCTGCCCCCCGATCTGCTCCGCGACAGCCAGGGTGTTCAGCTCCGCCGAGCCGCTGCGGGGCGCGGGAATGCCCCTGCGCAGGTTCAGGTACGCCGTGTGCTCCGTCGATACGCCCCAGCCGCCCCACCAGAAAAACCCGTGCTCGAAGGGGGCGTAGTTGAGCAGCGCTTCGCCAACGTCCCGGGGCGTCAGGGTATCGCCCCGCTTGTCCTCCAGGGCGCGCAGCAAAAACAGCGGGCCGTTGATATCGTCGTCGGCGGCAAAATGCTTGTATGTGGCGGGATAATCCGTCAATTCGCCGTAAAGCTGCCGGATGCGCTCGTATTCCCAGCCCTCCACCGCCGCGCCCAGGCGGACGCCGATCATCTTGCCCAGCCAGCCGGCGTACACGCGCTCCATATAATCCGAGGAAATCCTGCTCATATGCTTCTCCTGTTAAGCTTTCATGACCAGCTGCGCCAGCGCTTCCGCTTTATCGAACAGGTCGATCCCTTTTGTGAATTGCAGGCAGGTGCCGGAGGGGTAGCGGGTATGCTCCAGCCAGTGCGCGGGGATGGAGGACGCGCCGTACCGCGCGCCCAGGATGCAGCCGACCACCGCGCCGATGGTGTCCGCGTCCCGGCCGAAGTTGGTCGCGAGCAGCACGCCGCTCTTGAACGAACCGTGCGCCAGCCGCAGGCATCCGAAGGCTTCGGCGATGGCTTCCGGCGTGGCGGCGCGGTAGGAGCAGAACAGGCGGTCGTGCAGGGGCATCCAGGCGTCCGTCATTTCGCCGTGCGCTTCGTCCACGATATCATAGGCCTCCTGGAGCTTCATGCGCATCCAGGAATCCGCGGGCGCGCATTTGAGCGCTTCCTCGAAGATCAGATCAAACGGCGCGTCCGCCATCGCCAGCGCAACGGCGACCGCCACCATCTGCGCGCCCCAGACGCCGTCCCGGCAGTGGCTGATTTCCGCGTCGATGCGGCACAGCTCCTTCGCCCGGTCGATTTGACCCGCGCAGAAAATACCGATCGGGCCGCAGCGCATGGCCGCGCCGTCGGAAAAGGTGTGGGTGCCGAACATGCCGGACTGCGGCGCGTGCATGCCCCTGCGCAGGTTGGAAGCGGCGTCCATTTCGCTCACGCCGCCCCTTTTCAGCTCGTCCTGCACCACCACGTGCCTGCGCCACATGCGCTCCACGTCCTCCGCGGTGAAATCCCCGCCCGCCTCCAGGATGGTTTCCGCCACCATCAGGGCGAATTCCGTATCGTCCGTGCTCCAGGCTTCGCCGGGGTGAAAATCGGTGGTGATGCCGTAGTCCCGCTGGTATTCCGGCTTGCGGGCGGCGTCGCCGAAGGAATCGCCGATGGCAAGGCCGCACAGCGCGCCCCGGGCCTTGTCGCTGAGCAGCGCAGGGTTTTCCTGCAATTGCTTCCGTGTCAGCATCGAATCATCCTCCTTTACAGCAGGATATATCTTTCGAGGAACGCGGCGACGCCGTCTTCCCCGCAGCTTTCCGCAATAAAATCCGCCTTTGCGCGGGTGGCTTCATCGCCGTTTGCCATGGCGACGCCCATCCCGCACACGCGGAAGAAGGCCAAATCGCAGTCCTCGTCTCCGAAGGCGAGGCCCGCGCCAAAAGGGAGCCCCAGGGCCTCGAACGCCCGGCGCATCCCGCTGCCCTTGCTGCAGCCGTAAGGGTTGAAATTGCACCATCGGGAGGCGCACAGCTGGCTCAGGCAGCATCTTTCCTCCCGGGCGATAAGCCTGGCCTGTTCCTGCGGCAGATCCCAGGCGCTGAGGTAATCCACCCGCCGGGTGATGGGCGCGTCCCTGTCCAGGGGCAGGCAGCCTATTTCCTCCCGGCCGCAGGTGAGGCGCACGCCGTCCTCCGTCTGGCAGCGCAGGCTGCTGGCGTCCTTCGCCCTTCGCATCACCCGGGTGGCGACCTTGGGGGACAGGAAGCGCCGAAACACCGTGCGCCCCCGGACGATCACATGGCTGCCGTAGCTGAGCACGGCGGCGTCGGGCCGCACCGCGTCAAGATACGCTTTGGCGCCCAGCTCCGTCCGTCCGGTGGCGAAGGCCAGGAGCAGCCCTCTTTCCCGGCAGGCGTCCAAAGCCCGCAGTGTACGCTCCGTCAGGCGCTTGTCGGGGGGCAGGAGGGTGCCGTCCAGATCAAAGGCCAGCAGGCGGACGGCGGAAAAATCTTTCTTCATTGCTGCGCTTGCAAAGGCCGGGACAGGCGCAGGCCCGTCCCGGCCGTAAACGTTGATTATTTGATGACGGTGGCGGCGTAGGCGGCAACCTGGTTTCCGCCGTAGCTGTTCCAGGTGTCCACGAAGGCCTGCCAATCGGCGTCGGTCTTCTCGCCCAGGATGTACTGGGTGGCGAATTCCTTCCACAGCGCTTCGCAGGCGGTCCAGGCGGTGACGTATTCTTCGGGGATCACGAAGTCATTGTCGGCCTTGCCGTACTTGGCGGTCATTTCGGAGGAAGCGAAGCTGGGGGCGGGCCAATAGGGCACGCCGGTGGTGATGGCCTGCACGTCGATGCCGCCGAACACGTCAGCGTCGAAGATGCGGTAGATGCTGGTTTCGGAGGAGTTGACCAGGAGGTTATAGGTGCCGTCCCCGTTCAGGGTGTAGTCGGTGCCCTCGATGCCGAAGAGGTCGAACTTGCGGCCTTCCTCGCTCAGCATGAAGTCCAGCACGTCGAAGGCCAGCTGCGGATCCTTGCAGGTGGTGGAGATCACCCAGCCGCGGTCGAACTTATTGGAAGTGATCTTGTACTGCTGATCGCCGGCTTCGGATACCATGGGGGGCAGGATGGTGAGGGTCGCGTCCTCGCCGTAGTTCTGCACGGTGTTGGTATCATAGTACACGGTGTACGCGCCGCCCTTCATGGCGATGCCGGCCACCTTGCCGGTATACAGCGCGTTTTCCATGCTCTCCCAGTTATCGGTGGCAAAGTTGGCGTGCAGCGAGCCGTTCACGTACAATTGACGCCACCACTGCAGCTCCTTGAGGAAGTTGTCGCTGACGCGGCTGTACACATAGGAGCCGTCCTCCTGCCTGAGCCAGGTCGCGGTGATGCCGAAGCCGCCGTCGATGCCGGTATCGAACAGATAATCGATGCCCTGGGTGGTCAGCGCGCCTTCATAGCTCTGGGCGGCCAGCTCTTCAAAGAGCTTCGCGTACGCGTCCTGATCGGGCTTTGCCAGGAACGCTTCGTAGCTGGGGCAGGCCTTCAGGGCGTCGGTGCGGAACTGCAGCACCTTGTTGACCTGGGAGGGTCACATCAGATAGGGGCAGCTGGCGAACTGGGCCTGCAGGATGGGATTGGCGTCATAGACGGCCTTGGCGTTCTTGGAGGCGGCCAGCAGATCGGTCATATCGACCAGCAGGCCCAGAGAGCCCAGATAGCCGGGATCGATGGCGGTGCCCTGGACGTAGATCAGGTCGTACACCTCGTTTTCGTCCCAGGTCAAAAGCATGTTGTTGACGAAGTCCGGATAGCCGGAAGAGGCCTGGCCGATCCATTCGAGCTTTGCCTTGATGCCGGCCTGGGCCAGCTTTTCGTTCAGCGCGTCGATGCCGGGCTGATAGCCGCTTAGGTCGCCCGTGCGTACCAGCACCTTCAGGGTGGTCACGTCGTCCGCGGCCAGGGCGGCGCCCGTCAGGCCGAGGGCCAGGATGCAGACAAGTGCGAGAGCCAGGATCTTTTTCATACTGTTCCTCCTATTCTTTCTCCGCTGAGCATAGATGAAATCCGCTTTCCTTACGGTAGAAGCAAAGCGCCGCGGATCGCGCCCGGCTTTTTCCCGTGCGGATGGGAACGGGGTTATTCCTTCACGCCGCCGGCGAGCACGCCGCTGGTGAAGTATTTGAGGATGGTGGGATACAGGCACAAAAGCGGCAGGATGCTGATGACGATGGTGGCGTTCTGCAGGGCGGAGAGGTTGAGATCGCGGAACATGGCGTAAATATCCTTGCTCAGCGCCTCCGAATTGTTGTTGACCACGAATTCCCTCAGATAGCATTGCAGCACGCGCACGCTGGTATCGGGCAGGAACACGCCGCTGGCAAAGTATTCATTCCATTTGGGCACGATATAGAACAGCATGATGGTGATGATGGGCACCTTGTTGAGCGGGATGAAGATGCGGAACAGCAGCGTCCAGTCCCCCGCGCCGTCCACCCGGGCCGCTTCCAGGATAGCCTTGGGCGTTTCCTCAAAAAAGCGCATAAGCAGGATCATGTTGTATACGTCCACGCAGCCGTAGAGGATCATGGAAAGGCGGTTGTTGATCAGCTTATAGCCCTTCATGACCAGATACCATTGCAGGATGGGGGCGGAAAGCACCATCATGGCCAGGAAAAACCCCATCAGCAGCTTTTTCCCGGGCAGGCCGGGGCGGGTGAGGGCATAGGCGCTGGAGCAGGTGAGCACCACGCTCAGCGCCGTGCCGGTCAGGGTGATGATCAGGGAATTCATCACGGCCCTCCAGATGGAATCCGTGCTCAGGATCACCTGATAATGCACCAGGGAAAATTTGTTGGGCCAGATCTGGTAGCCCGTCATATGGCTGACCTGCAAAGGATCGCACAGGGATTTGGCCACCAGGTTCAGCAGCGGAACCAGGATGACCAGGCACAGCAGCACCATGAACAGGCCGACCAGCACCGTGCCGACGCTTAAGCCGCGGAAAGGATTTTTCCGGGCGGAAGAAGAATCCGTACGCATGATCCGACGCCTCCTTTCTTTATCGGCCGCCCGACTGGGTCAGGCTGCGGGAGGCGGTGCGGGCCGCCACCACGAACACGAGCCCCACGGCGCTCTTGAACAGGCCCGCGGCGGAGGAAAAGGAATAGTTGCCCTGCAGCAGGCCCACCCGGTAGACGTAGGTATCCAGCACCTCGATCTTGTTCTGCACCGCCGTGTTCTGGAACACCAGGATCTGGTCCACCCCGGCGTCCATGATGTAGCCGCAGTTGAGGATCAGGATGGTGGCCATGGTGGGCACCAGGGCGGGCAGGATGATGTGCCGGATGATCTGCCAGCGGGACGCGCCGTCCACCGTGGCGGCGTCGTAAAGGGTGGTATCGATGGCCAGGATGGCGGCCAGATAGATGATGGAATCCCACCCGATGTTGCGCCACAGGGAGGAAGCGCCGATGACGCCCACGATGGTATCGCTGCGAAGGAGCAGGTTTTTGTATTCCGCGCCGAAGAGATCATACAGGTTGTTGAGCAGGCCGTTGTATTGCAGGGCGCTGGCCCAGATGCCGTAAATGACCACCCAGCTCAAAAAGTGCGGCAGGTACGACACCACCTGCACGGTCTTGCGGAAGGCCTTGCGCTGCACCTCGTGCTGCATGATGGCGAACGCCACCGGGAAAAACCAGTTGAGCAGCGTGCGCATCAGGTTGATCTTGATGGTGTTGAAGATGATGGTGCCGAAGGTCGGGGAGGAAAACACCTGCTGGAAAAACTTCCATCCGGCGAAGACGTCCTCCCCCCGGGGCCGGTAATCGTAGAAGGCGAGCTTCATGCCCCATACGGTCCGGCATTTGAACAGCACGAAGTACAGGATCGTCGGCAGCAGCATCAGGTAGATCACGCGGTAATCCCAGATCCTGCGCCAAAGGGATTTTGCGGGCTTTTTTTCTGCGGGCTTTTCCGTCTTGGCGGCCAGGGCGGTCATGGCTTCTCATCTCCTTTGGGGTCCGGTCGGGTCGTGCCGCGGAGGATCAGCTCCGAAGCGGTCGTAACGCGTTTTTCGCCGGGCGGTTCGCCCCGGATGATGCCCAGCAGCATGCGGGCGGCCTGCTCGGCCATCGCGCCGTGCGGCTTGGAAACGGTGGACAGGTTCGGATCGAAAATGCTGCTTAAGTCAATGTTGTCAAAGCCGATGACCTCCACATCCCACGGGACTTTGATCCCGCGCCCCAGCAGCGCCTTGACCGCGCCGATGGCGATCAGGTCGCTCCCCGCGGCGACGGCGGAGAAGGAAACCCCTTCGCGCAGCAGCCTGTTCACGCAGTCCATGCCGTACCGGATGGAGAATTCCCCCTGATGGATCAGGGCGGGCGACGGGGCGATGCCGTGCGCGGCCAGCGCTTTTTGGTAGCCTGCCAGCCGCTGCATGGGCCCGGCCACGTTGGCGGGCCCGTCCAGATACAGGATCCGGCGGTTCCCGTGGCCGATCAGGTAGGAGGCGGAACGGTACATCCCCGATTCGTTATCGCCGCAGATGCAGCCGTCGGCGTACGGGCTGTCGAAGGTGCGCCCGATCATCACCAGCGGGATCTCGTAGGCGCGGTAGGTTTTCAGGAAGCTTTCGTTGCTCACGCCGCTGCACAGGATCACGCCCTCCACCCGATGATCCACCATGAACAATAGCTCCCGCTTTTCCTGCTCCGGATCGGAATCGGAATTGCACAGCAGCATGGCGTACCCCTGCTCCTTCAGGCAGTCGTCGATCCCCCGCAGCACCTGCGGATAAAACAGATTGCCCACGTCCGGGATGATGACGCCGATGATGCCGCTGCGGGCTTTGGCGATGGCCCGGGCCTGGAGATTGGGCCGGTAGTTCATCTCGCGGATCACCGAAAGCACCCTCTCCCGCGTTTCTTCGCCCACGCCTTTGGAGATATGGTTGATGACCCGGGACACCGTCGCCGTGGAAACGCCTGCGCGCTGCGCGATATCTGCAATGCTGTAGGACATGAAAAGCTCCTTTCATGTCTTTTGTGGTCAGGTTAAGCGGTTACTTTTTCATTATTATACGTCTGCCCTTCCGTCTTGTCAAGAGCGGTTTGCGGCAAACGGACAAAGAAAAATCATCAAGCAGCAGCCCCGGGGAGCCATTCGGAAAAAGATTTATAAAAATACGGTTGCTTTTTTTCGGGAATGGCATACAATATCAGGTGGATCACCTCGGGATCCGAGATTCTGAAAGGAGAAAAAACATGAGTATTCTGCTTTGGATTGTGCTCGGCGCTTTGGCCGGATTCATCGCGGGGAAGATCATGGGAAATGAAAAGCGCGGCTTTCTGGCCAACATGCTCATCGGCATCCTGGGCGCGAACATCGGCGGCTTTGCGGCCTCCCTGCTCGGCGGGACCGGCGTGACCGGCTTTAATCCCTACAGCCTGCTGGTCGCCGTGGGCGGCGCTTGCCTGCTGCTGCTGATCGTTCGCAAGATTCGGGGGGAATAACCTCCTGCCCATAAAAAATCTCTGTCGTTGAAAGACAGCTAATGGCAGGTTTTCCGGGCGCTTCGGGCCCCTGCGGATCAGAATCGAAGGGCCTGCGGGCCCGGTTGCATGCAGTCAGCGATAAAACGCAAGGACGCAATTTCACCGACACGGTGAATGATTGCGCCCTTTTCTTTTCGCTTTTCTTGTGTTAAGATTGAAACATCAAATCGGGATCGGTCGCCGGCCGATGATCTTTTGAAATATCATTCCGTTCTTTTTATTCGGATTTTTAACAATCCGAATGCGGATGAAGCAGATCTGACGCCGGGGAACGGCTGCAAACACAAGAAAAAAAGGCTTTCGCCCGGCCCGCAAGCGCCGGGAAAAAGCCAAATGATGAAGGAGCCTGCCATGTACAAGCTGGAGCTTCACTGCCATAACCGGGAGGTCAGCGCCTGCGCGACCGCCTCGGCCCGGGAATTGGTCGACGCTTACCGCGCGGCGGGATACAGCGGGGTCGTATCCACCAACCATATCAACCGCGGCACATACGGCGGCATGGAGGACGCGCCGTGGGAGAAGAAAGCGGAGCGTTTTATCCGGGGCTACGAAGCGCTCAAAACCGCCGCCGGGCGGGATCTGGACGTGCTGCTGGGGTGCGAGATCAACCTTTCGCCCGTTGAGCCGCTGCCCGGGGAATACCTTTCCCGGGGCTGGATGCACTATTATCCCAACGATTATCTGGTGTACGGCGTAACGGAAAAATGGCTTTTTGAGACCGGAGACGTACGGCGCATGAGCCTGGAAGCGCTGAGCCAGTCCGTGCGCGCGGCGGGCCTTCTCCTCGTGCACGCCCATCCCTTCCGCTGCGATACGGTCATGCAGGACCCGCGGTATTTTGACGGATACGAGGTTTTCAACGGCAATCTCCGCCACGATTCGCACAACGATCTTGCAAACGCCTGGGCGGAAATGAAGCGCAAAATCAAAACCAGCGGCAGCGATTATCACCGCTCCGACGATCCCGCGTGCGGCGGCATCCTGACGGATGAACGCGTCCGGGACAACGGGGAATTGCTGCGCGTGCTCCGGGAGGGCCGCTATACGCTGCTGCGGTGAAGGAAAGCAACGGGGCGCGGCTATTTCGCCGCGGGGATCTCGCCGGCCTTGGTGAGCGCGATCTTGGTGATCACCGGGCCGACCAGTTCAAACACCAGCACGCCCGCCAGCACGATCGTGCTCACCTGCGCGCCCAGGGTCGGGAATTTGGCCGCGACCTGGGCGGACATGCCGATGGCGACGCCGGCCTGGGGCAAAAGCGTCAGGCCCAGGTAATGCTTGATTTTTTTATCCGCCTTGACGCAGACCGCGCCGAGCATCGTGCCGCCCCATTTGCCGATCGAGCGCAGCAGCAGGTATCCCAGGCCGATCAGGCCCACCTGGGGCAGCACGCCAAGATCCAATTCCGCGCCGGAAAGCACGAAGAACAGCAGGAACAGGGGCGGGGTAAACCGGTCGCACTGCTCGATCAGGACCTCGCGCTGCTGGCTGATGTTCACCATCACCGCGCCGATCATCATGCACACGAGCAGGGAAGACAGGTTCAGCATATCGCACAGCCCGACGCCCGCGAACACGAGCGCGATGGACAGGGCGAGCTTGTTGCCGCGGCTGGCGAAGAACCTGGCGCACAAGCCCAGCACAGCGCCCAGCGCCATGCCCAGCGCCACGCTGCCCACGATCTCGATCAGCGGGGTCAAAACCATGCTGTGGAACGAGGTCCGGCCGCCCAGCATGCCCTGGGCAACGGAGGCGGAAACGCTGTATACCATCAGGCCCAGCGCGTCGTCCATCGCGACCACGGGCAGCAGCATCCTCGTCACCGGGCCGTCGGCCTTGTATTGGCGCACCACCATCAGCGTCGCGGCCGGGGCCGTGGCCAGGGCGATGGCGCCAAGCAGCAAAGCCAGCGGCACGTCCACCCCGAACAGGATCAGGCCCGCGTCCACGCACACGGCGGTCATCAGGCCCTGGAAAACCGTGATGGTCAGCGGCGCTTTGCCGATTTTTTTCAGATAAGCCAGTTTGAATTCGCCGCCGATGGCGTACGCGATAAAGCCGAGGGCCGCTTCGGAAATAATGTCCATGGAGGCGACCTGCTCGCGGCTGAGCAGCCCGCCCACGCACGGACCGATCAGCAGCCCGGCCACCAGAAACGCCGTCACATTGGGCAGCTTCACCGCCCTGGCCGCGCGGCTCACCAGCAGGCCCGCCGCCATCGCGATGCCGATCAATAAAAGGGTGTTCATTTCTTCTTTTCCAGTCCTTCCACCATGGTCAGGGGCAGGGCGAACATGATGCCGCTGTCCGGCACGTCCAGCCCGCCCGTCACCTGATTGACCACCTTGCGCGCGACGTCCACCTGCTCATCCCGAAGCACCATGAAGATCGTTTTGCTGCTGCGGCGTTCCGGCTCCATGATGGCGCGCAGGCCGTAAAACAGCGGCATTTCATCCTCGCTGTGCAGGATGCGGGCCATGCCCCTGCTGTCCAATACCGTCGCGCCGTTGAGGCCGTGGCCGGCAAATTCCTGCAATAATTTTTCCAGGTGTTCCGTTCGGTTCAGCACGAATACGAATACCTGCATCTTTCCTCTTCCTTCCATCTGAATTGCGCCTTTGCGCAGTCCGTATTGTATGCCTCCCCGCCCGGAATTGCAAGTGAAATATAGCCGTTTCCGAAGAAAATTTTGTTGGATGCGGCGCTCTTCTATGGTATACTGGTCAAAAGCGGCCGTTTTCCGCGAAAAAGCGGCAAGCGAAAGAAAGGGACGGGACACATGAAGATCGGCGTTTCCGCGTACAGCTTCCAGCAATACATGGACCATACCCGCGCGGACTATTTCACCATCTGCGATCTGGCCAGGGAAATGGGCTTTGACGCGATCGAGTTCATCGATCTCAGCCTGGAAACGCAGCCGGCGGAAAGCCTCTCCGCCCTGGCCCGATCGATCCGGGAACACTGTGAAAAGCTCGGCCTTCCCATCGCCGCCTACGCGGTCAAGGCGGATTTCCTGAACCGGGAAAACGCGGTGCAGGCGGTCAAGGCGCAGGCGGACATCGCAGCGCTTTTAGGCGCGCCGGTCTTGCGGCACGACGCGTTCTGGCGTCTGCCCGCGGGCATGTCCTGGCGGCAGGGCGTCGAAAAGGCGGCCCCGCTGATCCGCGAGGTGACGCAGTACGCGGCGGAAAAGGGCGTGCGCACCTGCACGGAAAACCACGGCCTGATCCTGCAGGACGCCGAGCGCGTGGAGGAATTGATCCGCACGGTCGATCATCCCAATTACGGCTGGCTGGTGGACGTCGGCAATTTCCTGTGCGCGGACGATAACCCGCTTCGCGCCGTCGCCATCGCCGCGCCCTACGCGTTCCATGCGCACGTCAAGGATTTTCTTTTCAAATCCTTTCAGGACGACGATCCGGGCGAGGGCTGGCTCCGCACCCGAAACGGCAATTACCTCCGCGGCACGGTGGCCGGCCACGGCATGGTGCCCATCCGAAGGTGCCTGAAGATCCTGAAGGACGCGGGGTACCAGGGCGTGGTATCCTATGAGTTTGAAGGGCCGGAGGAAAACCTGCCGGCGCTGAAGAACGCGCTTCGCTTTCTGCGCGGCGTGACCGAATGAACCGATACGGCAGAGGCGCGGTATGAACGAAAAATCTTTGCAGGAATTATTGGAACAAAAGGCGCGGCCCATCCTGGTGGAGTTTGACCCGCCGCGCCAGACGGCCCCGCAGGATTTCCTGGCCGGGGCGCAGGAGCTGTGCCGGGGCGGCGCGGACGTCATCACCATCGCGGACTGCCCCATCGGCCGGGCCAGCGTGAACGCGTGCATGCTGGCAGCGCGCCTAAAGCGCGAATTCGGCTTGCAGGTGCTGCCCCACATGGCGTGCCGGGACCGGAACCTGAACGCGATCCTGTCCCTGCTGCTCGGGCTGGATATGGAAAGCATCCATAGCGTGCTGCTCGTGACCGGCGATCCCGTCGCAAAAGAAAACCGCGATCACATCAAGGGCGTGTTCCAGCTGACCGCCCGCACGCTGGCGCAAAGCCTGCGCGATCTGGAAAAGGAGGGCCAGCTCCAGCCCTTTTTCCTGTGCGGCGCGCTCAACATCAACGCCCGGAATTTTGACGCCGAGCTGATCCGCGCCCAGCGCAAGGAGGAATGCGGCATCCAGGCGTTTCTGACCCAGCCCGTGTGCAGCGCGCAAGCCGAGGAAAACGTGCGGCGCGCCCGCGGGCGGCTGCACGGCTTTTTGCTGGGCGGCCTCTTTCCCATCGTGAGCTATAAAAACGCCCGCTTCCTGCAAAAGGAGGTAAACGGCGTGCAAATCGACGAACAGGTGATCCGCGCCTACGAAGGCCTGGATCGGGAGCGGGGCGAAGCGCTGGCCCGGAAGCTGTGCGGCGATACCGCCGCGCGCATCGGCCCCTTCGTGGACGGCTTTTACATCATGACCCCCTTCCGCCGGGTCGCGCTGGTCAAGACGATCATCGGAGAAATCAAAGCAATCGAGGGATAATTTCCCTTTGTTTGTGATGAAAGCTGCGCGGATCACGGCGGCTCCCAAATTGTATCCGTTTTGCATTTATTTTGTTTTCCTATTGAATAGGCGGCGCAGATCAAGTAAGATAGAATCCGGTACCCAAACAAACGAATGGAGATGACCAAAATGAAAAAGGTTCTGGCCCTGATATTGGTATTGGCTCTGATGATCCCGGTGCTCGCGAGCGCGGAAAACATCATCAAGATCGGCGTGTTCGAGCCCTCTTCCGGCGATAACGGCGCGGGCGGCAAGCAGGAAGTGCTGGGCGTTGAATATGCCCACAGCCTGGCCCCCACCATTACCCTCAACGGCGTGGAATACACCATTCAGCTGGTGAACGTGGATAACCAGTCCGATTCCAGCAAGGCCGTCACCGCGGCGCAGGAACTGGTCAGCGCGGGCGTGAGCGTGGTGCTGGGCTCCTACGGTTCCGGCGCGTCCATGGCCGGCGGCGACGTGTTCGCCTCCGCCGAGGTGCCCGCAATCGGCCTGAGCTGCACCAACCCCTCCGTGACCACCCTGTGCGATTATTATTGGCGCATCTGCTTCCTGGATCCCTTCCAGGGCAGCGTGATGGCGAACTTCGCCAACTCCCTGGGCTGCAAGAAGGCCTATGTGCTCACCATGCTGGGCGAAGACTACGGCAACGGCCTGGGCCACTATTTCAGCGACGCGTTCAAGGCCCTGGGCGGCGAAGTGGTCGCTGAAACCTTCCCCGAAGGCACCAGCGATTTCTCCGCTTACATCAACAACGCCGTGAACGCCGGCGCGGACTGCGTGTTCGCTCCCTGCGCCACCACCTACGCTTCCCTCATCATCGACCAGGCCGCGGCGCTGAACGTGTCCTTCCCCCTGCTGGCCGGCGATACCTGGGAATCCTCCGTTATCCTGGAAGCCGCCAAGGGCAAGAACATCGACGTCTATGTTTCCACGTTCTTTGACGAAAACGACGACGGCGCCGCCGCCGCTGCATTCGTTTCCGGCTTCAAGGCCTGGCTGAACGCGAACGCCGATAAGAAGACCAACAACGGCGGCAACGACATCGTCGCTGCCGTGAGCGCGCTGGGCTTCGACGGCTACAACGTGGCCCTGGCCGCCATCCAGGCCGCCGGCTCCGCGGATCCCGCCGCCATCGCGGCCGCGCTGCCCTCCCTGGTTTATGAAAACGCCGTGACCGGCGCCATCGCCTTTGACGAGATCGGCGACGCCGTCAAGGATATGGCTTACGTCAAGAAGGCCAACACCGAAACCGGCGCCTTCGACTTCGTCAAGACCCAGTCCGTGGCCGGCCTGTAAGCGCTGTTTCCCATCAGGGAATGCCGCGCCTGTGCGGCATTCCCTCTCTTTTCGTTCGGGATGGCTCATTGGATAGGCGAACCCGCGCAAGATACGCGGGTTCTTTTCCATAAATATGCGCAGTTCAAAAGAAAGGTGGCTCCCCGCATGTTTGACAGAATCCTGCCCTACCTGCTGGCCGGCATTTCCGTGGGCGGTCAATACGCGCTGATCTCCGTGGGGTACACGATGGTGTACGGCATCCTGCGGCTGATCAACTTTGCCCATGGCGATATATTCACGGCGGCGGGCTTCTTTATGGTCTATATCACGGCGTCCATGCCGATGACGGTTTCCGTGCCGGTGGTGATCGCGCTGACGGTCGCGCTGGGGTTCCTGCTGGAAAGGGTGGCGTATAAGCCGCTTCGCTCCGCGCCCCGCATGTCGGTCATGATCTCCGCCATCGGCGCGTCCTACCTGCTGCAAAACCTGATGTGGTATGTGACGGGCGGCCTGGCCAAGCAGTACCCCGTGCTGCCGTGGCTGAGCGATAACGTACAGGTTTTTACCGCCTCCACCAAGGTGGTCACCATCGTGACCCCCATCCTGACCATCGGGCTGGTGGTGGCGCTGGTGATGCTGATTAAGCATACCAAGATCGGCATGGCGATGCGCGCCGTGTCCCATGATTTTGAAACCAGCCAGCTCATGGGCATCCGCATCAATTCTGTCATTTCAATGACGTTCGTCATCGGTTCCGGCCTGGCGGCGGTCGGGAGCATGCTGTACTTCACCAACTATTCCACCGTGACCCCGACCGTCGGCGCGATGCCGGGCCTGAAGGCCTTCGTTGCCGCGGTATTCGGCGGCATCGGCTCCATCCCCGGGGCGGTCATCGGCGCGGCGGTCATCGGCATCTGCGAAAATCTCATCAAGGCGGCGGGCTATACCGCGTTTTCCGATGCGTTTACCTTCGCCCTGCTGATCATCGTGCTCCTGTTCAGGCCCACCGGGCTGTTCGGCGAAAAGACCGCCGAGAAGGTGTGAGGTGAGCGCGATGAAAAAAATGTCGGCAACTCGCCTGATCGTATCCCTTGCCGTGGTGGCGCTGCTGTACGCGGCCGCCTGGTGGGCCGAGACAGCGCTCGGCACCAACTCCATGCTCATCACGGTGCTCAAAAAAGGCGCGGTATACGCCCTGATCGCCGTATCCATGAACCTGCTCAACGGCTTTACCGGCCTGTTTTCCCTGGGCCAGGCCGGGTTTATGCTGGTGGGCGCGTATGTATACGCGGTGTTCACCATCCCGCTCAAACGCCACGCCGCGGTATACCAGTATTACAACGGCGGCATCATCCAGTTTGAATTGCCGCTGCTGGTGGCGCTGATCCTCGCCGGCGTGGTGGCGGCGCTCCTGGCCGCGCTGGTGGGCCTGCCGGTGCTGCGCTTAAAGAGCGATTATCTGGCCATCGCCACGCTGGGCTTCGCGGAAATCATCCGCGCCGTGGTGCAGTGGGACAGCCTGGGCCCGATCACCAACGGCTCCAATCTGCTCAAGACCTACCCGACCTTTGCCAGCACCAAGATATTGGGCACCACCGTGCTCTTCCCCATGATCGTCGCCGGGGTCTGTATCGGGCTGATCCTGCTCATCATCAATTCCACCTATGGCCGCGCCTTCAAGGCCATCCGGGACGATGAGGTGGCGGCCGAGGCCATGGGCATCAACCTGTTCAAGCACAAGGAGCTCGCCTTCGTTATCAGCTGCTTCTTCGCGGGCATCGGCGGCGCGCTGCTGGCCATGTTCCAGGGCACGGTGCAGGCGAATTCCTTTAAGTCCGCCATGACGTACGATATCCTGCTCATGGTGGTCATCGGCGGCATGGGCTCCATCAGCGGCAGCGTGATCGCCTCTTATCTGTATATCGCGTGCAGCGAATGGTGGCTTCGGTTCCTGGATAACGAGCAGTTCATCGGCTCCTTCCAGGTGCCCCTGCTGCGTTCGGGCTTCCGCATGGTCGCGTTCTCCGCGGTCATCATGGTGGTGGTCCTCTTCTTCCGCCGGGGCATCATGGGCGACAGGGAGCTATGGAACCTGCGCCTGCCCGGCAGAAAAAAAGCGGGGAGGGCAAAGCAATGAGCGAAAACGTATTGCGCCTGGAAAACATCACCATGCAGTTTGGCGGCGTGGTGGCCATCAACGATCTGTCCATGCGCATTGACGAGGGCGAGATCGTGGCCCTGATCGGACCCAACGGCGCGGGCAAGACCACGGCCTTCAACTGCGTCACCGGCGTGTATGAGCCTACCAACGGCGCGGTCTATTTCCACGGCAAGCCCATCGCCGCCAATCACCCCCGCGGCAAAATGAAGCGCATGTACGCGGGCAGCGATCCGGAAAAATTCCTGAACATGCAGACCTCCATGACCGCGGACAGGATCACAAAGCTGGGCATTGCCCGCACCTTCCAGAATATCCGCCTCTTTAAGAGCCAGACCGCGTTTGAAAACGTCCTGATCGCCACCCATATGCGCCGCACCAGCAACATCTTTACGGCGGCCTTCGGCCTCAACTACAAAGAAGAAAAGCGCAATCGGGAAAAGGCCATGGACCTGCTGCGCATCGTTGGCCTGGAGGACGTAGCCGACGAGAAGGCCACCTCGCTCCCCTACGGCAAGCAGCGCCGGCTCGAAATCGCACGCGCGCTGGCCACGGAGCCGAGCCTGCTGCTCCTGGACGAGCCCGCGGCCGGCATGAACCCCCAGGAAACGCTCGATCTGGGCGCGTTCATCCAGCAGATCAAGCGGGATTTCAACCTGACCGTGTTCGTGATCGAGCATCATATGGACCTGGTCATGGGCATTTCCGACCGCATCTATGTGATCGAGTTCGGCAAGCTGATCGCCGAGGGCACCCCGGAGGAGATCCAGAATAACCAGGCGGTCATCGACGCCTACTTGGGAGGGAATGACGAATGAGCCTGCTGTACATCAAAGATTTGAAAGTGAGCTACGGCGGCATCGAGGCCATCAAGGGCATTTCCCTGACCGTGGAAAAAGGGGAGATCGTGACCCTGATCGGCGCGAACGGCGCGGGCAAATCCACCACGCTGCGCGCCATATCGGGCCTGCTGCCCCTGCGGGAAGGCACCATCACCTACGACGGCCAGGTGATCAGCGGCCAAAGCCCGCAGAAGATCGTCTCCGAGGGCATCGGCATGGTGCCCGAAGGGCGGCGCGTGTTCCCCAACCTGACCGTACTGGAAAACCTGAAGGTCGGCGCGTATCTGCGCAGGGACGATATCCAGCCGGATATCGATCATGTATACCAGATGTTCCCGCGCCTTAAGGAACGCTCCTGGCAGATGGCGGGCACGCTCTCCGGCGGCGAACAGCAAATGCTGGCCGTGGGCCGCGCCATGATGATGCGGCCTAAGCTGATGATGATGGACGAGCCGTCCCTGGGCCTTGCGCCGCTGGTGATCCGCGATATTTTCCGGATCATCGAAAAGCTGCATGAGGAAGGCATCACGATCCTGCTGGTGGAGCAGAACGCCAACGCGGCCCTGCGCATCGCCGATTCCGCGTACGTATTGGAAACCGGACGCATCACCCTGCACGGAACGGGCAAGGAATTGCTGGATGACCCGCAGGTGAAGGAAGCGTATCTGGGCAAGAGCCGGAACGCCAAGGCGTGAAAACGAAGCAGGGGCCTTACGCGGTCCCTGCACCCAGCGCCAGGAGATTTCATCTCCCGGACCTCTTTATACGCACGGCTCCTATCGGATCGTCCTCCGAAAGGAGCTGTTTTTTGTCACGCTTTTTTCTTCTTTTGCCGGATAACGCGCGAAACCCAGTATACGCCCATCAGCACCCAGACCGCGGCGATGGCGCAGAGCAGGCCCACGGCGGTGCCGGGGAGGGGGCTCAGGTCCTTTTTCGCGGCGGCGAGGTCCTGGGCGCTGATCTGGTCCAGGCGGTAAAGGGAGTTGATCTGGCTGAACAATTGATCCACGAACGCGTCGTCCACGGTTTTTTTGCGGCGGACGCCCTTGGTGACTTCCTCGATCAGCTGCCCCGCGGCGTCGCGCAGGGAGGCGGAGCCGCTGAACACGGGGGTGACGAAGGTGCGGTCCGTGTACTGCATGAGCAGCTCCGCCGCCTCGATCTTGATGCTGTAATACAGGTCGTTATCCTCGCCCTTGCGGGAAAGGTATTCCTGATAGGCGGGGTTTTGCTGGGCCTTGAGCGTCACGGGCACATAGCCCTCCGTCTGGGAATAGCCGATCTGCACGCCGTCGGAGAGCAGATACTGCGCAAACAGCCAGCTGGCCAGCACCTCCTGCGGGTCTTCCTTGTTGAATACGCACACGGACGGCCCCTGGGAGATCATGGCCGGATGCTCCGGGTCAAACTGCGGCACGGGGCGCACGGCCAATTCGTAATCCTGGATCTGATCGGCGGCGATGTCCAGGTGCGGGGCGTTCGGGCCCATCCAGGTGGCCCCGGCGGTGGAGTCCACGCCGAAGACGCACTGGCCGGCATTGAGAAAATTGCCGGGATAGCTGGAGATCTTGAAGGTGGAGAACGCCCCGGTGAGCACATGATCGCGCACGGTCAAAAGGAGCTCGCGGGTGGTATCGTTAAAGATGAGGATGTCCCCTTCGGCGGTGGAATACGGCGCGTCCAGCTGCTTAAGCATCTGGATCATCATGTTGTCGGTGGATTTATAAATGAAGGGGATCATGGTTTTCTGGCCGTTGAGGAGATAATTGCCGTTTTCGTCCTTTTTCGCCGCGGCGTCCGAAACCTCCCAGATAAAATCCCAGGTGATCACGTCGGGCAGGGTATAGCCCAGGGCCTCCACAAACGTTTTGTTGATGTAGAGGGCCTCGGTGGAGCGCATGTAGGGCAGGGCGTAATAATGCGCGCCGAGCCTGCATTCCTCCAGGAACTTGGGCACGATCTCGCTCTGCTTGGGCCCGTCAAAGCGCAGTTCGCTGCCGCCCAGGCCGTACTTTTCATGCTGGAACAGTTCGTCCAGCGGGGCGATCACGTTGCTGCCCGTCAGGTAGGTGGCGATATGGTCCGGGTAGGTGATGCACACATTGGGCGTGGTCCCGGTCGCGATATTGGTGACCACGTCGTTATAGATGCGGCCGTAATCGGTATACAGGCGCATGTTCACATGGATGTTGGGATACGCGCTTTCAAAATCCGCAATGGCCTTTTCATACACGGCGGTCTGGGTCTTGTTGGTGTCGTTCTTGGCCCAGAAGGTGATCTCATAGCTGCGGCTTTCGTCAAACGTATCCGGCACGGCAAAGGCGCTGGTTTCCCGGGAGCCGTGGCAGGCGGACAGGAACGCGCACAGGATCAGCAGCGCGCAGAGGGAAAGGAGCTTTTGCCTCTTCTTCATCCCTTGAGCCCTCCCCTCGATACGCCAGCCATGACCTTTTTATGGAAGATCAGGAACAGCGCGATCAGCGGCACGGAGATCACGACCACCGCCGCCATCATGGCGGGGATGTTCTCGCGGCCGAAGCCGTTTTCGCGGATCTCCTGGATGCCGTTGGATACCAGATAGTACTGCGGGTTATCCGTAATCAGGCGGGGCCAGACGTAGGAATTCCAGCACTCGATGACCTTCAGGATCGTGATGGTCGTCAGCGTCGGCTTGCAGATGGGGATCATCACCTGCAAAAGATACTGGAAATCCGTGGTGCCGTCCACGCGCGCGGCCTTGTAGAGCTCGTCCGGGATCTGCTCGAAGTTTTCTTTGAGCAGGTAAATGTAAAACACGCTGGTGACGGAGGGCAGGATGAGGCCCGTGAAGGTGTTGCGCAGATGCAGGTTGGTGATGGTGACGAAATTGGTGATGACCACCAATTCGTTGGGGATCATCATGAGGGACAGAAACAGCGTGAACGCGATCTGCTTGCCGGGAAAATCCAGCCGGGCGAACGCGAACGCCGCGGGAATGATAACAAGCATCATCATGGCCGTTGTCACCGCGGTAAAGAGGATGGTATTGAGGAAATACCGGCCCAGCGACACCGCGGAGAACGCGTCGAAATAGTTTTGCAGGGTCGGGCTCGCGGTGAAGAACCGGGGGATGTATTCCGCGTTGTAGGCGCTGTAGCTCTTTAAGGAGGTCAGCAGCATCCAGTAGAACGGGAACAGCACGATCACGGCCCAGACGGCCAGGAACAGGTAATCCGCCCCGTGGAACGCTTTTTTCCGGGCGGCTGCGCGGCGTTCGATCCGGTCAAAATCCAGTTTCTTTTCCATATCCGCGCCTCCCCTCAGTTCACCGACGTTTTTTTGCTTATCAGCAAATTCACGCAGGTGATGGTGAGCACGATCGCGAACAGGATCAGCGCCGCGGCGGACGCGAAGGAGGGATAGCCGCCGCTGTTGCCATAGAGCATGTCATACACGTAGCCCACGATGGTGTTCATGCCCGCGGCGTTCAGATCGGTGCCGAAGAGGGCCACGGCGTCGCTGTACGCCTTGAACGCGCCGATGAAGCCGGTGATCACCAGATAAAAGATCATGGGCGAAATCATGGGCAGGGTGATTTTATAGAAGATGCGGAAGGGGCGGGTGCCGTCCATGCGCGCGGCGCTGTAGTATTCGGGGTTCACGGAGGCCAGGGCGCTGGTGAGGATCAGGATCTTAAAGGGCATGACCACCCAGATCGTATAGAAGCACAGCACGAACATCTTGGCCCAGTACGGCCCGTCGATAAAATCGACGCTGGATGCGCCGAACCATTGCAGCATCAGGTTGACGAGGCCCTCGGTGTACGCCGTTTTCTTGAACAGGATCATGAATACCAGCCCGACGGCCAGGGTATTGGTGACGTAGGGCAGGAAATACACGGTCTGGAACAGGCTGCGGAGGGGTTTTACGGCGTTCAGGCCCAGGGAGATCAGCAGCGCGAAGCCCGTTGAGAGCGGCACCGTGATCGCGACCAGGATCAGCGTGTTTTTGACCGCCTGCAGAAAATACGGATCGCGCAGCACGTAGGAATAATTGTACAGCCCGACGCCCCAATACGTCTGGGACGCGGAATTGTACCCCTCCTCCACGCTGTAGATCAGCACGTCGATCAGCGGATACACCATAAAGCAGCCTAAAAACAGGATGGCGGGCAGCAGATAGAGCCAGCCCTTCATGCTTTTCTTTTTCATCCCTCCACCCCCTCGGGCGGAAGCGTGAAGGGCACCCGCTCCTCCGTTTTCGCGTCAAAGAGGAACACCTTGTCCGGCATCAGGCGGAAGCGCACGGTTTTCTTCGTTTTGTCCACCCGGTTCCTCGCGGGGATGATGGAGCGGATAAAGGCGCTGCGGCTGGCGGGATGGGTGGAAACCACGCTGGTATCCCGTCCCATGACCTCCACGCGTTCCAGGTTCAGCGCGAAAGGCCCGTTTTCATCCAGCGTGAACCCTTCCGGCCGGATGCCGACGGACACCTTCTGATCCTCGGGCCCCGGCGTCTCCAGCACCCGATCCCCGCCGATGTACAGCCAGCCGTTTTTGACCTCCCCATCGAATACGTTGATCTGCGGCGTGCCAAGGAAGGTGGCGACGAACAGGTTCACGGGCTGATCGTACACGTCCTGGGGCGGGCCCATCTGCTGCATCACGCCCGCCTTCATCACCACGATCATATCCGAAATGCTCATGGCCTCGTCCTGGTCGTGGGTCACGAAAATGGTGGTGATGCCCGTTTCCAGCTGGATGCGGCGGATCTCCTCGCGCGTTTGCAGGCGAAGGCGCGCGTCCAGGTTGGACAGCGGCTCATCCAGCAAAAGCACCTTCGGCATTTTGACCAGCGCCCGCGCGATGGCGACGCGCTGCTGCTGGCCGCCGGAAAGCTCGCTGGGCTTTCTCTCGAGCAGCCCTTCGATCTGCACCAGCTTCGCCGCTTCCTTCGCGCGCTCAAGCATCTGCTCCTTCGTGGGCCGCTCCGCCCCGCGCAGGTTTTTTAGCGGAAACTGGATGTTCTCCAGCACCGTCAGATGCGGGTACAGCGCGTAATTCTGGAACACCAGCCCGACGCCGCGGTTTTCCGGCGGCAGACGGGTCACGTCGTCGTTGCCAAAGTAGATTTTTCCTTCCGTGGGCGGCTCCAGCCCGCAAATCAGGTTGAGCGTGGTGCTCTTTCCGCACCCGGAGGGGCCCAAAAGCCCGATCAGCTTGCCGTCGGGTATTTCAAAATTGAAATCGTTGACCGCGATCACGTCTTCCTCTTTCTTGCTGCGGCTGGGGAATCGCTTGGTCAAATGCTCCAGAACGACTTTCATGGCTATCTTCCCTTTTCCGTATAGAATCGCTTCGGCGTTTTGCCGCCTGTTTCCGCGGCTTCATTGTATCGTGGCAAAGCGAAAAAGTCAATCATTTCCTCCGCTTCCCGCAAAGGGCCGGCGAACTTTGCGGCGATTGTGTGGCAGCACTTGCGGCAAAGCATCCCCGCGTGCTATAATTTCAGCGGAAAAACCCCGCCGGAGGAAAAGGCCATGAACAAAAAGAAGCTGATATTGATCGCCGACGACGAGATCGGCATTCACGAATCCCTCAGGATGTACCTGACCAGGGAGGATTATGAAGTTTATTCCGTGTTCCGGGGCGACGACGTGATGGAGGCGTTCCAGCGCATGCGGCCCGATCTGGTGATCCTGGACATCATGATGCCCGGGCGCACGGGCACGCAGATCTGCGCGGATATCCGGGCCGTCTCGATGACCCCGGTCATCATGCTGACCGCGAAGGGCGAGGAAGTGGATAAGCTGCTTGGCTTTGCCCTGGGCGCGGACGATTATATCGTCAAGCCCTTTTCGCCGCGCGAGATCGTATCCCGCATCCAGGTGATCTTCCGCCGGATGAACCAGATGCAGAGCGCGCCGGACCAGGGAAAGCTGACCGTCGGGAACACGCAGATCGATCTGAAATGCTATGAAGTGCGGGTGAACGGCGAAAGCGTGCTCTTATCGCCCAAGGAAGTGGAGATCCTGCACCTGATGGCCGGGCACGCGCGCCAGGTGTTTTCCAGGGAGCAATTGCTGGATAATATCTGGGGGTTTGATTTCAACGGCGATCCCCGGGTGGTGGATACCTCCATCAAGCGCATCCGCAAAAAGCTGCCGGAGGATACGGATATCCTGCTCAAATCCGTGTACGGCGTGGGCTACAAAGCGGAGGTAAAGGGGGATGCCTAAGCTTTCCTCCTTCTCCCGGTTCCTGATCCAGATCGTGCTCTACATTGTGGCGCTGACGGTGGTGATGTTCGCGCTGAGCATCTATTTTTTCAGCGAGATCAACACCGCCGCGCAGTACAGCGCGGTTTCGGAGGGCCTGCGCGCGGCGGAAAGGCTGCTCGGGCAGTATCAGGCGGGAGAAACAAGCAAGGACGAATTATGGGAAGCGGTGAACCCCGTCTTGTCCATGGACGGGGCTTTTTACATGCTGCTGGATGAAAACAAGCAGGTGCTGTGCTATACGGAAAAGGCAGCGCCGTATCTGGCGGGCGCATCGCTGAATGAACGGGTGGACGAGCTGCTCAGCGCCGCGGATCAGGAAAAATCCGCCGTCGTGCGGCTGGAATCCGGCGGGCGGCTGTACGTGCTGGCGGGGCAGCGGACGGACGGCGGCTACGTGTTCGCGGGCCGGCCCATGCGCGTCCTCTCCGGCGCGGCGTTCTCCTTCCGGACGCGGCTGTTCATTTCCGCCGCGCTGGCGCTATTCGGCGTCCTTCTGATCGGCTTGCTGTCCGCCCGGCGCGCCATGCGGCCCGCGCGCGTCATTACGGAAATGGCCGGCCGCATCGTGGAAGGGGAGCAGGTGGAGCTGCCGGAAAACCTGCCCGGCGAGGAAATGCGCGAGATCGCGGCCGCGCTGAACCACATGAGCCGCGCCGTCGCCCGCGCCATACGGGATCTGAAGCAGGAAAAGGAAACCATGGCCCTCATCCTGGAGGGCCTGAGCGAAGGCATCCTGGCCGTGGATGGCGGTGGCAGGCTCCTGCATGAAAACGCCGCCGCCTGGCGCTTGCTCGGCGGGGAGGAAACCGCGGCAACGAAGGCCCTCATGGAAGCCCTGCGCGAGGACTGCAAGGAGGACCACTGGACGCGCAAATTCACCGCCGGGGATCGGGTGCTGTTCTTTGCCGTGTCCCGCCTGCCCGCCAAGGATGAGGGGCACAGCGACGGCGCCGTGGCCCTCATCCGGGACATTACCGAGCAGGAACACCTGGAGCGCACGCGGCATGATTACGTTGCCAATATTTCCCATGAGCTTCGCACGCCCCTCGCCTCCATCCGCGGCTTGGGCGAGGGCCTGCGCGACGGGCTTGTGGCCGAGGAAAAGGACCGGGGCCGCATCTACAATATCATCGTGAACGAAGCCACCCGCCTCTCCAGGCTGGTGAACGATCTGCTGGAGCTCTCCAGCCTGCAGTCCAACCCCGCCGCCTTTGAAATGGAGCGCGTGGATCCCAACGAATTGATTTACGATCTGCACGACCGCAACGGCAGCCTGTTTACGGAAAAATCGCTGACCTTTGCACGCGCGCTCCCGGAGGAGCCATTGCCCTTCATCACCTCCAACGAAGACCGGCTTTCCCAGGTGCTGACGATCTTCCTGGACAACGCGCGCAAATATACCCCGGAAGGCGGAGAGGTGACGCTCGGGGCGGAAAAGGCGGAAGGCGGCGTCCGGTTTTTCGTTCGGGACACGGGCATCGGCATGGATGAGGAAACGCAGCGGCTGGCCTTCGAGCGCTTCCATCAGGCCGAGCGCGGGCGCAGCGATAAGGGCAGCGGCCTGGGCCTGTCCATCGCGCGGGAGATCCTGCAGAAAATGGGCGTTTCCATTCAGCTGCAAAGCGCGCCCGGCAAGGGCAGCGAATTTTCCTTTGTCATCCCGTCCCAAATATGATATACTGATT
>JAFXZO010000007.1 GCA_017541205.1 Clostridia bacterium | reverse complement strand
TTCTGGGCGGTGCCGGCCTGATGGGGATGTTCAGGATTCAGGGCGCGGGCGCAGAACTCCTTGATCTTGTCCCAATCCACGAGCTTGGCGATCTCGCCCAGCTCGCACGCGTCGATCTTCTGGATCTCGTGGCTGGTACGGAAGCCGTCGAAGAAATGCAGGAAGGGAACGCTGCCCTTGATGGCGCTCAGATGGGCGACCAGGGCCATGTCGTGGGCTTCCTGGACGGAGCCGGAGGCCAGCATGGCAAAGCCGGTCTGGCGGCAGGCCATCACGTCGCTGTGGTCGCCGAAGATGCTCAGCGCGTGGGCGGCCAGGGCGCGGGCGGATACGTGGAACACACCGGGCAGCAATTCGCCGCTGATCTTATACATATTGGGGATCATCAGCAGCAGGCCCTGAGAGGCGGTAAAGGTGCTGGTCAAAGCGCCGGCGGCCAGGGAGCCGTGCACGGCGCCGGCAGCGCCGGCTTCAGACTGCATTTCGGCAACATGGACGGTCTGACCGAAAAGGTTTTTGCGGCCTTGCGCGGCCCATTCGTCAATGTACTCGGCCATGGTGGAGGACGGCGTGATGGGGTAAATCGCGGCAACGTCGCTGAATGCATACGCGACGTGGCTTACGGCTCCATTGCCGTCAATGGTCAATTTCGTCGCCAAGGGAATCAGTCCTCCTTTTAACTTGTATGAGAGCGGTACATATGTGCGTTTTTCCCGCTTCTTCTCCATCCCATATTATACGGCCTTTCATGCGCTCCTGTCAAGCAAAGCGATGAAAAACGGTGAAGATTTTTGTCATTGTTCACGCATCGTTCACACGCTCTTTTATTTTGAAACGCGTCCGGATCCGGCGGCGAAAAGGCTTTGCGTCTCAGTAAAGCGGCGCTTTTCTCTGGAAATCGTCCGCGGACTGTGTTATACTATGCATCGATCCGCAAGAAAAGGAGCCGGCGATTTCATGAGTTTCAATTTCTTCCGCGCCCATCGGGAAACGGACAGCCAGGTGCTCCGGCTGGCCGGGCCGAGCATCCTGGAAAACCTGGCCGTCATTATGATTTCTTTCGTCGACGCGGCCATGATCGGCGTGATGGGCCCCGCGGCGACGGCGGCGGTCGGGGTCAACGCGTCGCCCAGCTGGCTGCTGGGCGGCATCGTGCAGGCCCTGGGCGTGGGCGGCACGGCGCTGGTTGCCCGCTTGGTCGGCGCGAAGGACCGCCGGGAGGCGGGCCGGGTCAGCGGCCTGGTGCTGCGCATGGCCGTGCTGCTGAGCGCGTTTTTGACGGCGCTCATGCTTTTGGGCGCGCCGGCGGTGCCGGTCATCATGAATGCGGATCCCGCCATCCGGGACGACGCCATCGCTTATATGCGCCTTCTGGCGCTTGGCTTTATTCCGCATTATACGGGCATTGCGGCCGGCTCCCTGATCCGGGGCGCGGGCGATACCCGCACGCCCATGATCGCGGGCTTGCTTTCCAACGGGCTGAACGTGGCGCTCAATTTCCTGCTCATTTACGCGCCGCGCACGATCACGGTATTCGGATTTTCCTTTTTTATGTGGGGCGCGGGCCTGGGCGTCCGCGGCGCCGCGGCGGCGAGCGCCGTCGCGACCGGCGCTTCAGGCGTGTTCCTGCTGCTTTCCCTGACCGGAAAAAAAGCCGCCCTGCGGGTGCAGTGGCGTGCAAAATGGGACCGCGCGATCGTCAAGCGGGTGCTTTTGATCGCGTACCCGGCGGCCCTGGAGAGGGCGGCGATCAATCTGGGGCAGATGATGTTCGCCCGGATGGTCGCCTCCGTCGGCGTCGCCGCGTTCGCCGCGCACAACCAGTCCATCCAGGTGGAAAGCCTGGGCTATATGCCCGCCTTCGGGTTTTCCGTCGCAGCGACCGCCCTGGTCGGCCAGAACCTGGGCGCGTCAAAGCCCGCCCGGGCCAAGGACAGCGGCATGCGCGCCATCCTGCTGTGCCTGCTTTTGCTCACGGCGGTCGGCGTGATCATGTATGCGTTCGCGCCGTTCCTGATTTCGCTTTTGACCCCGGATGAGGAGGTGCGCCGCATCGGCACCATGCTCATTCGCATCTGCGCCTTTGAGCAGCCCTTCAACGCCGTCAGCATCGTCGCTTCCGGCGCGCTGCGCGGCGCGGGCGATACCAAGGTGCCTTTCTTCTACGCCCTCATCTCCATGTGGGGCGTCCGCATCCTCTTCGCCTGGGTGTTCGGCACCCTCCTCGGCTTTGGCGTCGCGGGCTTCTGGTGGGCCATGGTCTCCGACCTGGGCGTGCGCAGCCTCCTGCTCATCCGCAGATTTATCAAAGGCGACTGGATCGCGGCGAAGGTGTAAGAGAGATATATTTTTCTGGGGGAAACCGCGCTTTGCTGTCCGGGCGCTTCGGCCCCAAAGAACGGTTTCCCCCAGATCCCTTTCCAAGAAAGTTGATTTTTTTATAAGAGATACTTTTCGGTTAATTGTTTTCGTCCAGCATTTGCAGCGCGACGCCCTCGTAAGAGCCGGTACGGAGGAAGAGGTCGCCGGGGAGGTCGGAGATGACCGCGCCGGCGTCGCACAGGACGGTTCCGTTCGCGTACACGGTAAACACGCAGCAAACGCTGTAATCGCCGTCAAAGTCCAGCGTTACGACGGTATCCTTGAGGCCGCCGGGCTGGGCGTAGGCGTTCGTCACGGTCAGGAAGGCCGCGGGGTGGATGATTTCCGAAGCCGCGTTATCGCCGTGATTGCCGATGGACGCGCCTTCGAGGCTGAGACAGCGCCGGATCTGGGCGAGGACGAAGGGATCATCCTCGCTATGGATCCAGGCGTTTTCCTTTTCCGGATGCAGGGTATAGAGGCGCATCACCGTGGGGGCCGAGTAATCCTGCGCGCGGAGGCCCGATTTGCTTTGGTATGCTGCCGCGGTCAGGCCGACCGCCTCCAGATACGCGTCCGATCGGGCCAGCTGGCCGATGGCTTCCGCGCTTTCTTTCGCGCGGGCGTACAGCCAGCGGTGCAGGGCCACGGTCTGCGCGGAGGTCATGCTGTCCGGCTCCGCCGCAAGCGCCATTTCCGCTTCCTGCTCAGGCGTCGGCGGCATGCTTGCTTGGGGCATAGGCGATACGGTGGGCATAAGCGAAGGCGTCTCCTGCCCGGCTTCCAGGGTCAGCGCCATTTCCATCGCCTGCTCGGGCGTCAGCGTCGCGGCGGGCATGGGCGTCGGCGTCACGGGCCCGGGGAGCGGGGGAACGGTTCCTTCGTCCGCAGGTTCGGGCAGCGAGGGCAGGGGGAGAGAAATATACTGGGTTTCCGCCGTATCCAGGTTCCGGATCGTCAGCAGCACGCACAGGGGCTTATTCTCCGTGAACATGCCCGGCTCCAGGCCCTCGTAGAACGATACCCGGATGGTCAGCTGATCCGCTTTTTCCACACGGTTATGGACGGTGCGGTAGTGCCAGGTGAGATTGCGGGGAACCGGCGCTTCGCTTTCCAGCGAAAGGAAGCATTCGGCCAGCTGCCTGCCTTCCCGCCACTGGGCGATGCTCATTGTCTCCCCGTTCACTTCCAGCATTTTTTCATCCAGCGGATCTTCTTCGCCGTGAAGCTCGGGCTCGTAAAGCTCCAGCTCCTCAAAGAGCGAAAGATCGTCGCGCAGCGAGGTGATCTCCAGCGTCACGTCCATGATGCTGCCGTTCATGGCGCAGTCTGTGATCCGCGCGCTCACCCATTCGTCGGGGTCCGGATCCTGCTCCCCCTCCGGGTCCTGCGCCGCCGGCCGGGGCGGCTGCTGGGCGACCAGGTCCTTTTGCTCGATGATGTCCTGCACGTCCTGCCAGTTTTCCGCCAGGGCGAAAGCAAGAACGCATATCAATACCGCGGCCAGCACCAGGCCCGAGGAAATCTTTTTTTTCATTTTTTTCTCCTTTATTTCGCCGTTGATGATTTTCTTTGCCAGCCGGGGATCGCCCGTCAGGCTATGCAGCCTGCGGTCCGCCGCTTCCTGAAAGCGCAGATAGTCCCTTGCGTCCGGATCGTTCATGGGGCGTCCCTCCCTTCCAGATTGTCGCGCAGCCTTTCCCGGGCCCTCCGCAGTCGCTCTGATACGGAGGAATGGCGGATGCCCAGGGCCTGCGCGATCTCGTTGACGTTCATTCCCTGATAGTAATACAGCAGCGTCGCTTCCCGAAGCTTGGGCGGCAGGCGCATCACATCCTGGAGCAGCGTTTCGTCTTCCGGCGCGAAGGGGATGGAAGCGGGAGGCAATTGATCCAGGGTGACGCGCCGGCTCACATGGCGGAACCAGGCGCTTTTTTGTTCGTCCCGGCACTGGTTCACGGCGATCCGCACCAGCCATGTTTTTTCGCTGCTTTCCCCGCGGAAGGAATCCCAGCTCCGGTAGGCTTTCAGGAACGTTTCCTGCACGGCGTCCCGCGCCAGCTCCTGATCCTTGAGATACAGGAAGCAGGTGCGCAGCAGCGCCGTCTGGTAGGTTTCGACCAGGCGTTCAAAGATCCGGTCTTTTTCTTCCCGTTCGGTTTGGATCCTGTCCGGGCCCTTGACAACATCCATCCTGCCGCGCACCCCCTTTCCAATCATACAGACGAAATAGAAGCGGAAAATGTCGGATCAGAAAAATTTTATCATATCCGGGGCCGCATGTTAAGCGCGAAAAGACGCCTTTCACGGAAAACGCCCGGATCATAACAATCTTTATCGCGCCTCGCGCAAAATAGGATAGCGGATATTTTTTCTCGATCCGCGAAAAACAAAAAACCTCCTTGCGGGAGAAGGCGCGGGGGCGTATAATAAGAAAAAATCTGGTTTTCCGGCAGGGGAAGGGAGACGCGTGATGCGAAGGTGGACGCCGTCGGAGGCGGAAGGCGCCTTTTCCAGGAAAGCGCTGATCGCGCTGATCCTGCCCCTGATTGCCGAGCAGTTTTTGGCGGTGCTGGTGGGCATGGCGGACACGGCCATGGTCTCCGGCGTGGACGCGACGGGCAGCGCGGTCGCCGCCGTTTCCACGGTGGATACGCTGAACCTGCTGTTCATCAACCTCTTTACCGCCATGAGCGCGGGCGGCGCGGTGGTCGCCGCGCAGTATCTGGGGCACAGGGACCAGAAAAACGCCTGCGCCGCCGCCAAGCAGCTCATGCTTTCCACCCTGCTTTTATCCACGCTGGTGACGGCAGTCATCACGGTGTTCCATCGCCCCATCATCAACCTGATGGACGACGGGCACGATCTTTCCACCCTGAACCAATCCTATACCTACCTGCTGATTACCGCTTTTTCCTATCCGTTCCTGGGCGTTTATAACGGCGGCGTGGGGCTGCTCCGGGCCATGGGCAATTCCAAGGCCTCCATGTGGACGAGCATCGCCATGAACGTCATCAACATCGGCGGCAACGCGCTCCTGATCCATCCCTGCGGGCTGGGCGTGGCGGGCGCGGGCATCTCCACGCTGCTCAGCCGCGTGATTTCGGCGGGCATCATCCTCAAGGTCATGTTCAACGATACCATGCCCATCCATCTGGACCCGCCGCGCCGCCGGAAGGGATACTTCCGCCTGGACGCCGCCATGATCCGGCGCATTTTCCGCGTGGGCGTGCCCAACGGCCTGGAAAACAGCCTGTTCCAGGTGGGCAAGGTGCTCATCATGGGCATCATCACCACCTTCCCGACCGCCCTCCGCGCCGCGAACGGCATCTGCAACAGCATTTCCAGCGTGGTCAATATTCCCGGCAGCGCCATCGGCCTGGCCACCATCGCCGTGATCGGGCAGCTGATCGGCGCGGGAAAGAAGGACGAGGCCAGGCGCTACGGCAAAAAGCTGACGGCGCTGATGTACCTGAGCATCCTGCCGATGAACCTGATCCTGCTGCTGATGCCGGAAAAGGCGGTGGCGCTTTTGAACCTGACGCCCGCGGGCGTGCCGGCCGCCGTCACGATCCTGCGCCTGTACGCGCTGCTTTCCATCTTCACCTGGGTGCCGTCCTTCGGCATGCCCAACATCCTGCGCGCGGCGGGCGACGCGCGGTTTACGATGGCGGTCAGCGTCGCAAGCATGCTGGTGCTGCGCCTGGGGGCCAGCTATCTAATGGTATACGGCTTTGGGCTGAGCCTGCTGGGCGTGTGGATCGCGATGCATCTGGACTGGATCGCGCGCGGCGTCTGCTTTATCCTGCGCTTCATCCGGGGAAAGTGGCTGGATAAAAAGGTGATCTGAACGGAAAGGGGCGGAAAAATGTCCGTCAAGCAAGGGGATTTTTCCAAAGGAAAGGTATCGGCCATCATCCTGCGGCTGGGCCTGCCCATCATGCTGGCCGAGCTGGTGCATGTGCTCTACAGCATCGTGGACCGCATGTACATCGGCCATCTGAACGAAGGCGGCACCCTGGCGCTGACCGGGCTGGGCGTTTGCTTTCCCCTGATTACGCTCATCAGCGCGTTCGCCAATCTATGCTCGACCGGCGGCGCGACGCTTTGCACCATCGCCCGGGGCGAAAGGGACGACCGGAAAGCGGAGCGCATCATGGGCACGGCCTTTACGGCGCTGCTGCTGATCGGCGCTTTTTTGATGGTCTCTTTATATCTGACCGCGCCGTGGACGCTTCGCCTGCTGGGCGGGGACGACGAAACGATGCCCGCGGCGCTGGGGTATTTCCGGGTATACGTGCTGGGCACCGTGCCGGTCCTGGTCAGCCTGGGCATGAACCCGTTCATCAACGCCCAGGGCTTTCCGAAGATCGGCATGATGACGGTCATCATCGGGGCCGCGCTGAACATCGCGCTCGATCCCCTGTTCATTTTCGCGCTCAGCATGGGCGTACGGGGCGCGGCGCTTGCGACGGTGCTTTCCCAGACGGTCAGCGCCGGGTGGGTCCTGTGGTTTTTGACGGGCAAGCGCCCGCCGCTCAGGCTCAAAAAGCTGTGCCTGGACGGCGAGCAGCTCAGGCGCATCCTGAAGCTGGGCGTGACGGGGTTCACCTTCCGCGTGACCAACAGCCTGACCCAGGCCGTCGTGAACATCATGCTCAAAAGCTGGGGCGGCGCGCTCTCCACGCTGTATGTGGGGGCCATGAGCCTCATCAATTCCCTGCGCGAAATCATGAGCCTGCCCACCAGCGGCGTCACCACCGGCGGCTCCAGCGTGATGAGCTACAATTACGGCGCGAAGGAATACGGCCGCGTGTCGCAGTGCATCCGGTTCATGTTCGCGGGGAGCCTGGGCATCAATCTGCTGATGTGGGCGCTGGTGATGTTCATGCCGGGGCCTTTGATCCGCGTCTTTTCGGAGGATGAAGCGCTGATCCAACTGACCGTTGACTGCGCGCGCATCTTCTTTGGCGCGTTCCCCTTCATGGCCATGCAAATGGCGGGGCAGTCCACGTTCGTCGCGCTCAATTATCCCCGCCACGCGCTCGTGTTTTCCCTGCTGCGCAAGGTGGGGCTGGTATTGCCGCTGACGCTGCTGCTCCCGAGCCTGGGCCTGGGGGTGCGCGGCGTATTCTGGGCGGAGTTTTTAAGCCAGGTGATCGGCGCGTCGGCCTGCTTTTTCACCATGTATTTCCTGATCTGGCGGAACATGCGAAAAAGCGCCTGACGCCCGCGGCAATTCTTTTTTTCGGCAAAAAAGGAATTCCGCCCTCCGATCGCGAACATACTTATACAGGAAACCATAAAGGAGGATAAGCACCATGGAATTAAAAGGAAGCAAGACGGAACAAAACCTTCGCACTGCTTTTGCCGGCGAAAGCCAGGCCCGCAACAAGTATACCTATTTCGCGTCCAAGGCCAAGAAGGAAGGCTTCGTGCAGATTTCCAACCTGTTCCTGGAAACCGCGGATAACGAAAAAGAGCACGCCAAAATCTGGTTCAAGCTCCTGGGCGGCATCGGCACCACGGAAGAAAACCTGCTTGCCGCCGCCGAGGGCGAAAACTACGAATGGACGGATATGTATGCCGCCTTTGCCAAGGAAGCGCGCGAGGAAGGGTTTGAGGACATCGCGGCGCTCTTTGACGGCGTGGCCGCCATTGAAAAGGAGCATGAGGAGCGGTATCGCAAGCTGCTTGCCAACATCCAGGGCGGCCTGGTCTTCTCCCGCGACGGGGATATGATCTGGCAGTGCGCCAATTGCGGCCATATCGTGGTTGGCAGGCAGGCCCCCGAGGTCTGCCCCGTCTGCGCCCATCCGCAGGCGTATTTCCAGATCAAAGCGGACAACTATTAAGCCCTCCGCATCTCACAGGCCGCGCCGATAGTCACGGCGCGGCCTTTTGCGCGCGGATTTTTCGCTTTCCCGCTTTTTCCACGATTTTCTTGCGAATTTAGATTTTGAAAGAATTGCAATTTGCGCGCGCATTTGGTATAATTAGGCTGTTGCCCGGAAACTGAAAAAAAGGAGAAGACAACCATGAAAAAACTGTCGATTGTGCTGGCGATCCTGTTGGTCGCCGCGCTGGCGTTCGGTGGATGGTCCTTCGCCCAGAAGGGCGATCTGGACAAGCAGGTGACCGACCTGAAGGCCCAGATCGAATCCAAGGTATCCGAACTGACGAAGGCCAAGGACGACGCCGTTCAGGCCGCGCAGACCGCGGCCGAAGAAGCCGCCGCGCAGCTGCAGGAGCAGATCACGGCCCTGACCGGCGAAAAGGACGAAGCCCTCAAGGCCGCGGACGACGCCAAGGCCGCCGTGGCCGATCTGGAAACCAAGCTGACCGCCGCCGCGGATGAAGCGAAGGCCCAGGCCGCCACCCTGTCCGAGGAAGCGGAAGCCAAGCTGGCCGCCGCCCAGACCGCCGCCAGCGAAGCCGCCGCGCAGCTGCAGGAGCAGATCGCGGCCTTGGCCGGCGAAAAGGACGACGCGCTCAAGACCGCCGAAACCGCCACTGCCGCCGTGAGCGATCTGGAAGCCAAGCTGGCCGCCGCGGTCGAAGAAGCACAGGCGACCATGAGCACCTACACCGCGGACGCGGAAGCCAAGCTGGCCGCCGCCGCCGCGGAAGCCGCCGAAAAGGCCGAGCAGATCGCGGCCCTGACCACGGAAAAAGAAGACGCCCAGAAGGCCGTTGCCGCCGCGGAAGCCGCCGCGGCCGATATCCAGGCCCAATTGGACGATCTTAAGAACCTCATGAACAATACCTACGCCGGCAAGACCGTCATCCTGCATAGCAACGACGTGCACGGCGCGCTGGACGGCTATGCCTACATGACGTGGCTGCGCGACTGGTTCAAGGGCCAGGGCGCGGACGTGATCGTGGCTGACGCGGGCGACTTCAGCCAGGGCACCATCTATGTGTCCATGAACAAGGGCGCCGCCGCCATCGACATGATGAACGCCGCGGGCTACGATATCGTCACCCTGGGCAACCATGAATTCGACTACGGCTACGCCCAGCTGATGGAAAACCTGGGCAAGGCCAATTTCACCACCCTGTGCTCCAACGTGATCGTGGATGAAACCGGCGAATCCATCCTGCCCGCCACCAAGATCATCGAGACCGCGAGCGGCCTGAAGATCGCCTTCGTGGGCGTGGAGACCCCCGAAACCGCCACCAAGGTCAACCCCGGCCTCATCAAGGAAATCCACTTCGCCACCTTCCAGGATCTGTACGCCAACGTGCAGGCTTCCGTGGACAGCGTCAAGGACCAGGCGGACCTCGTGATCGGCCTGCTCCATTTGGGCGTGGATAAAGAATCCGCCGTCAACGGCTACCGCTCCATCGACCTGCTGGCCAACGTGAACGGCATTGATTTCGCGCTGGACGGCCACAGCCACACCGTCATGACCAAGGGTGAAAACGGCGAGCCCATCCAGTCCACCGGCACCAAGTTCGCCTACATCGGCGTGGTCGTGATCGATAACGAAACCAAGCAGATCGAAAAGAACTTCCTTTACAACACCAACGGCATGCCCAAGGACGAAGCCGTTGCCGCCGCCGCGAAGGCCATCATCGATGAAGCGGAAGCCAAGTACGGCGCTGTGTTCGCCGCCACCGAGGTGGAACTGAACGGCGCCAAGGCCCCCGGCAACCGGACCGAAGAGACCAACCTGGGCGACCTGATCACCGACGCCATGGTTTGGTCCGTGGTGAAGGAAGGCGGCGTCGAGCAGGTTGAGCCCAACCATGTGGTGGGCATCACCAACGGCGGCGGCATCCGCGCCACCATCCCCGTGGGCGATGTGACCATGAAGGACATCAACACCGTGCTGCCCTTCGGCAACACCGTGGCCGTGATCTACGTCACCGGCGAAGAGCTGCTGGAAGTCCTCGAAGCCTCCACCTTCTGCACCCCCGATCCCGTGGGCGGCTTCCCGCAGACCAGCGGCATCGAATGGACCCTGGACACCACCAAGGCCTTCGACCAGGGCCCCGTGTACGTCCTGGACGGCAAGGAAGGCAGCTATTATAAGCCCGCCTCCATCCAGCGCGTCACCATCACCGCCGTCAACGGCGAGCCCTTCGACCCCGCTGCCACCTACGCGATCGTGACCAACAATTTCTGCGCCGCCGGCGGCGACACCTACAACGCTTTCGCCCGCGCCTACAACGAGGGCAG
>JAFXZO010000081.1 GCA_017541205.1 Clostridia bacterium | reverse complement strand
TCAGCATGTTGTAGGCGGAGATCGCGCCGGGCAGCAGGATGGCCCAATAGGTGCCGCGCAGGCCCAGCCAGGAGGAAACCACCACGTAGCCCGGGATCATGCCGCCGGAGAAGAACATGGAAACGAGGACCATGTTGAGGAGGAACTTGCGCCCGCGCAGAAATTTTTTGCTCAGCGGGTAGGCCATCGTGACGGTGCAGAACAGATTGATGAGCGTGCCGAAGAAGGAGATGAACACGGAATTGCCGAACGCGCGCAGCAGCTTGGGGGAGGCGAAGATGTACTTGTATGCGTCGGTGGACCAGGTGTGGGGGAAAACGAACATGGGCCGGGTCTGCAATTCAAACTCAGTGGCGAAGGAATTGAAAAAGACGTAGATGATGGGCATAACGGTGGTGAACGCCGCGATAGCGATCACTACATAGTTAATGATGTCGAAGACCACGCTGCCCGCCGTGCGGTAGACGCCCACGGGGCCGGAGGAGATGGTGATGGTTTTGCCGTTGAGCTCAACGGTTGTGATTTCTTTTTTCTCTCTTGCCATGCTGTCCGCCCCCCTTCCTCAATACAGGCCTTCTTCGCCCAGGGCGTGGGCGACCTTGTTGGCGGATACCACCATGGTCACGGACACCAGGCTCTTCATGAGACCCACGGCCGTGGTGTAGGAGAATTGGCCGTTCTTGATGCCGTTTTCATACACGAACACGTCCAGGGTCTGGGAAACGGAGCGGTTGAGCGCGTTGCTCATCAGGATCAGGTGCTCGTAGCCCGTATCCAGCACGCTGCCCATGCGCAGCACCAGCAAAAGCACGATGGTGGAGCGGATGGCGGGAAGCGTGATGTGCCACAGGCGCTGGGCGCGGTTCGCCCCGTCGATCATGGAGGCCTCGTAGAGCTGGGTATCCACGTTGGTCAGGGCCGCCAGGAAAATGATGGTGCCCCAGCCGGTTTCTTTCCAGATGGCCTGGCCCACGATCATCCAGCGGAACGCCTTGGGATCGCCCAGGTAGTCGATCGAGTGGCCCAATAGCTGGGTCGTCAGCTTATAGATGATGCCGTCCGCGCCGAAGATCACGTACGTGATGGAAACCACGATCACGATGGAGATGAAGTGCGGCACATACAGCAGCGTTTGGGTGATCTTTTTATAGTGGATATTGCGGATCTCGTTGAGCATCAGCGCCAGGATGATGGGCGCGGGGAAGGTCAGGATGATGCTCATGAACGACAGGATCAGTGTATTGCTCAGATATGTGACCCACTTCTTGGTGGAAAAGAACCGCTGGAACCAGTACAGGCCCTTCCAGGCGCTTTTGAGCGGGCCCAGGAAGGGGGAATAATTCTCGAACGCGATGATGACGCCCCACATGGGCAGGTATTTGAACACCAGGAAATAGAGGACCCCGGGGATCAGCATGATGTACAGCCATTTATTCCGTACGATGTCCACCCACAGCTTTTTGCGCCGTTTGGGCGGCCGATAATCCATGCTTTGTGCTTCGATGCTTTTTGTTGACATGGCGTCCATCCTCCTTTCTTCATGCCATAAGGCCGTTATTTGCCGCCGTCCTGGATCATCAGCTCCGTCAGCATCAGGAAAGTCAGGCCCTGGCCGTAGGCGGTGGGGGTCACGATGATGTTTTTGTAATGCTCCAGATCGTGGCCCATGCCGGTGCCGCCGGATACGCCCTGCACCGCGCCGGTCTCGTCGATCTGATCGATCACGGCGTGGGCGGAAAGGATGCCCATTTGCTGGTAAGGCTCCTGCGGCAGCCAGCCCAGGCGGATGCCCTTTAAGACGCCGTAGGCGATGGCGGCGGTGGCGCTGGTTTCGCAGTAGGTTTCCTCCACGTCGATGAGCGTCGTGTACAGGCCGTTCACGCGCTGGTATTTCCACAGGGCCAATACCTGATCCTTCCACGCGGAGCGGATCATGCGCATGGCGGCGTCCTCGCGCCCAGTGATATCGTATAATTCTATGGCGGCGGCCGTGAACCAGGCGTTGCCGCGGGCCCAGAAGGCGCCCGCGAAATTGTGCCGGCGGTCGAACGTCCAGCCGTGGTAGAACAGGCCGTTCACTTTGTTTTGCAGATAGCGGATATGGATCAAAAACTGGTATTCCGCCTCGTCGATCAGCGCGGGGCGCTCCAGCACCACGCCCGCCTTGGCCAGGAACAGGCACACCATGAACAGCGTATCGCACCATAATTGCTGATAATGCTTGTTCCATACCGTGCAGTGCTGCAGGCCGCCGTATTCCGTGCGGGGCATTTCCCTGAGCACCCATTCCAGCCAGCTTTCGATCACGGGCAGGTATTGGGGATTCTTCGTTTCGCCGTACAGGCAGGTGAGCGTCAGCACCGGGGCGACGGTATTGACGTTGCGGTGGGGCTGTTCCTTTCGGCTGAGCATGTCGTCGTACCAGCCGGTCAGGTAATGGAGGATCTCCTGATCGCCGCTTTGCTGATAGGTCTTATAGATGCCGTACAGCGCAACGCCTGTGGGCCATTCCCAGTTGTTCATGGTCAAGTGCCCGCGGGATGGATCGTTCCCATCGGCCCGCTGCAGCATGGCCAGCACCCGGTTTGCTGTTTCGCGGTAATCCATGAATGTGACGCACCTTCCTTCTTTGACAAATGGAAGCATACGATTGTTAGCGCTTACATTATAATATTTTTCCATGCCCGTGTCAAGAAGCATTTCTATTTTTTTCGTGAATAATTTGCCGGGCGCTTTCTTTTTCCGGGAAACAGGAGCGTTTCATGCGTTTTATGGGGCGGTTTTTCCCCGGAAGGACATGAAACGGGGGAGGAGAGCGCCTAATCCATCGGCTTTCGCCGAAAAAAGATTTTTCGGATTTTGAAAATAACGCTTGCGCGCGGGACGTTTATGAAGTATAATGATAGCGCTTACATGTGCATCGTACAGGCTGTTTTTCTGCTTTTTCAAATAGGAACGGCGCAGCAGGAGGCGATCAGAATGACCACGGAAAACGCGACCATCTATGACGTTGCTTCCGACGCGGGGGTGTCCATCGCCACGGTTTCCCGCGTGCTCAGAGGGGAAAGCAGCGTTTCGCCCAAGACCCGCGAAAAGGTGGAAGCCGCCATTGCCCGCCGCCATTATCGTCCCAGCATCATTGCCCGGAGCCTGACCGGCAAAACCACCAAGTCCCTTGGCATCGTGCTGCCCAAGCTCCTGAACCCGCATTATGCCATGATCTTTACCGGCGCGCAGGAGGAGGCGCGGCAAAGCGGCTATTCGGTCAGCCTCTTTCCCTGGAGCAGCCTGCATGCCCGGGAATACGATCCCGCCACCATGCTGGCGGAACGCCGCCTGGACGGCGTGATCGTATGCGTGGAATATTTGCCCCCGGACCAGAGCGAGGAATTGCTGACCGCGCTGCGCGGCCTCAAGCGCTTCATGCCCGTGGTGCTGATCGGCTGCGTTCCCCCGGATTACGATTTTCCGGCCGTTTCCCTCAACGCCGCCGCCATGACCAAGGCCATGGTGAAATACATGGTTTCGCTGGGGCATGAAAAGATCGCCTTTATCGGCGGCGTGCAGGAGGATACGGACCCGCTGCGCCGGGACGTGGGGTATGAGGAGGGGCTTAAGGAAGCCAAGCTGCCCTGCATCGCTTCCTACCGCGTGTACTGCAAGGGCACGCCCGAGGAAGGAAAAGCAGGGCTGGACAGCATCCTCAACACCCTAAAGCCCGAATACTGGCCCACGGCAGTGATCGGCCTGAACGACCTGGTGGCCATGGGCTGCCAGCAATCCGCCCGGGAGCACGGATTGGCGCTCCCGCGTGATCTTTCCGTCATGGGCTGCGATAACCTGTTCTGCGCGCCGTACCTGCTGCCCGCCCTTACCAGCGTGGATACGCACCAGCAGCGGGTCGGCGCGCGCGCGGCGCAGATGATCATCCGCGGCGAACCCGCCCGGGAAACCATGGATTGGGAGATCATCCATCGGGATTCCTGCGCCGCGATCCGGGAAAACCGGCCTGACGCGGCGAACGATTCTGTGATATAATGATTATAATGAAATAAGCAGGAGGGAAAAGACCATGAATGCGGAACGTTTTGCCTGGAAGGGGCGCATCAAGCCGGGCATGCAGGCGGAATACAAACGCCGCCACGATGAAATCTGGCCTGAAATGCTGGCGCTGCTCAAATCCGCCGGCATCCGCAACTACACGATCTGGAGCGACGGGCGCGACGTGTTCGGCTATTACGAGTGCGAACAGGGCATAGCCTTCGCCGAAAAGACCCAGGCCGAAAGCCCCCTCGTGGACCGCTGGAACGACTATATGCAGGATGTGCTGGACCTGGAAATGGACCCCGAAACCGGCGCCCAGCCCAAGCTGCAAATGATGTTCAAAATGGAATGAACCCTTGACGATCAACCCAAAGGAGACGATCGGATGGAAAACGATATTTTCCTGGGCGATGTGATCCAGACGCGCAAACCGCATCCCTGCGGCGCGGACACATGGGTGGTGATCCGAACGGGCGCGGATATCAAAATCAAGTGCCAAGGCTGCGGCAGGATCGTGATGCTGGACCGGGCGGTGTTCTTAAAGCGCCGGAAAAAGGTGCTGGAAAGGATCGCGCAGCCCGAGGAAGGAAAGGAGCGGGAAACGGATGAAGGCTGACCCGCGCCGCGCCGCATGACCGCGCTGCGGGAAACGCTGACGCCCATCTATACCGCCCTGGGCATGGCCTCCGCCGCGGTCCTCCTGGCCGCGCTGATCCTTTGCAAGCTCGCGCAGCTGGTCTTTGTCAAGGGCGGCAGCATGGAGCATACCCTGCGCGCGGGCGACCTCCTGCTGGTGACCAAATGGGGAAAATACGGGCGGGGAGACGTGGTGATCTGCCATTATCCCAGGCGTTCAGAGGAATTGCTGCGCCTTGGCGCCGCGTTTTCGCTGACCAAACACACCGTGTTCGTCAAGCGCCTGGCCGCCCTGCCCGGGGACACCGTGGAAATCGCGGAGGGCCGGCTCATCGTCAACGGCCAGGTCATGGAGGATCCCGAAAAAATGGCCAGCCCGCCCCGGGATTATCCCTGCAGGCGGCTGGCAAAGAACCAATATTTCGTGATCGGCGATCATCGCGCTTCGTCCCACGACAGCCGCGCGTCGGACGTGGGCCCGATCCCCGAAAGCATGCTGATCGGCCATGTGCGCTTCCGCCTCTGGCCCCTGAAGCGGATCGGAAGAATAAAATAGCGCTCCCGTGAAAGGAAGCGCTTTTTCAGTGCAAAGGATGCTTCGTTATACATTGAACCGGAACAGGGTCACGTCGCCGTCCTGCATCACATAGTCCTTGCCTTCGCTCCGGACCAGGCCCTTTTCCTTGCAGGCGTTCATGCTGCCCAGGGCGTGCAGGGTTTCAAAGGGCACGATCTCGGCGCGGATGAAGCCGCGCTCAAAGTCCGTGTGGATCTTGCCGGCGGCCTGGGGCGCTTTGGTGCCCTTTGTGATGGTCCAGGCGCGGCATTCATCCTCGCCCGCGGTCAGGAAAGAAATGAGGCCCAGCAGATGATAGCACTTGCGGATCAGGCGGTCCAGGCCGCTTTGGCCGATGCCCAGCTCCTTTAGGAATTCTTCCTTTTCCTCCGGGTCCATCTGGGCGATCTCCTCTTCGATCCTGGCGGAAATGACCAGCACCTCGGCCTGCTCGTCCGCGGCGATGGCCTTCACCTGCTTGACGAAATCCAGGCTGTCTTCATTTTCGGCTACCAGATCCTCCGCGATATTGGCGGCGTAGATGACGGGCTTGGCGGTCAGGAGGAACCAGCCCTTCACGATTTCCCTTTCGTCGTCCGTCAGCGGGCAGGTGCGGGCGGGCTTGCCGCTCTCCAGGTGCTTGAGCACCCGCGCGGCCAGGTCGGCCTCCTCGCCGTATTTCTTTTCGCCGGTCTTGACGAGCTTGCGGGCTTTGTCCTCGCGCTTGGCCACGGTTTCCATATCGGCAAAGATCAATTCGAGGTTGATGGTCTCGATATCCCGCTTCGGGTCCACGCTGCCGTCCACGTGGATGATGTTTTCATCCTCAAAGCAGCGCACCACGTGCACGATGGCCTCGCATTCCCGGATATGGGAAAGGAATTTGTTGCCCAGGCCTTCGCCCTTGCTCGCGCCTTTCACCAACCCCGCGATATCCACAAATTCCACCGTGGCGGGCGTCACCTTCTTGGGGTGATACATATCCGCCAGGACTGTCAGCCGGCTGTCCGGCACGGCCACGATGCCCGCGTTGGGCTCGATGGTGCAGAAGGGATAATTGGCCGCCTGCGCGCCGGCGCCGGTGATGGCATTGAACAGCGTGCTTTTTCCAACGTTCGGAAGACCCACAACGCCAAGTTTCATGTTTTATTCCCCTTTGCTTTTTACATAAGTATGTCTGCCAATCCATGCAGCCTGTTTATTATACGATAACAAAGGCATATTTGCAAGCGCCGCGGAAACGGGAAAATCACGGCTCGAAATTTTGCAGGAGCTTGCGCAGCAATTGGTAGAGGGTAAATACGTCGTCGTGGGTCAGGGGCAGGCAGCCACCCATTTGGAATGGAATGTCCTTTGCCTGCTGGCGTTTCTCCCAGCCCTTTTCCGTGACCGTCACCGTGACCACCCGCTCATCCTGCCGCGAACGGGTGCGCACGATGTACTCCGCTTCCTCCATCTTTTTGAGCAGCGGCGTGATCGTCCCGTTGTCCAGATAAAGCCGGCGGCACAGATCGCCCACGGTGGCGCTGCCGCTCTCCCACAGGGCCAGGAACACGATGTATTGGGTATAGGTCAGGCCCAGCGGCTTTAGGAACGGCGTATACTGGTTCACCAGCCGGCGGGAGGCCGCGTAGAGCGGAAAGCACAGCTGGCTGTCCAGCTGCAGCTGGGGAAGATCGTCCTTGGGCGTTTGCTCAAAGTCGGCCATGGTCGTCACCGTCCGTTTCGTCCGTCAAAATATCCGCCCGGTTTTCGGGCTGTCCATCGAAAGATTGCCAGGGGCTGCCGTCCGTCATATGCCCGAAAGCAGGTCCTGAATGACTTCATCCGCGGAAAGCGGCGTCCAATGCCCGAGCAGGCAGATTTCCGGCTGGACCGTACGTACGGTTTCCGCCAGGCTCCGGCAAAGGGCCGGGTCCTTGATCCCCTCGGAGAACGTGTCGCAGTCCGCGTCGCCCAAAATCAGCACGTTTTCCCCGGGAACTTCGATCAGGGTGGAATCGTCCGTGTGCGGCGCGTCCGCCTGGAAGACCCGGATGGGGCAGTTGCCCGCGTCCAGCCGCATTTCGCCCCGGAACACCAGATCGGCAGGTACGACGACGACGGGCCCTCCGGGAGCGTATTCCCGGCGGATGCTTTCAGCTATCGCAAGGAAGAAACCCGTTCCTTCCTTTTCGAGCCGATCGCGGAAATGCATCAGATACTGGTTCGTCCGCTCGTTCGCCAGGCATAAGCCGTGCGCGGCGTGCATGCCGAAGGTGTGGTCCCAGTGCCAATGGGTCAGCACGGTGAGCTTCGGGAGCGGCAGGCCCGCTTCCTCCAAGGCCCGGTAGTATTCACGGACGTGCCCCGCCGAATGCCCGGCGTCCACCGAGAGGCTCCATTTGTCTCCCCGGATATAGCAAAGGTTCGGCCGGTCCCGCTCTTCCTCGTAGGGATAGACCCAGCACCGCCCGGTCAATCTGTTCAGTTTCATTTTGTTTCCTTTCCGTCCGTAAGCGCTGAAAGAAAGCAATGGCGTTTTAGCGCCATTGCTTGTACGGGATCAGAGATTGTTCTGGATCCAGGCGGTGATGAGGGGTTCGGGCTTAAAGCCGATGGACTGATCGACAAACTGGCCGTTTTTCATCAGCACCAGGCAGGGCACGGAATTGACCCGGTAAGCGCCGGCGAGCCCGGGCGCGTCGTCCACGTCCACATTGTAGAAATCCACTTTGCCGGAGAGCTTATCGCTCACCGTTTCCAGCACCGGGGCCAGCATGCGGCACGGGCCGCACCAGGTGGCGGAAAAATCCACCACGGCGACGGCGCTCTTCTTGGCTTCCTGTTCAAACTGTTCCGCGTTGATCTTCTTTACCATATCGATTCTCCCTTTCTATTCCGCGTTTTCGCGTTTCATACGGTCCAGGTAACGCACGGCGCTGAGCGCGGCGACATTGCCTTCGCCCGCCGCCTTGACGTATTGGTAGGGCGTGCCGGTAATGTCCCCGCAGGCGAACACGCCGGGAATGCTGCATTCCATCTGCCGGTTCACCCGCACATGGTTCTTTTCCACCTCCAGGCCCGGCACCAGCTGGCCCGGGGCAACGGCCTCGCGCAGCACGAACACGCCGTCCGCGGGATACCCGTTTTCCGCGGTCCTGACCACGCTTTCCCCGTTCACGCGCTCGATGCCGACCACGGTTTCCGGGATCACGCGCACGGATTCGGGCAGCCTGGTTCCTTCTTTGTAAACGGGGAAATAGAGCACCTCGCTGCACACCTCGGCAAGGAACGCGGCCTCCGTTTCCTCGCGCGGGCTGTAGCCGATCACGGCGGCGCGTTTGCCCCGGTAGAGCGCGGCGTCGCACGTGGCGCAATAGCTCACCCCGTGGCCGAGCAGCTCTTCTTCCCCGGGCAGGGGCTTATCCTGCGTTACGCCGGTGGCCAGGATCACGGCGCCGGCTTCCAGCATATCGTTTCCGGCCTGGAGGGCAAAATAACCGCCCATGGAATAAACGGCGCCGATCCTTTTTTCGGTGATCGAAAGCCCGAGGCTGTCCAGGTGCTTTTCAAAAGCCTTGGCAAGCTCTGCGCCCGGAACGTCGGGGAAGCCCGGATAATTCCGGATCTGGTGCGCCGCCATGAGCTTCCCGCTCAGCTCTTTGCTGCCCAGCAGCAGCACCTTTTTATTGCGGATCGTGGCCGTGATGGCGGCGGAGACCCCCGCCGGGCCGGTGCCGATCACGGCGATATCGTATCGCTCCACGGCGATCCCTCCTTTTTTTCGCTTGGCCCCCGGCGCACGCCGCCGCGCCGGACGCGGCCCTGACGGAAACCGCTTCGCCTTGGGGGATAAAAGCAGCAGGATGTTCCGTCAGTATTCCCGTCGCTTTGCCGCGTCAGCCTGGAAATACCTGTCCAAAAAGCTTTTATCAAATATTATATTATCACATAATTCAGGATTGTCAAGCATTTTTTTACAATTATTTGGGAAAAAACAGCCGCGCAGCTTTTGCCGCACGGCCGTGGGGGATCGCGGGGAAGATGCTTCGGGCGGCATATTCTCGCAAAAGCCGCGCCGCTGCGGGCTTACAGCTGCACGGGCAGATCGGTATCGGAGAAGGGATCGTTTTCCGCGAACATATCGATCTTCTGGCCGTCCTTCTGGTCCGCGCCGTCTATCCCGGGCATGATGGTGAACACGTGGATATGCAGCGCTCTTTCCTCAAATTCGAGCTCCGCCCGCTCCCGGGGCTTGGTGAGCGCCAAAACCTCGGTATACTTGGTGCGGCCTTTGCGGGCAAAGTTTTCGGCCACCTCGGCGCGGCCCTGCCAGTGCATGGGGATGAACAGGCGGGGCTTGACCGCCATCACGAAATAATTCGCGCCCGCGTCGTAGAGCCCGCCCATCCGGGGGTCCACCGGGAACATGGCGATTTCCATGGGCAATTGCTCGATGGGGGCCATGGCGCTGTAAAAATCTTTTTCGGCCTGGGCGATTTCCCGCAGGGTGCTTTCCTCCCGCCAGTGCCACAGGTTCAAATCGCCTGCGTGGAACACGCGAATATCGTTCACCGTCACATAGAAGGATACGCCCTTATCGGTGGAGGAAAACACCTGCACGTCGATGCCGCCCGCCTGCAGGTGATCCCCGGGCTTGACGCGCTTGCCGCGCTTGCCGATGGGCAGATCGTCCGAAACGATGTAGGAGATGGGGTATTTTTTATAATCCCAGGTGTAGATCACTTCGTCAAAATGATCCTCGTGGTCATGGCTGACGAACACCAGGATGTGCTTATAGCCGTCAAAATCGCGGTCCTTGATCTGGGCATCCTCGGGCAGCTCCCCGTGCTCCCCCCGCCAGTAATCAAAAATCAGCAGGGTATCCCCGATCTGCACGGAAAACCCGGAATGATGAAAATACGTGACTGCCACTGTGTCTGCCATGGGGGCCTCCTCTTGCCGCGCTTTCGTGGCTGCGGCGCAGGCATCAGTATACCACACCGCGCCGACGGTTTCAATGTTTTAGGGAAAGACGGAAATAGGGGTGAAAAGCAGCAAATCCAGCCGCCGTCAGCGGAGGGTATATTTCAGGTTATGTTCTTTGCAATACTTCAGCGAGTAAGAGTTTATATCAACGGTTATTTTGAGGGCGCTGCTGCATCCATTGAACGCACCGAAACCTATGGACGTAACGCTTTTTGGGATGCTGACGCTCTTTAAGCTGCTGCACCCCCTGAAAGCATAGTCATCAATGTAGGTGACGCTGTCGGGAATGATGATGCTGGTCAGGCTGCTGCACCCATTGAAAGCATATCTTCTAATCGATAGGACGCCGTCGGAAATAACGACGCTGGTCAGGCTGCTGCACCCATAGAAAGCACAGCTTTCAATGGAGGTGACGCTGTCGGGGATGGTGATGCTGGTCAGGCCGCTGCAGCCACTGAAAGCACTATCTCCAATGGACGTGACGCTGTTGGGGATGGCGACGCTGGTCAGGCTGCTGCACACTCTGAAAGCTTCGTATCCAATGGACGTGACGCTGTCGGGGATGGTGGCGCCGGTCACGTTCTTACAATTATAGAACGCCTTCTTTCCGATCTCACCCACCGGATACCCGCCCAGCGTATCCGGAATGGCAACGTCTCCGCCTTTTCCGGTGTATTTGGTGATCGTGGCTTTCCCATTCTGAATCTCATAGGTAAAATCAGTTTCCGGCGCGGCCGGCTGGGAAACGCTGTTTCCATTCGCCTGTGCCGCGGCGCGGGCGTTTGCTTCTTCCAGGGCAAGGAGCGCTTCCTCCAATTGCCGCCGCAGGGCCTCGTTCTCGCTGGTCACCTGGGCCGCGGCAGCTATGCTCTCGGCCAGCGCTAACGCAAGCGAATCCTTTTCAGCAATCAGTTGTTCCAATTGCCGCCGCAATTCTTCAATTTCGGCGTTTGCCCGGGCGAGCGCATCCCCCGTGTCGGCGACGCTGACCCGGCAGACGGAGAAGGCGAAGCCGTCCACCAGGTTTTCATCGATGTCCGCCGCCTGCTCCACCAGGATCTTGATTTCATATACGCCGCCCGAGGCGTTCGGGAGCACGAGGAAGGATACCGTTACGGTTTTCCCCACGGGAATGCCTTCCAGGTCCGCGCTGATGATAGGCGCGTCATTCTTAACGGAATTGGAGGAGATCAGTTCAAAAGCGCTGTGATCGTAGTCCAGCTTCAGCGTCACGCCGACCGCGTGGTTCGGGTTGTCCGTCACGGTGAACACCAGATCGATCGTATCCCCGGGCTGATAGGAGGGGATCTCCTCGCCCAGCGCGAGGGACGGGACGAGCATCATCAGCGCAAGAACCAGCGCGGCGATTTTTTTGAGGCACATGGAGCGGTCTCCTTTCGGCGAAGGGAAAAGGCTGCAAAAAGGGATATTGCTGGCTGTTCGCGGTATTTTTGAAAGAATCCTCACCAATTATGGCATACGCGCCCCGGACTGTCAAGAAAGCAGCCGCGGAGAGACCAAAAAAATATAAAAAACTGCGCTTTCCGGCCGTGCTGCGCGCGCCTTGCGCTTGTGCTTTTCCCGGAAATGGGCTATAATAGAAGGGCGGGAAAGCAGATTTTCCCGTGAAAGGGAGGGAAGAGCATGAGCAATCAGGAAGAATGGGATATCATCGAGCTGGAGGGAGACGACGGCAGCCCCATCCGCCTGTGCGTGGAACGCTACTTTTTCTATAACGGCGATGAGTACGTGCTGCTCAGCGACGCGTGCGACGTGGAAGACGAAGCGGAGGTCTCCCGGTACGTGATGAAGGTGCAGCCCATGGAGGGCGCGGGCAACGAGGATATGGAGGAATTCGTGCCCGTGGATGAAGACCTGATGGACCAATTGATCCAGGTGGTGGAAGCCACGTTCGATACCGAGGACGAGGACGAATAACTCAGCGGCGCCCATGAACGAGATCATTGCCCAGAAGCTGAGCCTGCTGCCGGATTCCCCGGGCTGCTACCAGATGAAGGAGAACGGGAAAATCATCTATGTAGGCAAGGCGGTCAACTTAAAAAACCGTGTCAGAAGCTATTTCCATGGCCGTGACCACACCCCCAAGGTTGCGGCCATGGTTTCGCATATCACGGATTTTGACATCATCCTGTGCCGCACCAACCTGGAAGCGCTGATTTTGGAGTGCAATCTCATCAAGCTCTATAAGCCCTACTATAACATCCTGCTCAAGGACGACAAGCACTATCCCTACATCCGCGTCAACCTGAACGAGCCTTTCCCGCGCGTCACCCTGGCCCGGCGGCAGGCGTCGGACGGGGCAAAGTATTTTGGGCCGTACATCGGGGCGACGGCGGTGCGGGAAGTGCTGGAGCACCTAAAAAAGCTGTTCCCGCTGCGCACCTGTTCCCATCATCTGCCGGAACACGGCCCCAAGCGCCCCTGCATGAACTACGAGATCGGGCGCTGCCCGGGCCCCTGCTGCGGCAAATGCACGCGGGAGGAATACGGCGCTGTTGTGCAGCGGGTGATTTCGTTCCTGGGCGGCAGGTATCAGGAGGTCACACGGGACCTGGAAGCCGAAATGAAGGCCGCCGCTTCCGCCCTCCAGTTTGAAAAGGCCGCCCGCCTGCGGGATCAGATCCGGGATATCGAGGGCCTCATGCAGCGCCAGCAGGCTATCCAGACCAGCGGCGCGGAGCAGGACGTGTTCGCCCTGGTCCAGGATGATCTGGACGCAATGGCCCAGGTGCTCTACGTTCGCGGCGGGCGCATCCTGGGCGGCGATTCTTTCGCCCTGCCCCGCGAAGGCAGGGAGGAGCCCGGCGAAGTGCTGTTCGATTTCATCGTGCAGTTTTACGAGGACGAGCGCAAGCCCGCCCGCGAGGTGCTGTGCCCCGGCCTGCCCGCGGAAATCAGCGAAGATCTTACGGAATGGCTGAGACGGCGGCGCGGAGGCCCGTGCACGCTGACCATCCCGCAGCGGGGCGATAAGCGCGCGCTGACCTTGCTGGCCGAAAAGAACGCCCGGGACGCCCTGGAAAAGCGCAACGCCAAAAAGCAGGTGCAGTACGAGCGCACCATCGGCGCGGCGGAGGAATTGGCGCGGTATATCGGCCTGGACGCCGTGCCCCGCCGCATCGAGGGCTACGATATTTCCAACACCCAGGGTGCGCAGAACGTGGCCTCCATGGTGGTGTTTTTGGACGGCGAGCCCGCGCCCAAGGAATACCGCCATTACCGCATCAAGAGCTTCGAGGGCGCGAACGATTTCGCCTCCATGAACGAGGTTTTGAGCCGCCGGTTCAAACGGTGCTTCGCGGAGGATGAAAAGGACCGCTGGCCCCTGCCCGACCTGGTGCTGATCGACGGCGGCCCGGAGCAATTGGCCTTCGCCCGGGAAGCCATGCTCAGGGAAGGGGCGGACGTGCCCATGTTCGGCCTGGCCAAGCGCCTGGAGGAGATCTTTCTGCCGGGGCGGGAGGAATCCATCCTGATCGACCATCATTCCCCGGCCCTGCATCTGATCCAGCGCATCCGCGACGAGGCGCACCGCTTCGCCATCACCTACCACCGGGACCTGCGCGGCAAAGCGTCCGTCCACAGCGCCCTGGAGGATATCCCCGGCATCGGCCCCGCCCGGCGGACGGCGCTGCTGCAATACTTTAAGTCCGTCAAGGCCGTTCGGGAAGCGGATGTGGAGGAGCTGCAAAAGGTCCCCGGCATGAACGCGAAAGCGGCCAAGGCCGTGTACCTTTGGGCGCACCCGGAGGAAGAGGAGAATCAGGAGGACCAAGCGCGTGGATCGGTATGATTTGACGGATACGGACCGTCTGCTCATCTCCAATGGGCTGGAAGTGCTTGCCGCAAATTATGATGACGGCGTATACAACCACACGGTGGGCTGCGCTTTGCTGTGCAAAAACGGCCATATCTATCAGGGCGTCAACTGCGACGGCATCCACGGCGCCTGCGCCGAGTACGTCACCATGGGCATGGCTATCTCCGCCGGGGAACGGGAATTTGATACCATCGTAGCCGTGCACGAAAAACATGTGAACAGCGTGATTCCTCCCTGTGGAAACTGTCGTCAGATGCTGCTTGAGTACTGCCCGGAGATCAAAGTGATTGTCAATGATGAAGAAGGAAAGCTGATTAAGGTACGGGCCAGGGATTTACTGCCGTTCGCATGGCAGACCGTCATCTGCTGATTAGAAGCAAACCCTTCCGGCGCTTCAGGCCACCTCTCCGGTCAACTCTTCCGGCGCTTCAGGCCACCTCCCCGGTCAACCCTTCCGCCCCTTCGGGCCACCTCCCCTATGAAGGGGAGGCAAGGACGGGGAGGTGGCGCGAAGCGCCGGAAGGGTTCCTCATGACTGCCGGAAAAAGGAGTATTTGCGTGCCAAGAAACAATCTCCCGTATGACCACAGAGCGGCTTCTTTAGACCACAGATTGCGAAAAAACATGAAGCCGCAGGAACGAAAGCTTTGGTATCTTTTTCTCCGGCAATACCCTCTCAGGTTTTACAGGCAGCGTCCCATTGCTTCTTACATCGTGGACTTTTACTGTGCATCCGCGAAGCTGGTCATTGAAATTGACGGCGCGCAGCATTATACTGATGAGGGCTATAAGCGGGACTGGAAGCGTTCGGATGCGCTGGAAGCCCTCGGCTTGCGTATCCTGCGCTTTACCAATGAGGAAATTGATCGGCATTTTGATTCCGTATGTGAAACGATTCAAAACGATATACAGGGAAACATAAAAGAGGAGTGAAAATTTTGAGTACATCCCGTTTCGCGTTATTTGTAGACCTGGAAAACTGCGGGGCCAAGGCGGCCACGCTGAACAATATCCTGGATAAAGTCAAGATCCGCGGCGACATCCTGCTGGGCAAGGTGTACGGCTATACCGACCGGTTCAGCGACCTGAAGGAAGTGCTGCTTTCCAACACCTTTACCGTCGTGCCCTCCATCCGCTACGGCTTTGCGCAGAAGAACAACGCCGATATCATGCTGGTGATCGACGCGCTGGAGGTGGCCTACACCAACCCCTTGATCGATTCGTTCTGCATCGTCAGCGGCGACAGCGATTACACGCCGCTCGTGGGCAGGCTCAAGAGCATGGGCAAATTCGTGCTCGGCATCAGCCGAAGCGAAGTCGCCAGCAGCATTTTCATCAACGCCTGCAATGAGTTCCAGTTTCTGGAAACCGTGTCCTCCGTCAGCCGCGATAAGCGCACCCGCAAATCCCAGTCCAAGGACGAGCCCCTGGACGACGCCGGGCTCAACAAGCTTTTGGAGGGCATCCTTTCTGAACAGACGGACGAGGACGAAATGTACGCCAGCGAATTAAAGGGCGTGCTGCTCCGCCTTCGGCCCGATTTCAACGAAAAATCGTTCGGCTGCGCGTCGTTCGGCAAGCTGCTCACCAAGCTTTCCCAGAAGTTCGGCAGCATCCGGGTGAAGAACGAAAACAACAATGTGTACGTTTCCCTGAACGCCGACGCGCCGGAGGAAACAAACGCGAAAAAGATCAGCCCGGACAACTGGCGCGCCGCCTTCACCGAGCAATTGCAGCACTATAAGGACGACGGGTTCGAGCGCATCAACCCCTCCATCCTGAAGGCGGACATCCAGGCCGCCTATCCCGATTATTCCGAGCGCACCATCGGCTTCAAGCGCTTTTCGGACGTGCTCAAGCAGATGGAAAAGGAAAAGCTGCTGGCGCTCGAAATGGACGATCAGAAGAACATGCTGGTCAAGATGCTGTAATACGAAAGCGGAAAACGAATGACGGACCAAAGCAAATCCGCGCCGTGGGGCGCGGTCCTGTGCGTATTCCTGGCCTCCGTGGGCTTCAGCCTGGGCGGCCTGTTCATCAAGCTGGTGCCCTGGCAGGCCCTTTCCATCAACGGGGCCAGGAACCTGATCGGCGCGGCGGTGATCGGCATTTATCTGCTGATTTCGCGCCATAAGCTCGTGTTCAGCGGGCCCGTGCTGCTCGGCGCGCTGTCCATGATCGGGGTCACCACGCTCTTCGCCCTCGCCAACAAAATGACCACCGCCGCGAACGCCATCGTATTGCAGTTCACCGCGCCGGTGTTCGTGATCCTGCTGATGGCGCTTTTGTTCCATGAAAAGCCCAGGCGGATCGATCTTGTAACCTGCGCGCTGGTGCTGCTGGGGGTGTGCCTGTTCTTTGTGGACGGCATCCGGGCGGGCAACCTGGCCGGGAACGTGATCGCGGTGCTGTCCGGCGTGTGCTACGCCGGGGTGTTCATGATGAATACCGGCAAAAAGGCGGACGCGATTTCCTCCTGCTTCCTGGGGCAGTTGGCCGCTGGCGTGCTGTTTACGCCCCTGTGCCTTCAGGAAACGGATTTTTCCGCGCCGGTGCTGCTTTCCATCCTCGCGCTGGGCGCGGTGCAGGTGGGCGGGGCGTACATCCTGTTTTCCATCGGCATCAAAAAAACGCCGCCCACCGCCGCCAGCCTCATCACCGGCATGGAGCCGATCATGAACCCGCTGTGGGTGGCGCTGTTTTACGGCGAAAGCGTATCGCGGCTTTCCCTCATCGGCTCGGTGGTCGTGATTGGGTCCATCGTGGCGTATAACGTGATTTTGGCGAAAAGGGGAAAACCGGGGAGGAAGGATTAGGCGGCAGGAGGGACCGTAAACGAAAAAAGCCGCGTTTCGTCTCAGGAACAATGAAAAATGCAAGCCGCGCTGTCATCCTGACCGGAGTGGAAGGATCTATAAGATGGGCTTTCTGTTGCAGTGAAATAATGAGGAATGAGGGATTTCTATATCGTCGTCAAGTGACGCCGCGGCTTTTTGACATAACGAAAATAGCCGCACCAACCGTCACTTTGCAGAGCGGCGGTTGTTCTTTTTGCGATGCGTTTCACGGATGGAGATCGTCACCGTATACTTCCAAATATGGAAAGTAATCCGCATGCGCATCACCCCCCTTCGGGAGGATAGAGCAACCGTCTGCGCGTTTGTTGTTCGCTCTCGGCCCCTTTCGGGAGATGATGATTCTATATGAATTGTCGAAGGCTGTCAATTATCGAAAACATAATAATAGTTTCACTGCGCATTGAAAAAGCACCCATGTAGTCAAGCGGCAATGGTATTCCGCCCCGCTCTCTATACGGATGCGGCACCCCTGTCATTCTGAACCGCCGCTATTCGGATGCGGCACCCCTGTCATTCTGAGCCGCGCCCTATACGGATGGGCGCGTGCGTTCGCTTGCGCCCGCCGCAGGCGGGTAGAACCTCATTGCCGGGGATACATGCTGCATGGTTTATGCCGTTGCTATCCTCTCCTCCCACATTAGAAAAGAAACAGGTTTCGGATCACGGAAAATTTTTCACTTACATTTTTGTACGATACCTGCTCCCGGTGCGATTATACCACCTATGCGGAAATCCCCGCGAAAGGCCACACCGAAACGGTTGATCCCGCCGTGCCCGCTGCCTGTACGGAAGCCGGCCTCACCGAAGGCAAACGTTGCGCGGTCTGCGGCGCGGTCCTGGAAAAGCAGCTTGTGATCCCCGCCCTCGGCCACGATTACCGGGAGGCCGGCCGCACCATCACCCGCGTCAGCTTCCGCTGCAAAAACTGCGGCGATACCCGTTGGGAGGACAACGCCTATTCCCGGAACCTGATCCCCGGCCTGGTGCGCGATAAAGAAGGAAAGAACGCGGATTACACCGCCGGCGTCGGCTATCAGGGCGGCAAGCGCGTGCTGAACGTTCAGCCGGACGGGCTCCCGGACGGCGTTTCGCTGTATCTGGAGCCCGCGCAGGTGAAGCAATGGCTGCGCGAGGACGTATTCGCCGTGATCTTCGGCAAGGGGGAAACGAAGCTGCAAATCATCCTGGATGAAATCTCCGACGCCTGGTTCCCCCTGGAGAAGGGCGAAAAAAACGCCTTCTATGTGTTCGCCGCCGTCCCGGAGGCGGCCGTGTACGCGGAAACGAAGGGCGGGCTCATCCCCGCCGAAACGTTTGCCGGCGTCACGCTGCTTCCGTAAAATGTCACGCGGCCGCCGCGTCTGCGTCCCGCCGGGCGCAGGCGCGGCGTTTTTTGCGCGCTTGACGAAAAAACTTTTCATTTCGCACGGCTTTTGCCTTCTCGGGCCTTGATTTTTCAAAGAAAGTATTTACAATTGAGATGACCAATCATAGGAGGTGCGGATGAATTGAATTACGCGGAGGAATCTTTGCGCCTGCACGCGCAGTGGCAGGGCAAAATCGAAGTAATTTCCCGTGTGTCCGTGAAAAACAAGGAAGACCTTTCCCTGGCATACACCCCCGGCGTCGCGCAGCCCTGCCTGGAGATCCAGAAGGACTACAGCCGTTCCTTCGATCTGACCAGGCGGCACAACATGGTCGCCGTGATCACCGACGGCACGGCGGTGCTGGGCCTTGGAGATATCGGCCCCGAGGCCGGCATGCCCGTCATGGAGGGGAAATGCGCCCTGTTCAAGGCCTTTGGCGACGTGGACGCGTTCCCCATCTGCATCCGCAGCAAGGACGTGGATGAAATCGTGCGCACGGTCTACCTGATTTCCGGCTCCTTCGGCGGCATCAACCTGGAGGACATTGCCGCCCCCAGGTGCTTTGAGATCGAGCGCAGGCTCAAGGAGCTGTGCGATATCCCCGTGTTCCACGACGATCAGCACGGCACGGCCGTGGTGGTCGGCGCGGCGCTGATCAACGCCCTGCGCGTGGTGAAAAAGGACATCGAAAAAGCGAAGGTCGTCATCAACGGCGCGGGCAGCGCGGGCATCGCCATCGGCAAGCATTTGATGAACCTGGGCGTGAAGCACCTGAAGATGGTGGACCGCTTCGGCATCCTGTGCGAAGGCGAGCAGATGAACCCCGTCCAGGAAGCCATGGCCAGGATCACCAACCCCGAAAAGTTTTCCGGCAAACTGGCCGACGCCATGAAGGGCGCGGATGTGTTCATCGGCGTCAGCGCGCCGCATATCGTGAGCAAGGAGATGATCCGGTCCATGGCCTCCGGCGCGATCGTGTTCCCCATGGCCAACCCCGTGCCCGAAATCGAGCCGGACGAGGCGCTGGAAGCCGGCGCGGCGGTGGTCGGCACCGGCAGGAGCGATCATCCCAACCAGATCAACAACGTCATGTGCTTCCCGGGCCTCTTCCGCGGCGCTTTGGACGTGCGCGCCACCGATATCAACGAAGAGATGAAGCAGGCCGCCTCCCATGCGCTGGCCGATCTGGTCGCCCCCGAAGAGCTGACCGCCCAGTACATCCTGCCCCTCGCGTTTGACGAGCGCATCGGCCCCGCCGTATCCAAGGCCGTGGCCCAGGCCGCGCGGGACAGCGGCGTTGCCAGGCTGTAATGCCGGATTTGCATAGAAAAAAAGGCTCTTCACGGAAAGGTAGGGAAAATAAAACGACCCTCATTTGTCATCTTGAGCGAAGTGAAGCGAGAGCGAAACGAAGTCGAAAGATCTGTAAGTTGGCTCTGCGATTCTCATAGATCCTTCGACTTCGCCTCGCCTCTCCGCTCGGCTTCGCTCAGGATGACACCGAAGGGTTGTGAGTTGATACAGCGTTTCCCTAACAAACCGTGAAGAGCCCGCTTTTTGGCTCATTTTGGGTTTTTCCTTTTCATCATTCCTTGGCAAGCAGGGCGCTGATTTCCTCCGGGGGATAGACCGTGCAGCTTCCGGAAATGCCGAACTGGGCGGCGATGCCGCTGACGTATTCCGGCGTCATGGCCTTTATCACCTGTGGGCTTGAGCAGACCAGCGCGGCCTGGGCAAACCCATCCTCGCGCAGGACCGTCAGCACGATATCCGTGCGGTAGCACAGCGCGATCACGACGCAGGAGCCGTCGGCCACGGGACCGAGCTGTTCCGTCTGGACAGTCCGGGCTGCGACCTTGGCGTAGGGCAGGTTCCATTGGGTGTTGACGATGGTGGCGAACATCCTGGCGATGTTGCCGTCCCCGCCCATCAGGAGGGAGAGGGTTTCAAACTGATCCTTGGAAAAGCGCAGTACAGCCGCCGCGTCCGGGCTTTGCGCGTTATAGCCGGGGATACGGCTGAGCCAGGCGTATTCCTTCTGATCGCTGGCCTCCCAGACCGCGCCGGCGCCGGCGAGCACCTTTTCCGCCAGGGGAAGGGCGCATCGGATGGCCGCGGCGTCCGGGTCCACGCCCTCGCCCCAGGCTTCAAACACAAGGCGGCCCGGCTGGTTATAATCGTTCGCGTAGCGCTGCGCCAGGCTGCCCTCCGGGGCATAGAGGGTCGTGGAATAACTGATGTCGTTCGTGTTGTACGGCTTAATGCCGTCTTCCTCGATTTCGCAGGCGGGATTGGGGATGAATATGTCAAAGGCGCGCTGGCCGCTGGCGGGCACGATGGCGGAGCGGCTGATAAAGGTCACGCTCTTTGGCAGGGTCACGCTGTTGACGCTCATTTTCTGCCTAAGCGAGCTGGACAGGATCCGGGTAACGGGCAGGCCGTCCGCCGTCTCAGGTACGTCGATCATGACATGGGTGCCCAGGTAATCGATCAGCGCTGCTTCTCCGTCCAAAATGCGATATTCAAAATCCCCTTCCGTAACGAAGCGGAAGGAAGGCATATCCTGCGGGCCGCCGTCGCATGCCACGGCGGAATAGCCCAGGCGCTTGGCGTCGTCCAGCGTCTGCGAAGCGGCCGGCGCCCAAATCACGGCGCCGGATTCGATGGCGGCGTTTTCCAGGCCCTTGATTTCTCCGGGGAGATAGACCAGCGCCAGGTTCTCGTCGTTGGAAAACATGTCTTCCCCAAGCTTCGCGACGCCCGGCCGGATCACGGCCCGGGAGAGCTTATTGCACACCATGAAAGCGTTTTTGCCAATGGAGGATACGGAGGAAGGGATCTCGATCTCGGTTAGAGAGCTGAGAAAGCGGAACGCCTCCGTGCCGATGCTTTCCAGCCCTTCCGGCAGGAGGACGGACCGGAGGTTCGGGCATCCATAAAACGCCTTTTCTTCGATCTTGCGGATCGTGGCGGGAAGCGTGAGGCTTTCCAGACTGTCGCATTTCGCAAAGCAGCTTTTCCCGATTTCCGTTACGGGATGGCCCTCCACCTCGGATGGAATATCCACTTTTGTCGGCGTGCCCTCATAGCCCATCACAAAGGCGTTTTTCCCACTGAAGCCGATGAGGAACGCGGCGTCGTCCCCAAATTCATACCGCGTCTGGCCCCAGATCTGGGAGCGCACCAGGTTCCAGATCTCCTCGGCCGTGAGCTGATCGCCGTTCAGCTGGTCCCGCCTGCCGGATCTTTTCGCGTTGCAGCGGTATCCCCAGAAGCGGGTGATCTCGCCGGTCCTGATATTGAGCGCATAGGCGAGGTAATCCCGGTGGTAGCTGGTGGCGGGCGGGGTATAGCTATAGCCGGACGGCATCAAAATGTCATGGATCATCATCACATATTCGGCTTCCTCCACCGAGGCGGCGCGCATTTGCTCCGGCAGGCGGCAAAACCAGCTGCCCGCCAGCGTCGGGCCGTTGAGCACGATGAATTTGTGCTCCCGAAGCTCGGCAGGAAAGCCGTCAACGCGGGTAAACTCGCTTTTCTCCCAATCGTCCGGGAGCAGCCCCTCGGGCAGGCCCGGCCCGGCCTGAACGCCCAGCAGGATATCCCAGCCGCCGTTTTCCAGTTCATCGGCGTGCTCGTCCGCGATGCGGTTGAGGATCGCAAGCTGTTCGTCCAGCGTCTTTGCGGCTTTCAGGGCTTCTTTGCCCTCCTGGAGGGTTTCCGCCGCCGCGCAGCCCGCCAGCAGGGTCAGCAGCAGGGCCATGACGATGCAGAACTTTTTCATATCGTGTTTCCTCCTTTTATCGGAATGGATGCGTGCGGGGCTCAGCGCACGCCCATCCCGATGGGGTCGCTGGTCTGTTCCGCCCAGGCGATGAAGCGCGGCGCCTTCTTCTCCACGTTTTCAAGGGCCTTCAGCCGGGCGGAATTTATCTGCCGCCGCGGGACTGCAGATAGCTCACCATATCGCCCAGGCCTTTGCGGGCGGCGGACTGCGCGGCGGTCCTGCCGTACATGTCAGTGGCGTTGATGTTCGCTCCGGCATTGCGTTTTTGAAAAGTAGGTATAATTGTATTTGTGTCCGAATAAGCAGGAAATGCCCATCGCCGCGCCTCCTTCTGTTTCTCGTTTTTGTTTGTTTTTTTTTGCGTCAATCACGATCTTGTTTAATGGCTTTCCCAGGACTGGTATTCGTCCCATGAGGCGCCGTTGAGCACGACGGTCTTTTGGGCGCTGTCGCATACGATTTGAGCGGGGCGGACCTCGGTATCAAAGTCGAAGGTGAAAACATACTGCCTGTTTTCCATATCCAGCGTAAGCTCGCTGCCCGCCGGGGAAAGCGTACTGCCGTCGGGCATGTTCAGCGTGACCGTGAAGCCTGCTTTCTGGCTGATTTGAACGATGCCGTCCGCGGTGAAGGTAACGGGGATTTTATTGCCCGAGGCCTGGATGAAGGTCAGCCGCAGCAGGCCTGTATCGGTCTTATGCATGCTGCGCAGATGGATGGAATTGGTGGGAACGGGCGAGGTGGGGATCAGGAACCAGCCGGGGCTGGGCACGATGCTGTGGAAATCGGCGGTATAGCTGAAGGGCGTATGCGAAAAATCTGCCGATTCGGGAATGTTGATTTCTTTGATCGCCGTGCAATTGAAAAAGCACTCCGCCCCCAGATAGATGCCGTTGTCCGGCAGTACCACGCGGGTCAGCTTTTTGCAGCCGTAGAAGGCGCGGCTCCCGATCAGCGTGCAGCTGTCGGGGATCGAGACGCTATTGATATCCTTTCCTTTGAACGCTTCCTTCCCGATCGCGGTCACGCCGTCGGGGATCACGATTTCCGAAGCGTTGCCTTTATAGCCGGTAACGACGCCGTCCTCGATCGTGAATTCCTCCGGTTTTGATTCCGTCGGCCCGCAGCCGGACAGCAGGCAGACGGCTAAAACCAGGATGGCAAGCAGCAGGTTTTTTTTCATCAGGATCTCTCCTTTCCTTCCGCGGAACCGTCATTCCATGCCGGGCATGAGCCGCAGCAGCGTCCAATCCGCCATTTCCACCGTTCCTTCAAATTCGTTGTATCTTGGATTGGCAATGACGATCCAATAACCCGTCAGGATCCTTTCTTCGTTGCCGAATTCGAGGATGATGCTGGTTTCCCCGCCCGAATACAGGTTGACTTCCCCTGTCTCATCCGCGCCGACCGCCAGCACGGGATTCAAGACTTCCTTGATTTTCAGCAGAAGCAGGCACTTTCCGCATTCTCCCTTTGCATCAAGCCATTCCTGAACGGTGATGAATCGGATCTCCTCTTCCGCCTGCGAAAAGCAGGGAAACGAAGCGAGGACGAGCAGGAGCGCCACCAGCGCCGCCAAGGATCTTTTCATGGATATTCCACTCCTTTATCAAATGAATCGGTTTGTACCGGGAGGACAGAGCGGCAAACATTTATTCCCGACGATCCCGCGAGAGCAGCACCGTCCAAAGGCCGGGCAGCATGGAAACGAGCACGGCCAGGATGGACAGCGCCGCGTAAAGCGCGATCTTGATCCATTCCGCTGCGCCGTCGCCCAGCAGCAGGGGCAGGACCGCGTCGGAGAGCACGTCATACTGCCGCCAGGCGAACAAGGCCGCGAGGATGGGCAGCAGCACGGCGAGCAGCACCCCGATCCATCGCGCGAAACGCGCCGCGAAGGGCGGCCTTCTTTTTTTCTGCTTTCTCGTATCCGGCGGCGGGGTTTGATACTCGCCCCGCTCCGGGAGCGGGTTTTGCAGCGGCACGGTTTCCCGCTGGGCGTTGGGATAACTCATGATGGGGGCCTGGGCGGGGCGGCTGGCCCGCTGCTGGGGCGCGGAATTGAAGCGCCCGGCGGCGCGCGGCGCGCCGCAGCCCTCGCAGGCGGTGGAGGATTCCCTGTTTTCAGTGTAGCAGCGCTGGCAGATCCACATGTTTCTTCATCCTTTGCAAGTAAAATCATACAAAAAACGGGTCAGGCCGACATATTCTTTCCGATTTGGACAAAATTCCACCATTTTATATTCGCTGTTTAGGATGCTGTTCCTGCCCCCAAACGAAAAAAGTCTGCCGACAGGCAGAAAACAGCGCAAAAAGACTGCCTCGAGAGGAGGCAGCCTCAAAAAGTATTATGCCGCGATGGGCGCATAGCGCTCCGCGCCGACGACCTTCATCATGGTACGATAGGGGTCCATATCGCCCTCCATGATTTGGGAGAAGATGCGCGCGGTAAAGCCGGACACCAGCGCGACGCCCTTCTCGTTCATCTTGACGGGCTGCTGCTCGCTGCGCGCGCATACGTTCCAGAATACCACCCGGGGCAGACGGTAGCCATGCGCCTGATACAGAGCCTTCGCCTGCTCAAAGTTGGTCATGGAAGCGTTGCCGGCGCAGCGGTCGAACTCCATGTCGGAAACGATGTAGAGGGTGGAAGGCAGCTCCTTCTGCGGCAGACGGTGCTCCACGGCGGTCTCGAGGATCAGCGCGAAAACCGCCTGCAAGTCAGTGTTTGCGCACTCGTTGAAGGTGCGGCAGTAGCGTACCTTCTCCACGATGTCGCGGCCCTTGATCTCTACCAGCCGGGGATGCATGGAAAAGGTGATGAAATGGCCTTGGAACGCGCCCTTGCAGCGCTCGGCGAAGTAGATCGCCAGGGACTGCGCGACGGCGGCAGGCTGCGGCTTGCGGCACCAATACATGGAGCCGGAGCCGTCGGCCACCACCAGGGCGTTCTCGCCCTTGGTGAAATCCTCCAGAGCGGTCCAGGACATGTCCAGGGAAGCGCGCTCCTTCTCGTCCGCGCCGTAGGCGGCCTCCACGATCTCGTAAGGCATGAGGGCGCCGGTATGCACGTTGGCCTTGCCGGCCTTCACCTGCGCCATGAAATCGGTATACCGCGCCGCATCGTTGCGCATGAACGCACGGCGGTACTTGAACATGGCCTTGGAAGGCTGCTTGGCGTAGTCGAAGGTATAGTCCCGCCGGCGCAGATGGTTCTCCAGGATGCGGATCTGCGCGCGGAGAAGGGAGAGCGCCTTGCGGTACGCGCCGTCGGTCATGCCAAAGGCGCGGGCAAGCTGCTTGGCCAGGCGGATGGTCTCGGCGTTGGAGGCGTTCACGGACGGCAGCCACTTGCCCAGCAGCGAAACCGGCTCGCCGCGGGATAGCGCGTCCATGTCGGCAAGGAACTGCTTGCGCAGCAGCGCCTCCGCCTCCGCGCGGGCCGGGGTGTCCAGGAGGGCAGCCACGTCGTCCCAGCGGCCGTACTCCGCGATATAGGGCAGGTTGCGCACAAGGGAGCCCTTCTCGCACCGCGAAAGGTACTTGAGCACGGTGCGGAACACCCGGCGCTCGCCCAGGCCGCCCCGAACGTCGCGGGCATAGAAGAGAATCTTCATGGCCAGATCAGGATTCTCCGCGTACGCCCGAAGGAAACGGGTCTCGATCTCGGTATCGGTCTGATGGCGCAGCGCGCCGATGGATGCAAACAGATCCAGGCAATAGGAGCCCGCGGAAAAATAGGTCGCCGCGCCGTTCTCGGTCCGGGTCTTGTTTGCGTGAAGCAGCAAATGGTCCAGCATGAAAAATCTCTCCTTTCCGGATAAAATGGGGTTGCGATGCACCTGACAGGGATCGAACCTGCGCCTCATGGCTTAAAAGGCCGTTACTCTTCCAACTGAGTTACAGATGCATGAGCGGCCTGGATGGGAATCGGACCCACGCTCCCGGTTCGACAAACCGGCGTTCTGCCATTGAACTACCAGGTCAAAGGGACAAGGCACGTTTTTTCTGCTGGAAGCGGCCGCGCTTGTGCGGGAGTCGAACCCGCTCCGTAATACTTAAAAGGTATCTGCATGATGATTGCTGTGCGTGCCTTTGATTGAAGAATGCACCTGGCAGGGATCGAACCTGCAGCTCACGGTTTAAGGGACCGTTACTCTGCCCATTGAGTTACAGATGCATGGCAGCCTCTGCGGGACTTGAACCCGTATTCCAGGATTGAGAATCCTGTGTCCTGCTGTTTAGACGAAGAGACCAGATACAAGGCACGTTGTTTTTGCTGGATGCAGCCGCGCTTATGCGGGAGTCGAACCCGCTCCGAAATACCTGAAACGTATTGTTCGCAATGCATTTGCTGTGCGTGCCTTTTTTTCAATAACCCCTGCGGGAATCGAACCCGCATCGCGGGATTGAAAATCCCGTGTCTTCATCCATTGGACCAAGGGGCCGTCGCGCGGCCCGGACGGGTTTTCCCCCATCGCCCGGATCGGCCGCTTTCTGCTTTTCCCTTCCGGGTGAGCTTACTATACCGCATTCCCGGAAATAGTTCCCGGAAAAAAAGGTGCGAGCATAAAAAAGAACGGAATTATTTTTTCCGTCCTTTGCGGCGTATGGATGCGGCGGCTTCCCACCGTTTTTTTATTCGGGCGTCAAAAGCGTTTGCTTTGCGACGCGCTCTTTGAGCAGATCGATGAAGCGCTGCGGCTCGGTCACCCGGATGGCCGGGCCGAAGGCCAGGATGCGGATGAGCATTTCCGTTTCGTCTTGCCGGTCGTATTTCAGCGTCACCCGATAATGGCGCTCGTCCAGGCGCTTGGTTTCCTTTTCCAGATGCGAAAAGTGCATCAGCACGCGGTGCATGGCGTTCCGCCGGTTTTCCACTTCAAACGTCACGCTCTCCATCTTGGGCGGCCACAAGGGCATTTCCACATCCGTATAGGCCGGGGCGCAATCCGCGATGCGGCAGAGGTTGACGGTCCACCGCCGCTTCCGCCCGTCCGCGATGAGCCGAAAGCGGTCGTCCTTTTCGGAATATTCCAGATAGCGCGGCGCGACCGACAGCCGAAAGCGGTTGCCCCGGCTGGTTTCGTAGCTCAGATGCAGCGTATGGCCCTCCCGCATCGCGCTCAGGATCGTGCGGAAATGGGCGATATAGGCCGGATCGGCGTACGGATCGCCGTCCGTGTAGCGGTCATAGTACACGATCCTGTCCGGGGTGAACAGCGGCTTTACGTCCTCCAGGCCGGAGGCGTCGGGCGAAAACAGCTGCATGCGCGGGTCGAGCAGCATGGCCTTCATCCAGCGCTTTTCCAGCGTGGTCAGGGGCATGGCGGGCTCGTTTGCGAGCGTGCTGGTCAGATCGCTGCGCATGAGAAGCCATTTTTCGCCCTGCAGGCCCTCCGGCATCGTGAGCAGGCTTTCGCCGAACGCTTTTTCCCGGATCAGGGCGGTGAGGCCCTGCTTGGTCAGGCCGCCCCGGGCGGCCTGGCGCAGGATGGCGGCCGTGGTCCGATAATAAGAACCGTAGATTTCGTGAAACAGCATGGCGGTCTCCCTCCGGTGTGCTTTTAGGAAGGGATCGTCCTTCGTGAAAAGCGAAGGCGCGGGCGCATCATTCCGGATCGGATCCGTACAGGGCGTTCAATGCCTTCAGGTCCGTAAAGAAGCGCTCGGTCAGCGCCGGGTCCGAGCTCTTGAGCGCGGTGATCCTGCCGATAAAGCTGCGCAGGAAGGGCAGGATCTCGGGCGCTTCATACAGATCGGCGGAAAAACGCCAGTGGGTTTCGTCCGCCTGCGTGATCTCTCCGCAGCGCTTTTCGCGCTTTAAGCGCGAGAGAATGTGGTCCTCGCCCGGTTCGATCCGCACGGTCATTTCCACGTGGGTCAGCGCGTCGAAATTGTTGCTGGTAACGCCCCAGGCGTGGCTGCAATAGTTTTCCATGCTTCGGGACAGGGATTCGGGCAGCGGGATGGCCTCCTCCATTTTGACTTTTTCCATCAGATCGATCCGGTGAAAGGAGAACCGCTGATGCCGGGGCGACCACGAAAGCAGATACTGCCGCCCGGTCTGCGCGCCGATATAGATTTTGAGCGGCAGCGCCGCCATCCATTGCCCGCGGGAGAAAAAGGAAACCGGCCGGTTTTCCGCCATGGCCGCAAACAGGCCGGCCAGGATCTCGCTGTCCAGGGCGTTCAGGATATAATGATGCTTGAAACGAAAGGAGGGAAAGGGATCATCCAGCCTGTCCCGCAGATAGGAGCCGACCACGCCGAGCGGCGCGGCTTCGGAAAAAAACGCGGCGGCCGCGTCCCAGGTTTTGAGGTCCGTCTCATCCCGGGAGCAGGCGTAGCAGGTTTCCCTGCCGCGCTTTTCTTTTCGGATGAGGCCCAGCGCGCAGTATTCCGAGAGCTTTTTGCGCACGGTGGATTCATCCGGGAGCTCGCCCATTTCAAATTCCGAAAGTCTGTCCGTCAGCGCTTCCATGATGGCGGAAATGGGCAGGCCCTCCCCATAGGACAATAGATCCAGCAGATGAAAATGCAGCATGATATCCCGATCGGTAAAGGACTTGGCGCGGAAGGCCCGGTACAGGGGATTTTCCGGGATGGCGCGGCTGTCCACGGACAGGAATACCCGCCGCCCTTCTGCATCCTGGCCAAAGCGCATGTAATCCCCCAGCCAGCTTTCCACCCGGCGGCGTTCGTTATCGTAGCTTCGGGCGCTTTTGAGATCGTATTCATTGCGGTGCTGGAAGCCGTACACATAGAACGAGCGCAGATACGCCCGGATGCTGCCAAAGTTCTTCACCAATTCGCTGTATGCCATGGCGGTCAGTCCTCGTCTCCGGCTTTGAAATTGTAGATGGGCTTGAGGCGGGAGAGGATCCGCGCGGTGGGCTCGATGTTCGCGACGATCTCCTCGATGGGCTTGTAAGCGAAGGGCGATTCATCCAGCGTGCCCTTGTTCACGCAGGAGGTATAGATGCCCTTCATGGCGTTTTTATAATCCTTCATGGAGATGGAGGAGCGGGCCTCGGCGCGGGACATGAGGCGGCCTGCCCCGTGCGGCGCGGACTCGTTCCAATCGGGGTTGCCCTTCCCTTCGCAGATCAGCGCGCCGTCCCGCATGTTGATGGGGATCAGCAGGCGCTGGCCTGCCCTGGCGGAAACGGAGCCTTTGCGCAGGATCATTTGCTCCAGATCGATATAGTTATGCACGGTCTCGAACTGCTCCTCGGCGTGCAGGCGGCAGCTTTTCAGGATCGTTTCGGTGATGATGCGCCGGTTCAGCGCCGCGTACTGCTGCATGATGCGCATATCGTGGATATAATCGTCAAAGAGCGCGCCTTCGCACCAGGAGACCTCGTAGGGCACGGAGATTTCTGCTTCCGGAAGCGAGGCCTGCCATGCGGGCAGCAGTTTGTTGATTTCCTTTTCACGGCCTTCCTCGCGCAGTTTTTGGATGAAGGCGTTTTTCCGGGCGGCCATTGCTTCCTTCCGTTTTTCGCCCACGGAATTGAGCGATTCGTACGCGGCGCGCTGATAATACTCCGCCACGTCCTTGCCGCTGCGGCGGGAGCCGGTATGCACCACCAGCCAGATATTGTCTTCCTCGTCCCGGTCCAATTCCCAGAAATGGTTGCCGCCGCCCAGCGTGCCCAGGCTCAGGGAAAACACCTCCGGCGATACGCGGCAGTTGGGCTTGTGATAGCAGGCGAGCGCCTGGGCGGATAAGGCGGCGGCCTGGCTGCTTGGCGCTGAGCGCATCTTCATTCCCGCCGGGATCTCCGCCTGGGTGACGCTGTCGAACTTGGGCAGATCGATGCGCTTTTCCTTGAGCCGGGTCGCCAGCATGCCGCAGCCGATGTCCACGCCCACGAGGTTGGGGATCACCTTGTCCCGGATGGTCATGGTGGTGCCGATCACGCAGCCGGCCCCGGCGTGGCAGTCGGGCATGATGCGGATCCTGGCGTTTTCGACGCAGCGCTGGTTCATCAGGTTTCGGATCTGGGCCAGGGTCGCTTCGTCGCAGGTGTCGGTATATACCTTGGCCGTGTTATACGTTCCTTCAACTAAGATCATGCTGTTTCTCCGTTTTCGGGCGCTTTGCGCATATTATGTATCCGTAGTATACCATAGGGCGCAAAGCGGATCAATACCGGCCGCCGGTTTTTCCGGGCTCAGGCAGACGAAAAGCCGCCCGGCTTTTTGGCCAGACGGCTTATGATGCCTGCAAAACAGGTTATTTGACCGAACGCCACGCGCTCAGGGGCAGCAGGACGCGCGTCACCTTGCCCATGATCGCGCTGCGGGAGAGGGGGCCCACGTCGCTCGAGCGGCTGTCGTGGGAAGAAAAGCGGTTGTCGCCCATGACGAAGTATTCGTCATCGCCCAGCGTGATGGGGCCGTAATCCCGCGGCGTGCTGGCCATGTATTCGGGATCGGGCACTTGTTCGCCGTTCACGAAAAGATGCCCGTCGCTGATCTGGATGGTATCGCCCGGCAGGCCGACCACGCGCTTGACGAACGCCGTATACACATCCAGCGACAGCGTCGCGCCGAAATTGATCTGCGTCGCGCCGTTTTCATTGACGCGTCCGGGATAGCGGCATACCACGATATCGTTGCGCTGCACGTCGCCCAAAAGATAGGGCAGCTTATACAGCAGCACGATTTCCTTATCCTGCAGGGTATTGGTCATGGAATAGCCGTCCACGCGGATCGGCTCCATCACGAACCCGCGGATCAGGAAAGCGATCACGAACGCCATCAGCAGCCAAAAAATCCATTCCAGGATCTTCTGCTTCAGCGGCTTGTTCTTTTCCTTTTCCTTCGCCTTCGCGGCGCGAACTTTATGCGCGGCCCATTGCTTGGCCACCCAGGAATCCTTGCTCTTCTCGGTCTGCATACCTTGCTCCTCTCTGGCCCGGCGCGCTATTCCGGCTTTGCGCAGCAGGCCGCTTGTCCTATTATATATGCTTTCATTCATTTTTTCAACGGTTTTCGCAGCGGGAAGTTTTTCAAGCGGCAAAATAACGGCAGGAAGACCTGTATGCCTTCCTGCCGAATTGGTTGGGGGGTCAGCCCTGGCAGTATTTCGTTTCCGCGGTTTTCTTTAGGTACCGGAACGCGATGAACGCGCCCAGGAGCAGCAGCGCCGCCATGATGCCGAAGTAGGGGAGCATTTCTATGCCCCAGCGGATCAGGAAGTAGGAGAGCAGGGCCAGGCCGACCAGGATGGCCCAGCCGATCAGCATGGCGATGAGCACGCCGAAGGACTGCTTGACCGCTTCCTGCTCCGTGACCCAGTCGAGCCGCGGATGCGCCACGTCGCGCCCCAGGGCGAGGCAGGAGGTGGTGAAGTCGAACAGCGCGCAAAGCACGAACGCCAGGGCGGCATGCACCTTAAAGGCGGGGAAGAGCACCATGAGCGCAGCGCTGGCAAGCAATACGCCCAGGATGGACAGGGCGTAGCCCACGGCGAATTTCGCCATCACGATGGTTTTGCTGGATACGGGCAGGGCAGTCATATAGTCGTGGCCCTTGCCCTCGCGCGTGACGGCGGTGGAAAGGGCGGTGTTCATGCCGCCCATGTAGGCCATCAAGGCGGTCAGCGCGGCCAGGATGATCGTGCCGCTCACGCCGGCCAGCTCGTCCATCAGCGAGGTGCCTTCGCCGCTCAGGCCCCTGCTGGTAATCATGGTTATCATGACCACCATGATCAGCGGCATAAAGGAAATGGGCAGGATGTTCATCGCGTAGGAGGGCACGCGCAGGATCTGGCGGATCTCCCGCTGGCAGCAGGCGCGGAACGCGGAGCCGGAAGCGAAGGAAGCCTTGACGCTTCCTTTTTTGCGGGTGACGGTGGGCGTTTCGGTCTGCAGGAGGGACAGCTTCCTGTACCCATAGCCCAGCAGCCAGATCACCAGCGCCATGGCGGCAATGCTCACGCCCATGAACAGGAGCAGCATGCGCCAGTCGCCCAGCAGCCCCTTCGCGGCCCAGGAGGCCGGGGGGAACATGCGGGTCAGGGCGTCGATGCGGGTGGAATTCTGGGCCATGAACTGCATGATCATGTCCCCGCCCGCGCTGGCATTCCCGGACAGGCCGCCCATCATGCCGGCCAGGTAGAAATAGGCGATCAGGAAAATGATGCCGCCGACGGTAGCGATCATATCCCGGTGCTTCCACAGGGACGAAAGCCGGATCAGCAGGGTGGAAAGGAAGCTCACGATGGCGATGGGCAGCATGGCGATCACGATCCACACCAGGAGCATGCGCACATAGAATGCAGCCTCCGCGCCGACCCTGAGGCCGTACATGATGCAGGCGGGCAGGATGATCAGGGCGTTGATGCCCGTCTCACTGATCCAGACCTGGGCGAGCTTCGCGGAAAGCACCGTGCGGGGCTTCACCGGCAGGGCGGCGATGAACGCGGCGTCCCGGCCAAAGTAGAGCGAGCTCATGATAAAGAAGAAGGAGAGGATCAGCGTGCCCACCATGGACATCATGACCGCCATGCTCAGCAGCAGATCCGGCATGCCAAGCTGCACCATCACGTCCAGGATCTTGCTTTCCACGATGATCAGCATCGCGCCAAGATAGAGGAACAGCACCGGATAGAGGATCATATACGCGATGGTGCGGCCCTTCTTTTCTTTCAGCGACGCTGCCAGGTTGCGGGGCTTGAGGCCCGAAAACCTGGACAGCAGCTGCAGCCGCAGCAAGGGAAAAAAGCCCGTCATGCGATTTCGCCTCCATCGTCGGTCAGCTCCAGGAACAATTCTTCCAGGCTCGCGCCCACTTCCCCGGAACGCAGTTCATCCAGCGTGCCCTGGGCTTTCAGGCTTCCGTGCACGATCAGGCCGATCCTTGTGCACAGCTTTTCGGCCACTTCCAGCACATGGGTGGAAAAGAATACGGTGTTGCCCGCGTTGCAGTGGCGGATCATTTCTTCTTTGAGCAGATGCGCCGCGCGGGGGTCCAATCCGCCCAGCGGCTCGTCCAGGATCCAGATCGGCGGGTTATGGATCAGCGCGCCGATCACCACCAGCTTTTGCTTCATGCCCTTGGAGTAGGAGCGGATCTGGTTGTTGACGGCGTCCTCCAGGGAAAAGATGTCCAGGTATTTTTCGATGTGCTGCTTGCGGTGCTGGGCGTCCACCTGGTAAATATCCGCCATAAAGTTCAGGTATTCCATGCCGGAGAGGCGGTCGTACAGGTCGTTGCCGTCGGGCACGAAGCCGATCAGCCGCTGGGCCGCGAGGCGGTCCTCATCCATGCGGTGGCCGGCCATGGTCACCGTGCCCTGATCGGGCGCAAGGATGCCCGTCATCAGCTTGATGGTGGTGGTTTTGCCCGCGCCGTTGGGACCGATAAAGCCGAACAGTTCGCCGCCGTCCACGTGCAGCGTCAGGTCGTCCACGGCCTTCGCGCCGGATTTGGCGTAGGTTTTGGTGATGCTCTGTAAATCGATCATGGGTGTTTACCTCCCTGTTTCTTTCGGATACTATCATACCAGCCCGCTTTTGCTTTCGCAAGAGCAAGCGGCCAAATTATACGTTTTTGCGCCTCAAATGACAAGGGATGCGGCGGAAAAGGCCCTTTGTGCGGTCCGTTCAAGATACAGAAAACCCCCTTTCTCCCATTGAGAAAAGGGGCGGGCTTTATCGCTTGAAGGTCAGCACGGCGGCGCCGGGGGCAGGGTCCGCGCCGAGGCCGGGGTTCAGATGGGTGATTTCCTCCAGCGGCACCCGGTAGCGCTTGGCGATGTCCCAAACGGTTTCGCCGGGCTGGAGGTAATAGAGGATGATGCCCTTTTCCATGTCCGGCGCGGGGGATTCCACCGCCTCGGTCAGCACCTCGGCTTCCTTCCTGCGCACGCCGTCGGCCTGCAAATAGAGGATGTATTTCATCTCCGCCCGGTCGCCGGTGACGGCGCTGGGCTCGACCTGCGCGCAGCTGAGCGCCAGGTGGTCCTCGGGCAGGGCCTGCGTGGAAAACGCGGCGTGAAAGGGCTCTTCCATCTGCACGGATACGGGGATCTCGCTGTCGTCGGTCAGGTAAATCAGGGTCGCGTCCATCACGCCGTCCACGCTGAGTTTGTCCTTTTGCCTTTCCGCATGGATCAGCACGGGGCGCAGAAAGCCGAGCAGGGCGGTTTTCATGCGCGGGCTGCCCTCGGGCAGGGTGAGGGAGAGGCGGCCGCTTTCCGCCGCCGTTTCGTTCACCGCGCCGCTGCGGAGCAGCACCTGCTGCCTGCGGGTTTCCACGGCGCTGCCCTGGGTGGTGAACACGTCCTGGAGCAAGGTCGTTTCGCTGTCTTCCACGGCGGTGAGGGCGGTGGACAGCTGGATCTCCGCCCGCATGATCTTGCCGTTTTCGCCGTCCTGGGAGAGCACCGCCACATCCCGCACCGCCGTCTGCGCGGCCAGGGCCGTGCCCAGCGCGCCGGATAATAGCACCTGCTGCTCATAGGGCATGGTATGGCGGGTATAGACCAGGGGACGGCCCGGCAGGGAGGATACGTGAAAGGCGTCGATGGTGACGGTCCCGGTCACGGTGGCCTGGCCGTCCGCGCCGCCCAGAATATCCTCCGCCTGGGCCTGCGCGCTGGCAAACAGCGTATCCTTGACGCCCAGCACGTCGGAAAGCTCAAATTCTTCTTTGACGAGGGCCTGGCTTTCGCCCTCGCCCACGGTCCGCTGGATGGAAACGGTTTTGGTCAGCTTCTGGATATCGGGCCGCTCCTCCACGTCCTTGATCAGGGACAGGGTTCGGTTCACGGCCGCGTCCGCGCTCAGGTTCACGATGGCCTGCAGCAGCAGCCGGCCGTTGAACGCCTTGGCGCTCACGTGCTGCACCTGGGCGCGGGGCTGGAGCCGAATGGGCGCGCCGGGCCCGCCGTCCTCCTTGAGCGCGAGCGTCTGGGAAAAATCCGCGGTGGTTTCCAGCGCGTTCACCTTGGCCAGATCCCCCTGCGCGTACAGCACGTGAAAGGTGATCCGCCCGTCCACATTGATCCGATTGCCCGCCAGCTCCCCGCCGCTCAGCGCCGCGGCGGCGTCGGCGTAATAGACGCGCGCTTCTTCCCTCAGCCCGCCCGGCAGGGCCGCTTCCGCCTCCACGGAAATCTGCGCGGGCTTGGCGGCAATGATCTGCTCCGTTTCCATGTTCTCCCGAATCCACTCCGTATCCATGCTGCTTCCCTCCTATCGCTTCTGACCATGCATATTCGCGGGGAGGGGAAATTATGCGCGCAGGGGATCGGGAAAAAGCGGGAGAGAAAAGCCGGCCCCTTACAGGACCTTTTTCAGGAAGCTGATCAAACGCGGGCTTTCCGGGTTTTCAAACAATTGATGGCTGGGCTTGTCCTCCTCGATATGGCCGCCCTCCAGGAACAGCGTGCGGGCGCTGACCTCCCGGGCAAAGCGCATTTCATGCGTGACGACGATCATCGTCATGCCCGATTCCGCCAGCGCCTTCATCACATCCAGCACCTCGCCGATCATTTCCGGGTCCAAAGCGCTGGTGGGCTCGTCAAAGAGCATGACCTCCGGCTCCATCATCAGCGCGCGCACGATGGCGATGCGCTGCTTCTGCCCGCCGCTCAATTGGCTGGGATAGCTGGCGGCCTTATCGCGAAGCCCGACGCGGTCCAGCAGCCTGAACGCGTTTTGCTCCGCTTCCTCGCGCGGCGTCTTTTTGATTTTGATGGGCGCGGCGGTCAGGTTCCTAAGGACGTTCATGTTTTCAAACAGGTTGAACTGCTGGAAAACCATGCCCATTTTCTGCCGGTGCAGGTTGATGTCGGTTTTTTTATCGCAGATATTGATCCCGTCGAACAGGATCTGGCCCGAGGTGGGGACCTCCAGCAGGTTCAGGCAGCGCAGGAAGGTGCTTTTGCCGCCGCCGGACGGCCCGATGATGCTGACCACCTCGCCCGCCCGAAAGGCGGTGGAAATGTTGTCCAGCACCGTCAGCTTTCCGAATTTCTTGGTCAGATTGCTGACCTGGATCATCTCATTTGCGGCCACGGCGCAGCCTCCTTTCCATCAGCGCGATCAGCCTGCTGCTGACGAACGTCATCACGAAATAGATCATCGCGGCGATGAACAGGCATTCCAGCGTCTTATAGTTCTTGGCCTTGACGCCGTTGGTGCGGTACATCAGATCCGCGATGCCGATGACGGAAACGATGGAGCTTTCCTTGATGACGGTGACGAACTCGTTGCCCAGGGCCGGCAGGATATTGCGGATGGCCTGGGGGAGCACCACCATCATCATGCTCTGGCTCTTTTTGAAGCCCAGGGAGCGCGCGGCCTCCATCTGTCCGGAATCCACCGCCTGGATGCCGCTGCGGATCACCTCGGCCACGTAGGCGCAGCTGTTCAGGCTCATCGCCACGATGCCGGCGGCGAAGCGCTGAAAGTTTTCGATAAAGGGGACGTCCGGGAACGTGACGCCGATCATGGGCAGGCCGTAGAAAATGAACATCAGCTGCACCATCAGGGGCGTTCCGCGGAAAAACTCGATATACGCCGTGGCAAGCCATTTGAACGGCTTGATATTGCTCAGCCTGGCCATGGCCATCAGGATGCCCAGCAGCGTGCCGAAGAACACGGAGAAAAAGGCGATGATCAAGGTGTTCTCAACGCCTTCCAGAAAAAAAGGATAGTATTTTTCCAGCGTTTGCCACGCGTTGGTGAAAAAGGTCATGCGGCCCCCTCCTGTAAAACATGGAAAGCCGTGAAGCCGGGCGGCTTCACGGCGCTGTCTGTTTTTGCCTGATCAATCGCCGGTGGAGCCGGAATCGGCCACGGCGGCGTCATAGGCGGCCTGATAGCTGCCGTCGCTAACCACGCGGTCAATGACCTCGTTCACCGCGGCAACGAAGTCTTCATTGCCCTTGGCGATGACGGCGGCCTTGCCGAAGCTGGCTTCCTCCGCCGTGAATACAAAGCCGCTCACTTCCAGCGCGCCCTCGCTGCTGGCCACCATGGCCAGGCCCACGGCGGAATCGACCACGAAGCCCGCGATGTTGCCGTTGACGGTTTCCAGGGCCAGGTTCGGGTAGGTCTTGAGCTCAAAGAGGATGCTGTCGGGCAGCGCGCTTTCCACCAGCTGGCTCTGCACCGTGCCCTGCTGGGCGCCGACCTGCAGCCCGGCCAGGGATTCCTTCGTGCTGTACTTTTCAGCGTTGCCCGCTTTGACGATCAGCAGCTGGGCGCTGGTCTCGTACAGGTTGGAGAAATCGATCACCTCGGCGCGTTCGTCGGTGCGGGTGAAGGCGGCGATGCCGATATCCACCATGCCGGTCTTGACGGATTCGATGATGCCGTCAAAATCCATATCCTGGATCACCAATTCCACGCCCAGGCTGTCGGCGATCTGCTGGGCCAGCCAAATATCGCAGCCCGCGAAATTGGCGTTGTCGTCCAAATATTCATAGGGGGGATACGTGGCTTCCGTGCCGACGACCATTTTTCCGGACGCCTTGATCTTTTCCAGCACGGTTTCGGCGGACGCCGCAACGGCGCACAGCGCGAGCACCAGGATCAAGAGAATTGCGATCATTTTCTTCATAACGTTTCTTTTGACCTCCATCCAAAGCGTTTTTGATGTACGTGTATTATTATACATAAGAAATCAAGAATGTCAAGGGTTAATTTTGAAAAAATCCAAATTTTAAATCTATAATTATACATCATCGATGCATATATTCAGCCGCTCCATCCGGTCCGCCGCTTCCCGGAGCTTTTCGAGGGGCACGGTGGCGGCGATGCGGAAATGCCCCTGCCCGGCCTTGCCAAACGCGCTGCCTGGCGAGACCATCAGATGCGCCTTTTCCAACAGCAGCGCGCAGAAGGCCGTGTCCGTCAGGCCGGTCTTTTCGATGCCGGGGAAGAGGTAAAATGTGCCCTGAGGCCTGAAAAGCGTGATCCAGGGGATCTTTTCCAGCTGATCCGCCATATAGAATACCCTTTCTTTATAGTGGGCGATATAGGCTTTTTCCATCTCATCCCGGAGCGAAAGCGCGCGCAGGGCGGCGCGCTGGGAGATGGAGGGGGCGGTATAGGTCATGGCGTTGTTGACGTATTGGAACACGCGGATCAGCTTTGGGTGCGCGATCACATAGCCGACCCGCCAGCCCGTCATCATAAAATTCTTGCTGAAGCTGTTCAGGGTGACCGTGCGCTCCCGCATGCCCGGCAGCGTGCGCAGGGGAATGAATTCGCCGTCATAGACGTAGCGGGTATAGATTTCATCGGCGACTGCCAATAGATCGTATTCCTGGGCGATCCGGGCGATCATATGCAGCGTTTCCCGGCTGTAGGATGCGCCGGTCGGGTTGCAGGGCGTGTTCAGGATCAGGGCGCGGGTGCGCGGCGTGACGGCGGCCCGAAGCGCCTGCTCCTTGGGCTGGAAGCCGTCCTCCGCGCGCGTCTCAACCTCCACGCAGACGCCGCCCGGCAGCTCGATCTGCTGCCTGTACACGGCAAAATACGGGCCGAACACGATCACCTCGTCGCCGGGGTTGAGCAGCCCCAGCATCACCTGGCTCATCCCCATGCAGCTGGACGCGGTGATCAGCACCTCTTCGGGGGATACGTCCTGGCCGAAATCTTCCCGCCAGGCGCCGCGGATCGCTTCGATCAATTCCGGATCGCCCTTGGGATCGCCATAATGCGTATAGCCCGCGCGGGCGTCCCGGCAGGCGGCGTCGATGATGCGGCTGTCCGTGATGAAATCGGTATCGCCGATGCTCAGGTCGATCACGTCGTCATAGCGGCGCAGCGCTTCCGTGTCCAGGGACAGCCCGCCTTGCGCGCCGCGGAAACGCCGGGCGATGTATTGCTCCATTTTCATTCCTCCTGCCTCACTTCGGGGATCACGGTGCTCGCGTTTGGGATCACATACATTTTTTTATCCGTCAGGTTCGCTTCGCGGAGCAGCGCGCTAAGATCGCTGAACGCGCGGATGCCCATGGGGGCCAGCGTTTCGGGCGGGATCGAGGTGAGCATCAAAATGCGGTATCGCCGCGCCTGCTCGCAGTTGAGAAAAAAGATGTAGCCGGGGATCGTGAAGCGGCTGCGGAGCCTGTCTTCCATGGTGCCGTCCAGCAGGCTGCTGATCCAGTCGAAGTATTCGGGCGGGCCGCCGCCTTCGCGCGCTTCGATCAGAAGGATCAGCGTGCCGCCGGGCTTGAGCGCCGTTTCCACGTTATCGATGGATTTGGTGCCCTGGTACAGCGACATATCCTTGGGGTATCCGCCGCAGCTGGCGATCACGGCGTCCGCCTTGCAGGGGACGAGCGTGCGGTAGACGGCGTCCGCCTGTTCGCAGGCCCGAAGCCAGCTTTCCATATAATGTCCGGCGAAGATATACGCCAATTGCATCTCGGCGTTCATCACCAGGTTGATCATGAACAGGTTTTTGACCATGCCCGCGGCTTCGCACATGTCCTGGTGCAGGGGGTTATCCTCCAATTTTCCGTTCCCGATGCGGGGATTGCTGCGGAAGGCGCGCTCGTCCAGGGAATAGGCGTGGTTGTGCTTGATGGTTTCCATGCCGCTGATGCCGGGCAGGATGCTTTTCCTGCCGCCCCCGAACCCGGCCATCACATGATGGACGCAGGCGCCCAGGCAGATCACCTTATCGGCGTTCGCGGCGGCGGGATGGATCCACACCGGCGTTTCATGGGGCGTCGTGCCCAGATAAACCAGATCGTCGGCCAGGCAATCGTGGTTGACGACCCGAACGGTATCATAGACCGCGTTTGTCACGAGCGTGCGCAGGTCCTCTTCATTCCCGGGCGCGTGCGTGCCGTTGGCGACCAGGATGGTGATCTGCTCCGCTTTCACTCCGCACCGCGTATAGAGATAGCGAAGCAGCGGCGGGATCACCTTGTCCTGCCGCATCCAGAACCGGCTCATATCGCTGATGATGAGGCAGATCCGGTCGCCGGGACAAATGAAGTCCTTAAGCGGCGCGCTGCCGATGGGGCGCTCCACCGCCTCGGACAAAGCCGAAGGGATATCCGCGATCGGCGGCGTCGGCTTTCCGCTCAGCACGCCCAGGATATTGGCTTCGTCCAATTCGATGTTCACGCTGCCGCTGCCATACCGGAAAGAAAACTGCTTCATTCCGCTTTTGCTCCTTTTCTGCCCTGGCGGATCTGCCGGCTTAAATACGCGGTTGATTGTACCATAATCGTGCGGGAATGTCCATCTTTTCTATTTTTTCAAGAAAACTTGCCCCGTTCCGGGCAGCGCTTTTTTTCAATTGGGTCTGGTAATCCGATAGAATATATGGTAAAATAATGAACAGAATAGGAATATTCAAAAAGCGCACGATCTGATGAGGTGGCATATGACGATCCAGGAAAAGATTTTTATGAAAATCGCGGAGGCGCTGCTGGTAGATTATTCCAGCGTTTACTATGTCAACGCGGTGACAAATGAATATTTCTGGTATTCCGTGGACCCGGGGTTTCATTCCCTGAACCTGAAACAGAGCGGGGATGATTTTTTCAAGAACATGCACCGGGACTGCAAAGAGGCGGTCTGGGAAGAGGATCAGCATATCTTCCTGCAGGATATCCAGAAAGAAAAGCTCATGAACGACATGAAGAAGGGCACGATGCAGGATATCAATTACCGCCTGGTGATCGGCGGCGTGCCAATATGGCATTCGCTCCGGCTGATCCGCGGGCTGGACGACAGCGCCGATTATCTCGTGCTCGGCGTCAAAAACATCGACGCGGAATACCGCCAGAGAGAAATGGAAAAGGAAATCGAGCGGCAAAAGGAAATCTACGACCAGATCACCGCGAGCCTCGCCGAGCAGTACGATACCCTGTACTACATCGATATCGCAACCAACACCTATTACGAGATCTCCTCGACGGACGAATATAAAAGGCTGAACGTGCCGGCCACGGGCAATGATTTCTTTGCCGAGAGCCGGCGAAGCATCCGCAAATACGTCCACCCCGAGGACCAGGAGAAAGCCATGAGCATCCATTATAAGGATGTGATGCTGGAAAACCTGAAAACCCGCGGGTCTTTTGCCCTGGCGTACCGGCTGGTGGTGGGGGGCCAGGTCCGCAACATCCGGCATACGGAAGTCATGGCCAAGGACGGAAAGCATATCATCGTCTGCATCAAGAATATCGATGAAGAGGTGCAGGCGAAGCTCGCCCAGAGGGAGCACCAGAAAAAGAGCGTCACCTTTACCCAGATCGCCGAGCGGCTGGCCTCCCACTTTGATCTGATCTACTACATCGACTGCGTCACCTCGCATTACGCGGAGCTTTCAGCGAAAAGGAAATCCGGCGAGCTGAAGGTCCAGGAGGAGGGGGACGATTTCTTCGTCATCGCCAGAAAGAACGCGGACAGGCTCGTTTACTCGGAGGACAGGGAAAGGATCAAGCTCTTCCTGGACAGGGACCACCTGATTTCCCAGCTTGAAAACAGGCGGCAGCTGACCGAGGATTACCGCATGAACATCGACGGCGGGCAAACGCAGTATACGCGCATGACGGTCACGTATTCTTCCGATCAAAGCCATTTTATTATCTGTGTGGAGAACCGGGAAGAAGACGTGCGCAAGGAGCAGGCGCATTTGGCGGCCCTCTCCATGGCCAATGAAATGGCGCGGCGGGACGAACTGACAGGCACGAAGAACAAGACGGCCTTCCGCGAAATGGAAAAGGACCTGCAGAAGCTGGCGGAGGAAGGGCGCGAGCCGTTTGGCATCGTGGTCTGCGATATCAACGGCCTCAAAATCGTCAACGATACGGAAGGGCACAAGGCGGGGGATGATTATATCAGATCCTCCTGCCGGCTGGTCTGCCGCATTTTCCACCACAGCCCGGTGTTCCGCATCGGCGGGGACGAATTCGTGGTGGTCCTCAGAGGCCAGGATTATGAAAACAGGGCCAACCTGATCTCCAGCCTCAGGCGGCAGGTCGAAGAAAACATCCGGCTTGGCGAAGGGCCGGTCGTGGCTTCCGGCATGGCGGAGCTTCAGCACCTGGAAGACCATTCCGCGGAGGACGTATTCAACCGCGCCGACAGCATGATGTATGCGGACAAGACGCGCCTGAAGGAACAGAAGCGTCTCCAGGAGGCCCATTCCATCAAAGAAAAATCGAATTTCAGGGCCATCACCGATGAAAGGCGGAACAAGCTGGATTCCCTGTTCAGGTCGTTCGAGGTGGTTTCGGAAGGAACGTACGTCTATCTGTGCGATATGAAATACGACTATTCCCGCTGGTCCAAAAACGCGGTGGATACGTTCGGCCTGCCGTCCGAATACATGTACGGCGCGGGCGATATCTGGGAGAACCAGATCCATCCGGAGGACCGGGCGGCCTACCACAAGGGCATTGACGAGATCTTTTCCGGGGGCGCTTCGGGGCATGACATGCAGTACAGGGCGCTGCGCGCCACGGGCGAATACAACGTGTGCACCTGCCGCGGCGTGGTGATCCGGGATTATGCAGGCGAGCCGGACTACTTCGCGGGCACCATCCGCAACCATGGCATCCAGGGGCATATCGATACGCTGACGGGGCTGAGGAATCAATACGGGTTCTTCGAGGATCTGGATGGCTGTATCAAACGGAACGCGGAGATCAGAGTGATCCTGCTGGGCCTGAGCAAATTCTCGGAAATCAATGAAATGCATGGATACCATTTCGGGAACCGCGTGCTGCAGCTCTACGCCAGGGACATTTTTGAAAGGGTCGGGAACACGGGGCACGCCTACCGGATCGACGGAACGAAGTTCGCGGTCATCAGCAGCACGCTTTCCATCGCGGAGATGAAGGAAAAATACAACAGCTTCCGCGCGTATCTGCATGAAGATTTCCAGGTGGACGGCAAAAAGGTATTGCTGGATCTGAACTGCGGCGCGCTGTGGGTGGATAACTTTGACGTCGATTCCCAAACGGTTTACGCCTGCCTGAATTTTGCCTATGAAGAATCCAAGATGCGCCGGCAGGGCGAAATGGTGGAATTCCATAACGACCGGAACGAGGAAAGCCACCAGCGCCTGGAAAAGCTGCATGCGATCCGCGCCTCCATCATGCATGGATTCGACGGGTTCTATCTGCTGTATCAGCCGGTCGTGGACGCGAACACGGAGCAGCTGATCGGGGCGGAAGCGCTGCTGCGCTGGAAAAACGACACGTACGGCATGGTGCCGCCGGATCTGTTCATCCCGATCCTGGAATCCGACCCGCTGTTCCCGGAGCTTGGGGAATGGATCATCCGCGAATCGATCCTGGGGGCCAAGCAGCTGCTCAGCCAGCATCCCGGGTTTATCATCCACGTCAACCTGTCGTATACCCAGCTGGAAAAACCGGATTTCGTGGATATGGTGCTGCGCATCCTGAACGAACTGAAATTCCCGCCGGAGCATCTGTGCTTCGAGGTGACGGAGCGGTGCCGGCTGCTGGACCTGCAGCTGCTCAAAAGCGTGCTGAACAACCTGAAATCCAAGGGCATTCTGGTGGCGCTGGACGATTTCGGGACGGGCTTTTCCTCCGTGGGCATCCTCAAGGAGATCCCCATCAACATCATCAAGATCGACCGCAGCTTTGTCCGCTTGATCGAGGAAAACGACGTGGACCGGCAGATCGTCCGCACGATCGCCGATCTCGCCTCCATATTCAGCGCGAAGGTCTGCGTCGAAGGCATCGAGACCAGGGGCATGCGGGACATCCTGCGGGAGTACCATGTGGAATGCTTCCAGGGCTACTATTACGGAAAACCGCTGCTGCTGGATAAGATCCTGGAATGGTAAAGCGATTTCCATGGCTGACGAAAACAGCCCTCCGATCCGCGGACAAGGAGCCGCGGCGGAGGGCTGTTTTTTGGGCTTGCTTTATCAATATTCAAATTCGCCTTCAAATACGAACGTCACTTCGCCCGTGAGCAGGATCTTTTGATCCGTGCAGACCACGGTCAGGTCGCCGCCGGGGAGCTTCACGATGATATCGCGCCCGGCGTCGCACAGGCCGTTTTTGACCGCCGCCGCCACCACCGCGCACGCGCCGGTGCCGCAGGCCAGGGTTTCGCCGCTGCCGCGTTCCCAGACGCGCAGGCGCAGGGTGTTTTTGTTGATGACGCGGACGAATTCGGTGTTCACGCGCTCCGGGAAGCAAGGCGCGAATTCAAACTGCGGGCCGAGCTGGGGCAGGTTCAGCGCGTCGATGGCGTCGCAGAACACCACGCAGTGCGGGTTGCCAACGGATACGCAGGTGGCGGTCCAGGTTTGGCCGCCGATAAAGAGGGGGATATTCACCGCTTCCTTCCGGTCGGTCACAACGGGCACGTCTTTTGCCTCAAAGGACGCTTTGCCCATATCCGCGGAAACGGAATTCACCTTGCCGTCCCGCAGGTAAACCTGCAAATAATGCACCTGATCCGCCATCTCGATGGAGAGGAACTCGCTGCGCACGAAGCCCTTGTCGTAGAGGTATTTGGCGACGCAGCGCAGGTTGTTGCCCGCCATCCTGCCTTCGCTGCCGTCCCGGTTGAAGGAGCGCATTTTTGCGTTGGCGCGGCCTGATTTTTCGATCAGCACGATGCCGTCGCCGCCGATGCCGAAGTGCTGGGCGCACAATTGCACGCACAGGGATTCGGGGCAGGTGATCGCGCCGTCAAAGTTTTCGATGAAGATGTAATCGTTGCCGCAGGAGTGCATCTTGGCAAAGTGGATGCGCTGATGCCAGGAACGCATGTGGTTGATGTCGATGAGCTCGATGTTCTGGGCGGTGAAGCGGCTGGCCATGATGTCGGCCAGGGCGCCCGCGGTGTCCAGGCTGGTCAGGCAGGGGATGGAAAGCTGCATGGCCTTGCGGTGCAGCACCGTATAATCGCCCACGGTCGCGTCCTTGACGGCGCCGGTATAAATGATGTAATGGATGGAGCCGTTTTCCATGAGCGTGGTCAGCTCATCGCTTTCGCTGGCGTTGCCCACCGCCTGGACCGGCACGCCCAGGCTCTGGATGGCCAGGGCGGTGCCGCTGGTGGCGTACAGGGACATGTTGAGATCCCAGAAGCGCTTGGCCAGGGAAATGATCTCCTGATAATCGCTTTCCTCCACGCTCAGGAACACGCCCGCCTTTTCCTTGCTGTGCGGCGAGGGTAGGCGGAAGCCCGCGGCGGTGAGGCCCTTGAAGAGCGCTTCGGGCAGGGTCTTGCCGATGCCCAGCACTTCGCCGGTGGACTTCATTTCCGGGCCGAGGATGGAGTTGGCGTCGTTCAGCTTTTCAAAGGAGAACACCGGCACCTTGACCGCAAAATACGGCGGCGTGCGGTACAGCCCCGTGCCAAAGTGCAGATCGCGCAGCTTTTCGCCCAGCATCACGCGGGACGCCAGATCCACCATCGGCACGCCCGTCACCTTGCTGATGTAGGGCACGGTGCGGCTCGCGCGGGGGTTGACCTCGATCACGTACAGTTCGTTGCCGTAAATCAGGTATTGGATATTGACCAGGCCTTTGGTGCCCAGCGCCAGCGCCAGATCGCGCGAGCAGTCGCAGATGCGCTTCAAATCCATGTCGTTGAGGTTAAAGGGCGGATAAACGGCGATGGAGTCGCCCGAATGGATGCCCGCGCGCTCGATGTGCTCCATGATCCCGGGGATCAATACGTCCTGCCCGTCCGAGATCACGTCCACCTCCAATTCGATCCCGGGCAGGTACTGGTCGATGAGCACCGGATTTTCGATGCCCCCGGCGAGGATCTTTTCCATGTAGGCGACGGTTTGTTCCTTCGAGCGGGAAATCGTCATGTTCTGGCCGCCGATCACGTAGGAGGGCCGCAGCAGCACGGGATAGCCAAGCTCCTGTGCGGCATGGATGGCT
>JAFXZO010000080.1 GCA_017541205.1 Clostridia bacterium | reverse complement strand
GTAAGGGCGTCGGAGCAACTGGGAAACCGGGTCACTTCCGAACGCTGTTCCCGTTTTCAGTTTCCGGAAAGACGGTAGTCGGCCTACTTCTTAGGAGGCGGACCCTCTATCCTGCTGAGGTACGGGACCATGTCCTCGAAATCCTTATTTTACAAGGCTTTCGAGCTTTTCGGTCTTCCTGACCGAGGGGAGTAATCCGGGCTTTCCGCGTTAGCTGGCTAACTGCGGGTGGCGTGTTCGACTTTCACAGGCCCTTTGTCTTCCGCCCCGCGTTAGCTGGTTGGCGGTAGCTCTGGGAGGGAAAATCGAACAGATTCCGGGGGATTCTGGGTACTTGATCGCTCGTCTCAGGCGGCAGTCCGACTTCTTATTAGGAGGCGACCGCTCTATCCTACTGAGCTACGGGCGCAAAACACGTTTTAACCCTCGTCAGGGGGCGGTGTGGACACCAACTCCTACCGCTTAGGAGGCAGGCTCTCTATCCTGCCGAGGTACGGGACCACATGCATTGCGGAGGAACAGACGCACAAGAAGCGGGCAGGCATCTGCCCGCTTCTTGTGCGATTATAGCATATTTTTTTCGCGGATGCAAGCGCCATGCTCAGGAAAAGGACACGGAGCCGACACCGACGTTCATCTTGCTTGCTTTATCAAAGAGCACGATGTCGTCGCCGATGATATCCAAATTCACCTTGGCGTCCACGGCGTAGTCCACGGAGCCGAAGACAACGCTGGTCAGCATGGTATCGCCGCAGAATGCCTTCACGGTGGTTTCCATGCCGGCGGGCAGGGTGGAATAGATGGCGGCGGTCAGCGCCCCGCCGTCCCGGATGGGCAGGAATTCGGGCCGCACGCCCAGGATGCCTTCGCCGCCCAGGTATTCGACGGTGCCGTTCGCGGTAAAGGTGGCCTCCCGGCCAAGGAGAGAAAGCTGCCATTTTTTGCCGCCGCCGGAGAGCACCTGCGCGGGGATAAAGTTCATGGTGGGATTGCCCACGAAGCTGCCCACAAAGGTATTCGCGGGATGGTTGTAGATTTCCAGCGGCGGGGCATATTGCTGCAGCTTGCCCGTATCCATCAGGCATACGCGGGTGGACAGCGTCATGGCTTCCAATTGGTCGTGCGTGACATAGACGAAGGTGGAATTGGTGTCCGTATGCAGGCGCTTTAATTCCGTGCGCATTTCGCCGCGCAGCTTGGCGTCCAGGTTGGAAAGCGGCTCGTCCATGAACAGGACGCGGGGGCTCGGCGCCAGGGTGCGGGCGATGGCCACGCGCTGCTGCTGGCCGCCGGAAAGCTCGGCGGGGTAGCGCTTGACGAATTGCTCGATCTTGAGCAGGGCCAGCATCTCGTCCACCCGGCTCTGGATCTTTTTCTTGTCCCATTTGAGCATTTCCAGGCCGAAAGCGATGTTCTGGTAGACCGTCATATGCGGCCAGAGCGCGTAATTCTGGAAGAGGAAGCCGATATCGCGCTTGTTCGGAGGCAGGTTGATGCCCTTTTCCGAATCGTACACAGGGACGCCGTCGATCAGGATACGGCCGGAGGTCGGGGTTTCCAGGCCGGCGATCATGCGCAGCGTGGTGGTTTTCCCGCAGCCGGAGGGCCCAAGCAGGGTCACAAAGCCGCGATCCTCGATGACCAGGTTCAGATCCTCCACGGCCACAAATTTTTCAAAACGCTTATTGACGTGTTCCAATATGATCTGCGGCATGATGCATTAACCTCCGATTCCCTTGTCGAACGACGCGCCGGTGAGCTTGTTTACCAGGGCGTTGATGGCGATGATGATGAGAATGATGAGCAGCGTGACCGCGCTGCCGTATTGAGAATAGCCCGTTTCGTTAAACGAGAAGAGCATGGTGGTGAGCAGGTAGCGCGGATAGGGCACCAGCAGCGTAAAGAGCGCCACCTCGCGCATCACGTTGATGACGGGCAGCAGATACCCGGAAATGATGGCGCTTTTCTGGATGGGGAAGAGGATGCGCGCCATCCGCGTGACCCAGGGGACGCCGAAGATGGTGGCCGCCTCCTCGATTTCCGGGGCGATCTGCATCATGGAATTGACGCCGGAGCGCGAGGCGAAGGGCAGGAATTTGACCGATGCGACCAGCCCCAGCAGGAAGAACGTGCCGTACATCCATTTGAAGGAGGCGCCTGTCGCCACGGCCAGGTAAATCGTGCCGAAGGCCATGGCGGGCATCAGGTAGGGGAAGAAGGCCAGGTTTTCCACGGCCTGGGCAAGCCAGGTCCCGCGGCGGCGCACGCAGGCATAGCCGATCAGCATGCCGCAGGTGCCCACGATCAGGCTGACCGCGATGGCAAGCCCGACCTGGCGGAACAGGCCCATCCACATCATCCCGTTCATCAGGATGCCGTCCGGCATGCCGGTTTCATAGGCCGACGCTTCCGTGCCGATCCAGAAATCGAGCGTCATGTTGCTCGCGGCATAATTGCCGGGCTGCTTGATGACGCTTTCCAGCGCGAAGGAAAACAGCGGCATGATCGCAAAGAACATCGTCAGCACGATCAGCAGGATGGAAATGGGCCAGTTCCCGCCCCGCAGCTTCACCAGCGATACCTGGCCGCTTTTGCCGGTTACGGTGGTAAAGGATTTGCGCTTGCCGGTAAAGTACTGGTTGACGCCCAGGATCAGCGTGCCCAGCAGGATCGAAATGAAAGCGATGATATACCCCTGCCCTTCGTACCCCGCCTGGATCAGCGCGCGCATTTTGGTGGACAGGGTAAAGGTGCGCGTGGCGGAGCCCAGGAACACGGGCACGGTGTAGCTGGCAAAGCCGGAGGAGAAGATCAGCAGGAAGGTGGAAAGCACGGCGGGCATCACGATGGGGATGGTGATGCGCCGGATGATGGTAAAGCGGCGGGCTTTGAGGATCGTGGCGCTTTCCTCCAAGGTCGCGTCCATGTTTTTCAGGATGCCGCCGATCAAAAGATAAGCGAACGGGGAATAGTGCAGCCCGATCACCACGATCATGGGGAACAGGCCGTACACGAACCATTCGGGCATGCATACGCCGAACAGCGATTCCACCATGCCGACCACGCCGCCGCCGACCTTGCTGTTCTGGAACATGTTCGTCCAAAACAGCGCCAGCGTCCAGGCGGGCATCATGTAGGGGAACACGAACACGGCGGAAATGAATTTTTTGCATTTCAAATCCGACCGGGTGATGAACCAGGCTACCGTGCCGCCGATCAGGATGCCCAGCAGCCCGCTGCCCGAAGCCACGATCAGGGAGTTGAGAAGGGGCGTGAAGAAATTGGCCCGGCTCCACTCCCGATCCTGGAACAGCAGTTCAAAGTGGTTCAGCGTCCAGCTGCCAACCGAGAGCCTGAGCAGCTTTCTTTCCGTGCCCGCGTGCACGGTGAACATGTTTTTCAGCATGGTCACCATCGGGAACAGCGACAGCACTGCCAGCGCCGCCAGGAAAAAGAGCAGGATCAGGTTGGCCGGCTTCATGAAAAACGCCTTCAGGCGATACCTGATTGGTTCCTTCTGAAGATTCGGCTGTATGGTCGTCATGGGAGACCCCTCCAAATGATACCGGCTTTTTGATGCGGATGATCTCGAAAAAAGGGGCAGAGCTCGCCTCTGCCCCTATGCGCGTCGGGTTATTTGCTTACGCGGACGTTGATGAAGCGGTAGATATCGTTGTAGCTCTCGCCCAGGCCGTCGATGTAGTCCAGGTCCTCGAACACCAGCTTGCCGTCCCAGTACACGTAGGGCTGGTCTTCCAGGCCTTCGGGCTTGAGGATGGTGGTGTTGGGGCTGTAGTAGCCCTGGCTGGAGTTCCAGCTCTTGCTGCCGGCAAAGCCTTCCTCGCTCAGCAGCCAGTTGATGAACAGGGCGCAGGCGTAGGGGCAGTCGGTATCCTTGCAGACGGTGGCGTACACGTTGTACATGAAGCCGGAGAAGCAGTCCACGTCGTTTTCAAACTGCAGGACGGTCAGGTTGCCGCGGTCGTTTTCATCCACCTTGCGCAGCTTGGAGAACACGAAAATGCCCATGTTGCCCGCCGCGCCGGAGGCAATGCCGGTGGCGATCTTGGAGGCGGAGGTGAAGGTGTAGTTCACGTTCTTTAGGAACCCGTCGATCCACTGGTAGGAGGCGGAGGCGAATTCCGTGCTTTCCCAGGCCTTGCCGTAGAAGGCTTCATATGCCTTGGTCATCTTTTCGGTCCATTCGGGGCTGGTCAGCATGATGAGGAAGTTGAGGTTCACGGTTTCGTTGGTGGGATCCTTAAAGAACACCTTGCCGCTCCATTCGGGCTCCACCAGCTGCCATACGTTGGCAACGCCCACGGAGCCTTCCTTGTTGTTATAGATCATCAGGCTGTTGATGAAGGTGACGACGGCGGGATCCTGGTACTTTTCAGGCACCACTTCGGCCAGCGCGGCGGGGAAATAGTTCAGGCTCAGCCCGTCCTCCAGCAGGTTCACCTTCAGGTCCGGGCCGTTCTGCACCAGGGCCATATCGGGGGAATCCTTGACGCCGGAGCCGATCTGGTTGGTGAGCTTGGTGTAGGTTTCGCCGTCGTCGATTTCGGCGTAGACCACCTTGCCCGCCAGGGCCGGATACGCTTCCATGAAGTTGGCCGCGGCCTTCTCGGCAAAGGACGTTGTGGAGTAGAAATTCAGCTGTGCTCCGGCGGCGATTTCAGCCTGGGCCTTTTCATAGAGCTGTTCGTTGGTCATGGCGCTGGCGGCCTTCAGGGCGTCTTCCACCCCTTCCGCGGACGCGGACAGCGCGATGGCGCAGGTCAGGATCAGTACCAGCACGAGAGACAGGACGCGTTTCATAGAACATTCCTCCTGTGATGAAATTGTTGGGGACGGCGCGCCGTCCATGATTCAGGTTTCTTTACCAAAAGTATACATGAGGGAACGCGCAAAGTCAAGATAAAAATAAGCAAATAAACGCGCAAATAAACGCGGAAAGCCCGCGCGGCGAGGAAGAAAGCCAAATTAAAAAAGGACCGCGGCCGGCGCTTTTGACGACCGCGGTCCCTGCGTTCAATCCTTTTTCAGCGGCACCCAGATGTACACGCGCATGTCCGGGGATCCTTCTTCCGGCGGCAGATAGACTTCGATATCATATTCGCCCGCCAGGGAATACCCTTGAAGCGCCGGCAGCCATTCGGACCAAATCTTGGTGTTCGTGTCCTGCAGCGTTTTGATCGTGCAGGGGAACTGCGCCCAGCAGCTTCCGGGGATCACCCTTGTTTCGCAGCCTTCCGGGATGTCTTCCCAGGGAAAGTAGAGATCCGCGATCCAATAGTCGAAGTCCTTGCCGTTCATGTCGATGCATACGCCGAAGGTGCCCATGATGGGACGCTTTTCTCCCTGCGCCAGCCATTCGTCCCAGAACTTGGGGATCTCCTGATAGCTGGTATCCGAATGGAACGGCCGCTTGACGCCGACGACGGTAAACGGAGCCTTTTCCACAATGCGATAGTCCAACATACTTCCGCCCTCCAATGCGATTTTGATGTGCAGCGGTGCGAAGGAACGCAGCGAAGCGCCCTTTTCCCTTGCCTGGGACGGCGTGATGCCGTGAAAGCGCTGGAACGCCTTGGCAAAGCTGTCCGGCGAATCATAGCCGTACTTCATCGCGACGTCGATCACTTTTTCGTTCGTCCCGGCCAATTCCTGCGCCGCCAGCGTCATCCTGCGCGCGCGGATGTATTCGCCCACGGTCATGCCGGTCAGCGCGCCGAAGATGCGCTGATAGTAGAACGGCGAAAGCGCCGCGGTCCCCGCGATCTGATCGATCTCCAGCGTGTCCGCTAAGTTTCGCTCGATGTAGGCCATCGACGCCATGAAGCCTTCGATCCATCCCTGCATCCTGATCCCTCCTCTCACTGCACGCAGAGTATAACATACGAGGCGCTTCCCGTCCCGACATTCCGTGCTCTCTGCGGCCGGATGAGCTCAGCTTCCCGCTTCTTCGTGGGCGGCGATCAGCTTTTGAAGCTCGGAAACCACCGTATCCACCGGGTAGCCCGCGCGCTTGCTTGCGTCGCCCAGGGTGGCGGTGCGGATCAGCAGCTTGCCCAGCGGGCTGCTGATGATCCTGAAGCGGCTGTCGATCGTTTGCAGCGCTTCGGGAAGCCAGGGATATTCCGCGATGATATCGCTCAGTCTGGTGTTTTCGTTCAGGTCCATTTTACGCTCCTCCTCTGTATCCGTTCAGGCGCTGCCCGCGCAGGAAACCGGGCGCTGCATTCCAGCCGAAAAGCGGAACGCCGCGCCCGGTCTTCTGCGTGGGGAGCGATGCAGTCCCCCAAAAATCACCAATCGTTGCACCAGCCGACCGTATCGCCCTTGATCAGCGTCACCGGCACAATCACGGGGTTGATGATGGGCTGATCGGGATGCTCCACCTGCCAGATCAGCCTGTCCGCGGCTTCGCGGCCCATGGCGGCTCCGTCCTGAAAGATGGTGGTCAGGCGCGGGCGCAGCGATTCCATGAGCCGGGTGCCGTCGTAGCCCGCGAGGGAAATATCCGAGGGGACGCGCAGCTCGTGTGCCTGGATCGTCTGGCGCGCGGCAAAATAGGTGGCGTCGTCGGGCAGCAGGATGCAGGTGGGCCGCAGGGGGCAGTTGATGAGCTTTTCCACCTCGGCGCTCACCACGCTGGGCGTATCATACAGGCCGCTCACCAGGTATTCGTCCGGCAGAGGCAGATGATGCGCTTTCATGGATTCAATAAACTGCGCGATGCGGCTTTCCGTCACGGCCGAATTGCGGTGGCCGTGGATAAAGGCGATGCGGCGGTGCCCCATGGATACGGCGTAGTCCACCAGCATTTTGACGCCGCTGGTGTTGTCCGAGCTCACGTTGGGATGCTTTTTGGATTGATAGTCAATGGTGACGCAGGGAAAATCGCTGTCAAGGAGCGCCTGGACATCCGGCGAATCGAATTGAATGCAAACCAGCGCGACGCCGTCCACCTGGCGGCGCTTGCAGTGCTCCAGATAGTTGGGCGTCTGGTGCCCGATAAACGTGAGGTCATAGCCCCGGTGTTCTGCCCGGGTCTTGAAAGAATTCACGATGTTGGCAAAGAAGGGGTGCTGCAGGCCCTGATCGCTTTCATCCGTGAAGAGCACGCCCAGATTATAGTTGAGGCTGCTGTCCTTTTCCGCCGAATAGCCAAGGCGCCGCGCCGCATCCCATACCGCTTGACGTTCCTCTTCCTTGGTTTCGTCGTTCAGTATCCTTGTCACCAGGGAAACCGGCAGCCCGCAGGCCTGGGCCACGTCATTGACAGTTACAGACATCATTGATCCTCCTTTTGATGCGCTCCGTTATGGCGATCACAGCGCGAGCACAAAGCAAATGTATCTCACCTGGGCGGAATTGGATTCGATCTGGCTGTAGCGCAGGCGTACCCGCACGTTTTTCCCGCTGGGCAGATACAGGGTGGTTTCGGTGTCCATGGTGTCCAGGTTCACGCTCAGGGACTGGGCCAGGGCGAAGATGCGCTGGCGCTCATGCTCTTCCATCCATCGGAAGAGGCTGTTGTCCTCCAGGGCGCGGGCAAACCCGTCCCTGTCCATTTCCAATACGGAATCGAGGGAATAGCTCTTGATTTCGTATTGATAATTCGTGCCTTCCTTTGTCACATAGAACAGGCAGGCGGACGCGACGCCGGCGATCAATTCGAGGCTCTGGCGGGTCTTGACTATTTCCGTCACGTCCGTGACCGTGCCCATGAAGCACAGATCGCCGTACAGATCGGTGATGATGTGCTGGACGGTTACGCAGATATACCCGCTGCGTTTGCAGCGCAGGCGGATGATGCCGGTGCTGCCCGTGCCGCCGGCCAGGAACTTCTGCCGCTGGATCTGAACGGCGTCGATGTCGTCCGGGTGGATCATCTGGGCGAATTGGTTTTCAAATTCCTGGTAGATTTCCTGCTCGGAATACCCGGTCATATCCTGGAAATTCTTGCTGATGTAGCGGAATTCCATCGTTTCGTCGGTGCTGATGCGGTGATAGCCGCCGGGCAGATCGACGTTGATGAACTGCTGCTCGGTCACGTCCTTGCTGGAGCCGTAGAAGGTTTTGCCTTCCTTGGTATTGGCCATGAAATAGATCTGGATGGCATTCCACACCAGCACGCCGTTTGGCCGGTACACGCGCAAAATGCCGCGCGCGCCGTTCAAGCGGTCCTGGCTCGCCGCCTGCAGCATGTGAAGGAACTTGTTCTTATCGTCGGGATACAGATAATTGAGGATGCTCAGCCGGCGTACGTTGAGCTGCTGCACGGAAATGCCGACCATCTGATAAAACTGCTGATTGTAGCGGATGATATCCACCTTATCCCTGCCGTCCCACTGATAGATGGCGACGGGGCCGAGGATGTTGTTGAGCATGGCGTCGGAGAATACGTTTTCATCCAGGAATTCGCGGGGATGGATCTGCATGTTGGTTTTGGATTCAAAGCCGCGAAGGTCGATGCGCTTTTCATCCCGGATCAGGTTTTCAAATTCCTCCAGCGTCATCGGCCGGTAGAAATAGTAGCCCTGCATATAGCGGCAGCCAAGATCGGCCAGGAAATAGGACTGCTCCTGGGTCTCCACGCCTTCCACCACGATGGGGATCGCCATGGTCTTGGCCATGTTCACCACCGTTTCCAGGATGGAGATGCCCTTTCGCTCGTTGTTTTCGCTTATGCGCAGGAACTGCGCGTCCAGCTTGATGACGTCCACGTTCAGGGAGTGCAGCATGTTGAGGGAGGAATACCCGCTGCCGAAATCGTCCATCATCACCAGCAGGCCCATGCCCCTGAGCCTGCGCACCGTGTCCCGCGCGGCGGAGGTGCTGCCGGCGTAGGCGGATTCGGTGATTTCCGCTTTGATCAGGTACGCGGGCAGATCGTAGCGCCGGAGCAGATCTTCAAAAAACGCGGGCACGTCGATACTCTGGATATCGATTTGGGAAATATTCACCGAGATCGGCACCGCCGTGTGCCCCGCGTCGAGCCACGCGCGCAGCCAGCGGCACACGCCCTCCCAGATGTACTGGTCCAGGTTGGTCACCATGCCGTATTTTTCCAGCACGGCGATCAGCTTGTTGGGCGGGAGCATGGTGCCGTCCTTCTGCCGCCAGCGGGCCAGCGCCTCCGCGCCGACGATCTTGCCGCTGGAGACGACGCACTGCGGCTGGAGGCAGAAAAACACTTCGCCGTTTTCCAGGCCTTTTTGGAAGTCCGTGAGGATCTTGTATTCCTCCTCCGTCTGCAGCACCACGGAGGGATTATAGATTTTGATGCGGTTCTGCTGATCGCCCTTGGCCTGCTCCGCGGTCATGGCGGCGTGGTTGAACAGGTCCGTCACCTCGCTGAAGGAGCTGTTCACCTGGCAGATGCCGAAGATCGGCATAAAGCCCACCGCGCTGCCGTAGGAAAGGATCAGCTGCTTGATCTGCTCATAGAGCGAATAGATCTTGCGCAGGTTAAAGGGAATCAGCAGCCAGAAATCGTCGGATCCGCGATAGCCCGCCAGGCCGTCCGTTTCCTGCTCCGTTTTGCGCAGCAATTGGCCGATCCGGGCAATCAGCTCGTCGGCGGTCTCTTTGCCCTTCCAATCGGCGAACAGGTGGAAATATTCAATATCAATGGCGATCACGCACCATTCGCCCTTCAGCGTGTTCAGCTTTTCCTGGGCGAGCGAAAAAATGTCCCGGTCCGTCAGCAGGCCCGTCAGCTCGTCGCGGTAGGGGCCCCGGATCCTGGGCAGCGCGTGTTCCCGTTCCTTTTCCGCCTCGATATCATAAATGTAAAAGCGGACGATGCCCTTTGGCATGCCGTACGAGGGCCCGCCCACGATCAGCTCCCGCACCCAGCGCCAGCTGCCGTCCAGCAGCTTAAAGCGAAGCTCCGCCTGAATGAGCCCCGTCGTGCGGGAGCGGCGAAGCCTCTCCTCCAGGGAGCTTTTGTCCATCAGGTCTTCCATCCGGGCTTTATCCTCCGGATGCACCATATTTTCAATCGCAAAGCCATACATGGAATCGATGGATGTGTCCAGCACAGGCACCAGGTATTTGCCTTCCGTGTGCCTTAAGTTGCGGCTTCGATTCGTATTCAGGTCTAATTCCACCAATTCATCGAATGGCGTTTCGTTCAGAAAACTGATAAGGGGCGGAACGCCGCCTGTTTTTTGGCTCCACTCCGGTTCCTGCATACGCATATTCTGTCATCTCCGTCCGGGTATGGGGGCTGGAAAAACAACGTCGGATAAAAAGATCAAAAGCGCGCAGACATTTCTATGCTTTGAATGGCTATGTCCTATGATAGCATAAAAAGGAAGGCCTGTCAATTCATCGAAAGATCGAATATATTTTCTTGCGAAAGCGCGGCGTTCGCCTTATAATAAAGCAGCGAATGCGGAAGGGAAGGGATGCGCGTGGCGGTCTGCGGCGTGATCGCGGAATATGATCCATTCCACCGGGGCCATGCGCGGCACCTGGCGGAAGCGAAAAAGCGCACGGGCGCGGAGTTCGCGGCCGTGGTCATGAGCGGCTCCTTTACCCAGCGGGGCATGCCCGCGCTGCTTCCCGCCCATACGCGGGCGGAAATGGCGCTGCGCTGCGGGGCGGATATCGTGCTCCAGCTCCCTTACGCTTTTTCGGTGCGCGAAGCGGAGTATTTCGCCCTGGGCGGGGTACGCGTCCTCAGCGCGCTTGGGTGCGTCACCCACCTGTCCTTCGGCTGTGAAACGGAGGATCTCGATCTGCTCCTGCGCGCGGCGGAAGCGCTGGAGAGCGGGGAGATGGAGGAGGCGATCCGCGCCGATCTTTCGCGCGGCCTGCCCTACGCGGCGGCGGAAGGAAAGGCGTTGGAAAAACGCCTGGGCCTGCGGCCCGGCCTGCTCAACGCGCCGAACGCCGCCCTGGCGCTCTCCTACGTCCGGGCGATCCGGCGGCTGCGCAGCCCCCTCGTGCCCGTGCCCGTCCTGCGCGCGCAGGATTATCACGCGCGGGAATTGCAGGCGTGGCCCTCCGCATCGGCGTTTCGCGGCGCGATCCTCCGGGGCGATTGGGCGGGGATCGAACAGGCGTCGCCGCCCGACGCGCTGCCCGTTCTGAGCAGGGCGCTTCTTTCGGGCCTCGTCTGCCCGCCGGGCGGCATGGATCAGCTCGTTTTGCAGCGCGTCCTGCTCTCTTCCGCCGGGGAGATCGCCGCGTGGCCCGGGGTCAAGGAAGGGCTGGAAATGCGCATCCTCAAAGCGGCGCAGGGCGCGCGCTCCCGGGAGGAATTGATCCGGGCCGTCAAGACCCGGCGTTATACCTACGGCCGCATCAGCCGGGCGCTGTGCCACGGCGCCTTGAACGTGCGCAGGGACGATCTGCCCGCTCTTCCCGAATACGCGCGGGTGCTGGGCTTCCGCCAAAGCGCGCGGGGCCTGCTCCGCGCCATGCAGAAAAGCGGCTTTCCCCTGATAACCCGCCTTGCGCGGGCTGAAAACGCCCCTTTGGACGCCCGGGCGGACGAGATGTGGCGCGTGCTCGCCGGCCTGCCGCGCGGCGATACCTTCCGCCGCCCGCCGGTGATCGTGCCGTGAGGAAGACCGCTGCCGCCGGAGAAAACGCGCGCGGCCAGGGGATTATCCCGGCCTGTCCCGCGTCAGGTCTTTGATCCAATTGAAGCTGTTGATCTTCACGTACGCCACCGCGCACTTGAGGATCTGATCGCACTTGAGGCACGCGAACACCACCCAGGCCGGCGCGCCCAGGCGCGAAGCGAGGATCGCGGAGGGCAATACCACCAGCAGCACGAAAACCGCGTCGTTCTTGAACACGAAAGCGACGTCCCCGCCGGATTTCACCAGCCCGAACAGGCACGCGGCCTGATAGCAGGTGCCGATAAACGTAACGGAAAGCACCCTGCAGAACTGATCCGCGTACGCCGCCGTTTCGGCGGCGAGCCCCGCGTAGAGCCCGATGAACGTGCCTTTGAGCAGGAAAATCATGCCCCCGGTCAACAGGCCGAGGCCGAGAAACAGGATCTGCGTGGTGCGGGCGTATTCCTTCATCAATTCGGTTTTCCAGGCGCCGACGGTTTTTCCCGTGATGATGCCCACGGCGGCGCTCATGCCGTTCATGGCCACATACGCCAGGGTGTTGAGCGAATTGGCGACGCTGGCCCCGGCGATCACGTATTGATCGAAGCGGCCCAGGATCATGGAATTGCCCATCATGTTGACGCCCCAGATCAATTGCCCGCCGATGATGGGCAGGCCGCAGCGGATGAAATCCCGCCGGAGCAGCGCGTCGCTCTTCATGAAATCAGCCGGGCGGAGCTTCAGCTTTTGATCGGTTTTGAACGTGTATCCCGCGATGACCAGCGTTTCCGTGATCCGGGACGCGAGCGTTGCGACCGCCGCGCCGCGGACGCCCATGGCGGGCAGCCCCAGCCGGCCGAAGATCAGCGCGTAGTTGAGCAGGATGTTCACCGCCAGCGAAACCGCCGACACCGCCATGCCGATCCGCGCGGATTCCACGCTGCGCGCCGCGGCGATCAGCGCCTGGGTCACCGTGAAAAACACGTAGGAAAAGCACACGATGGAAAGATAGCCGCTCCCCTCCCGGATCACGGCCTCCTCCCGCGTAAAGACGGACAGGATCAGGCTGGGGAAAAGGGCGCAGGCCGCGGTCAGGAAGCAGCCGACGGCGAGGGAAAAATGCGTTCCGACCGCGATGATCTTTTTCATGCTGGCCGTGTCCTTTTTGCCCCAGTATTGGGCCGCCAGGATCAGGATCGCCCCTTCCACGCCGCCGGAAAGCAGCTGCAGCAGCGTCTGGATCTGCCCGCCCATATACACGCCGGAAATGGCCGCGTCGCCCAGCGTGCCCACCATCAGGCTGTCGGCGAAGGTGACGGCGAAGGTTATCAGGTTTTGCAGCGCGATCGGCGCCGCCAGCGCGAAAAGCGAGCGGTAAAACGTTTTGTCTTTCGTTATCAGGACGCGTTTTTGCTCCACGGTTCTTTTCCTTTCCGGAGGATTCGGCGGTATTGTAGCATATCCGCGCCGCCGCTACAATATTTTCCGGTTTTGCGCGAAATGATGCGCGGCGCGAAAACAGCCACAGAAAGGGGAGCGCGTATGCGGGAAATACCGGTCGCCCGGATCACGGAAACGGTGAAAAACCTCTTTATCAGCGCGAATTACGAGATCGGGCGGGATGTGGAGGCGGCGGTAAAGCGCGCCGCGGAAACGGAAAAATCGCCGATCGGCAGGCAGGTGCTCTGCCAGCTGTGCGAAAACTACCGGATCGCCCGGGAAGACAGGGTCGCCATCTGCCAGGATACGGGCATGGCGGTGCTGTTTATCGACGTGGGGCAGGACGTGCATTTTACGGGCGGCAGCTTTGAGGAAGCGGTCAACGAGGGCGTGCGGCAGGCGTATTGCGAGGGATACTTGCGCAAGTCCGTCGTAAACGATCCGGTCTTTGACCGCAGGAACACCGGCGACAACACCCCCGCCGTGCTGCATCTTCGCATCGTGCCCGGCGAAAAGGTGCGCTTCCTCATCACGGCCAAGGGCTTTGGGAGCGAAAACATGAGCGCCGTCAAAATGTGCGTGCCCGCGGACGGCGAAAAGGGCGTGGTCGATTTCATCGTGGAGACCGCCCGCCGCGCCGGGCCGAACCCCTGCCCGCCGATGGTGATCGGCGTGGGCGTCGGCGGCACGATGGAGCAGGCCGCGGCGCTCGCCAAGCGCATGACCGCGCGCCCCGTGGGGAGCCGCCATCCCGACGCGCGGTACGCCGGGATGGAACAAGAGGCCCTCGAGCGCATCAACCGCCTGGGCATCGGCCCCGCGGGGATCGGCGGAAAGACCACCGCCCTGTGCGTGAACATCGATTATCTGCCCACCCATATCGCCGGAATGCCCGTGGCCGTGAACGTCTGCTGCCACGCGGCCAGGCATGGGGAAGAAGAGATTTAGAACGGATTTCGTACAACTTCGGCCCTCCGCGCTTATTGACAGGGCAAGCGGAATTCGCTATCATGGCTTTGTATTTTTCATCACCAAGGAGGTAACGTTATGCGCGGCTATCATCCGGATACCGTTTGCGTCCAGGGCGGCTATACTCCCGGAAGCGGAGAGCCCCGGCAGATCCCCATCGTTCAGTCCACCACGTTCAAATACGCGACCGGGGAGGACATGGGCAAGCTTTTTGACCTGGAGGCTTCGGGGTATTTTTATACGCGCCTGCAAAACCCAACCAACGATTATGTGGCGGCGAAGATCTGCGCCCTGGAGGGCGGCACGGCGGGCATGCTCACCTCCTCCGGCCAGGCGGCCAACTTTTTTGCCATGTTCAACCTGGCCTCCTGCGGCGATCATATCGTGGCCTCGTCCAGCATTTACGGCGGCACCTTTAACCTGATCAGCGTCACGATGGCGAAAATGGGCATCGAGGTCACCTTCGTTTCGCCCGACTGCACGGATGAGGAGCTGAACGCCGCGTTCCGCGAAAACACCAAGCTGGTGTTCGGCGAAACCATCGCAAACCCGGCCCTGACGGTGCTGGATATCGAGCAGTTCGCCCGCGCGGCGCACGCCCACGGCGTTCCGCTCATCGTGGACAACACCTTCGCCACCCCCGTCAACTGCCGGCCCATCGAATGGGGCGCGGATATCGTGACCCATTCCACC
>JAFXZO010000079.1 GCA_017541205.1 Clostridia bacterium | reverse complement strand
GGTTGTCTCTCCTGCGCCCGGCCATCAATGGTCGGACTGGGTGGAGGACGCGATCGATCCCTCGCTCGTCTGCCTCACGGATAAGACCGCCCACCGCGTCTGCCTGGTTTGCGGGGAGACGGAAACGATGCTTGTCTCTCCTGCGCCCGGCCATCAATGGTCGTCCGGCGTCTCCTATCCGCCCACGTGCACGGAGCCGGGGCGCGTGGTGCGCGTTTGCTCGGGCTGCGGGCTGGAGGAAACGATCGTGCTGAGCAACAGCCCGGCCCTTGGGCACCTGTTCGCCGATCCCTCCGTTCTCTCCGGCTACCCCGCGGGGAATGTGATGGCCAGCAGCGATTTTCCGGGCATTGTGATCGGCGTTGTCGAAACGCCCTCCGCCTGTACGGAGGATGGCCAGGGCACGATGCTTTGCATTCGCTGCCAGCAGGCCAGCCGTAGCGTATCCATTCCCAGCACGGGCCACGCCTGGGGCGAATGGCAGGTCGATCTGAAACCCAAGGATCAAATCTGTGAATCCGAAGTGACCAGCACGCGGATCTGCCGCGTCTGCAAGGCCGAGGAAAAGCGCGTGGACGGCCCGGCCCCCGGGCATCAGTGGGTTACGCTCGCGTACACCATGCCCACCTGCACCGAGCCCGGCACGGCGCTGAGGATCTGCGACGTGTGCGGCATGGAAACCACCGTGGAATATCCGCCCCTGGGCCACTCCTACGTCTGGATCGAGGTCACCGTGCCTTCCCCGACCAGCGACGGCCTGAGCGAATACACCTGCGCGCTGTGCGGCAGCGTGGCTGAGCGCCGCAAGGTGCCCTATACGCAGATGATGTACAACAACACCATCACCTCCTTCGGCCCCACCACCCGCGAGCTGATCGGCGGCAGCGTATGGAACCGCGTCACGCCGATCGATCTTTCCACGGACGGCGTCTACACCTATCCCCTGATCGCCAGCAACCGCTATACCGTGGGCACCGCCACAGTGGTGCTGGATCACGGGGTGCAGACCATCACCTATCGCCTCAATTCTTCCTCGATCATGGTGCATTCGGAGTCCCTGGTCATCTATCCCGATCTGCAGGCGCTGCGCACCGGGGCGCGCGCCGAATCCTTCTCCTTTGGCAAGCCCATCGATATCCAGACCGCCTTTGGGGATGACCGGCGCGTGATCATCGCCATCACCCTCAAAGCGGATTATGACGCCGTCGGCTTCGGCGTGCAGTATTTCGCCCCCGATCAGGCGCAGATCGACGTCATGATCGCCCTGCTGGATTAAATATTCTTCATTCGTTCTTATTCCCGCCGGCGGCGTTTTGCTTCCGGCGGGTTTTCTGTCTTCCGTGGCATATTCGCCGCCGTGAACGCATACATTTCCTCGGACAGAGAAGGGAACCAGTGAAGGAGGCGGCAGCATGGAGCAGCATACAGGCGCGAGCGCACGGCCCCTGTACAGCGATATCGCGGAAAGGACACAGGGGGATCTGTATATCGGCGTGGTGGGCCCGGTTCGGACCGGAAAAAGCACATTCATTACCGGGTTCATGGAGCAGATGGTGCTGCCGCTGATGGCGGACGGGCCAAAGCGCACGCGGCTGACCGATGAGCTGCCCCAATCCGGCAGCGGCAAAACCATCATGACCACGCAGCCCAAGTTCATCCCCGGCGAAGGCGCGGCAGAGGTGCGCGTGGACGATCACGTGACGGCGAGGGTACGGATGGTGGACTCGGTAGGCTATCTGATCCCCGGCGCGCTGGGCACGCAGGAGGGCGAGGCGGCCCGCATGGTCTCCACCCCCTGGTCCAAGGAGGATATCCCCTTTGAGGAGGCGGCGGCGCTGGGCACCAGGAAGGTCATCACGGACCATGCCACGGTGGGCGTCGTGGTGACGACGGACGGCACCGTGGCCGATCTTCCCCGGACCAGCTACACATCCGCGGAGGAGCAGGTGATCCGTCAGTTGAAGGGGCTGAACAAGCCCTTCGCCGTGGTGCTCAATTCCGCCCATCCCGAAAGCGCGGACGCGAAAAATCTGCGGCAGGCCCTGGAAGCCAAATACGATGTGCCGGTGACGCTGCTCAACGTCAAGGAAATGCAGCCCGGCGATATCCAGCAGCTTTTATCCGGGCTGCTGATGGAATTCCCGCTTCGCGAGGTATTGTTCCACGTGCCCGGCTGGATGGGCGCGCTGGACGAAGGGCACTGGCTGCCCACCCACGCGCTGGAAACCATCCGCTCCCTTTCCGGCAGCATGCGCAAGATGCGGGATAAGGCCCTGGCCGCGGCCGCGTTTGCCGATTCGGAATACCTGCTCTCGCCCCGGGACGAGCAGGTGAACCTGGGCGAAGGCGCGGTTCGCTTCGACGTGCCCGTGCGCGAGGGGCTGTTCAACCAGATCCTGAGCGAGCAGTGCGGCGAAACCATCACGGGCGACGCGCATCTGCTTTCGCTCATGAAGGAATTGGTGGCCGCCAAAAAGGAATACGACCGGGTGGCCGGCGCGCTCAAATCCGTTCAGCAGACCGGCTACGGCCTGGTGACCCCCGCCATGAGCGAAATCCATTTGCAGGAGCCCGAGCTCATGCGCCAGGGAAGCAGGTACGGCGTGCGTCTGAAGGCCAGCGCGCCGACGCTGCACCTGATCCGCTCCGATATCGAAACGGAGATCGCCCCGGTGCTGGGCACGCAGGAGCAGAGCGAAGCCTTCGTGGAGACCCTGAACGAGCAATACCAGAAGGACCCGCAAAGCCTGTGGGAGACCAATTTCTTCGGCAAATCCCTCAAAGAGCTGATCCAGGAGGGCGTGAGCGGCAAATTGAACCGCCTGCCCGTGGACACCCAGGAAAAGGTCCAGTCCGCCCTCACCCGCATGCTCAACGAAGGCGAAGGCGGCATGATCACCATTTTGTTATAAATCGTTTTCTGTCACAATATCGCCACCGTTTGGGGCTGTACTTTTGGGGCGGATTGCGGTAAAATAGAAGCACAGAGGACAGGGCGGGCCCTGCCCGGATCCATGAAAAGCGAGGGCTGTGCATTGTATACTGAGCAGGATTATGAGGATATACGGAATCAATTGAAAAAGCGGTGGCTGGCCGTCAGCGTTCCGTCGCTGATGCTGTTGGCCGGGATCGTCGTATCGTTCATCCTGCGCGTCAAGTGGGTCACCGTCGTGCTGAGCGTGGTGCTCGGGGCCGGGTTCATCTTCTTCCACGGCATGCTGATCTCTCCCCTGGCCGCTTACCGCAACCATTTGAACAACGTGCTCCACGGCAAGACCCGCAGTGCGACCGGCGCATTCAAGGAAATGGAGGAGCAGAGCGTGATGCGGGACGGCGTGCGCTTCTATCCGCTGATGATCAGCGTGGGCGATATGGACGACCCGGAGGACGACCGGCTCTTCTATTACGACGCCAATCTGCCCCGCCCCGATTGGAAGATAGGCGAAACGCTGACCCTGACCGCCCACGACAAAGCGCTGGGCGCCTGGACGCGCGCCTGAAAGGAATCATAGGACATGAGCGAAAAAAACTGTGTTCTTGTGTGCGTGACCGTACAGAAGGACTGCGAACGCCTGATCCGCCGGGGGCAGGCCCTGGCGCTGGAAGAGAAGCTTCCCCTGCGCGTGCTGCACGTGAGCCAGGGCAAAAACGTCCTGGGCAGCCCGGACAGCGCGGGCATCCTGAACGAACTGTTTTCCCTGGCCCATGAGGTCAACGCGGAAATGAACATCCTCTACGAGCAGGACGTACCCGCCGCCATCGTGCGCTACGCCGCCAGGTACGGCGCGTCCATCCTGGTTCTCGGCCCCGATCGGAGCGGCAACGTCGGCAGGGTGAAAAGCCTGATACCGCCGGACATACGCATCGTGAGCATGCCGTAAGAAAGCAAAAAGCAGCAGCGCCGAAGGACGTCCCCGCGCTGCTGCTTTTTTGCTTATCTTTTATTTATGGTATTTTTCCCCGGCGTTGATCTTGCACGCCCGGTACAGCTGCTCCAAAAGCAGCACCCGCGCCAGCTGATGCGGAAACGTCATTTTGGAAAGCGATAGTTTTTCGTCCGCCCGCGCGGTCACGGCGTTCGACAGGCCCAGGGAGCCGCCGATCACGAACACCTGCCGCGCGCCTTTTTGCTCGTTTTCCGCAAGGCGCCTGGCGAAGGCCACGCTGTCGTACTGCGGGCCGTCGATGCACAGGGCGATCACGTGATCCTGCGGCCTGATTTTGGAAAGGATGCTTTCCCCTTCCTTCTCCATCACCGTTTTCCTATCCGCGTCGGAGGCGTGGGCGGGCTCCGGAAGATCGGGCAGCTCCACGATGTCCATCCTGCCAAAGCGGGACAGCCGCTTCAAATATTCCTCCGCGGCGGCGGCATAATGTTTTTCCTTCAGCCGCCCCACGCACACGACGGCCCCGTTCATGCGTCCAGCAGCGGAATGACCGCTGCAAGGTCGTCCAGCACGTGATCGCAGTAGGGCCGCAGCGTTTCGGTAAAGGGGATCAGGTCCGGCACCATGCAGACCGTCATGCCCGCGGCGCGGCCCGCCTTGACGCCGTTGACGGAATCCTCCAGCACCAGGCATCGGTCCGGCGCGGCATGGAGCGCCTGCGCCGCTTTCAAAAACACGTCCGGCGCGGGCTTGGAGGGCAGGCCGCTCGCGGTCACCAGCGCGCTGAACGCCTGCTTTATCCCCGCGGAACGCAGGTAGACCTCGATGGTTTTGATCCCGCTGGAGGAGGCGACGGCGCAGGGAACGCCCTTTTCCTTCAGCGCCGAAAGCAATTCCGTTGCCCCTTTTTTCAGGGGAATTTTGCCCTCCCGGGCCAAAGCCTGCATGCTCGCGCTGAAATCGCGGAAGAGCTTTTCCGTGTCGATCTGCGCGTCAAAGGCGCGGTACATCTCGCTCGCCGCTTGGGAATTGGCGCCGATCGTTTCGCGGATCAAGGGAACGGGGATATCCTTTCCCTGCAAAAAGCCGCAGGCATGCATGACCGTAAGGCCGATGCCCTCGCTGTCCATCAGCAGCCCATCCATATCGAAAATGACTGCCTGCACGCTCATTCGTCGTCCACCACCACAAAGGAATCATACAGGAATCTTTGCAGGGCCTCCCGATTCATTTCAAAATTGACTTCCTTGGTGGCCATGCCCGCGTAGGCAAATTCCAGATAGGAGAGGCGGCCCTTGTTGAAGTTTTCCGCCGTCGGGGAATTCCCTTCCGGGTTATCGATGGGCATGCGGATATGCTCCACCGGCACGCCCCGCATTTCCATGGCCAGGTCCAGAGCGCTGAGCATATCGTCCGTGGACATGTTGGTGTACACCGTGTTCGTGATGATGACGTCGAGCAGCTTGAGCGCGTCCTCATAAGAAATATCCTTGAGGCTCTCGGCAATCGAGGAAACAACCACGCGGTCGCGGTACGTCCGGCCATAATCCTGGGTGTCGTAAAACACCCGGCCGTCCGCATGGACGTATTCGGCGGTATGCACCTTGCGGATGCGCATGTAAATGACCGCCGCGTGCCCGGAGAAATGATAGGTGCCGCCGCCGGAGATGGAGGGCGTGGTGGACGTGGAGGAGATGGAATAATTGCGCAGGTAGTTGGCTTCGCGGTCGGTGATCGTGATATCCACGCCGCCCACGGCGTTGATGATGTTTTCCACCTGCTTAAAATCCACCACGATAAATTTTTCGATTTCCAGGTCAAAATGGGTATTGATGGTTTCGATCAGCAGCGGGATGCCCGCCTTGCCGTCGATGCCCGTTTTGGTCTTGGGGCTCATCAGATCCACGATGTTGTTGATGCGGCCGTACTTGCCGTCCGGGCGCTGGATCAGCATATCGCGGATGAAGCTGGTCAGCATCACGCGGTGGGCGATCTCGTCCACCGTCACCAGCATCAGCCCGTCGGTGTGGTTGCCTTCCTTGGTCAGATCCGCCGCCCAGGAATCCACGCAGATCAGCATATAATGATGAATGCCCTTGAGGGTGGGGGTGATCTGATCCTTGGGGATCACCGAGATCGGCGCCGGGTCCTCCGCAAGCGCAGCGGGCAAAAGGGACAAAAGCAGCGCAGTCGTCAGCAGCAGCGATAAAACCCGTTTCATTCCTTGTTTCCCTCCGTTTTCGGTTGTTCTTCCTCGTATCGGACCAGCTCCACCCCGGTTTCCTTAAAAATCTCGAGGGTGAAATCGTCCGGGTAGCCCTGCTCATAAATCACCTTGCGGATGCCCGCGTTCACGATCATCTTGGCGCAGATCGAGCAGGGCTGGTGCGTACAGTACAGCGTCGCCCCGTCGATGCTGATACCGAGCTTCGCGGCCTGCAGGATGGCGTTTTGCTCGGCATGCGCGGCATAGCACACCTCCGCCCGCGTCCCGCTCGCGATGCCCAGCTTGCGCCGCAGGCATTCGCCCTTTTCCCGGCAGGTCTTCATGCCGGCGGGCGCGCCGTTATAGCCGGTGGTCATGATGCGCTTGTCCTTTACGATCACCGCGCCGATCGCCCTGCCCGGCGCATAGCAGCTCGTCCAGGTGGCGACCACCCGGGCCATTTCCACAAACCGGCGGTCCCATTTATCCATGCTGGCATTCTCCTTCCGTACGCAGCAGCTCGATCAGGCATTTGAGCAGTTTTTCCTCATTCCGGCAGGCCAGATCGGCCTTGAGCGCGTACTCTGTTTCGTCGCCCAGGCGGGTATCCGATATGGCGCGGACGGCGGCGTAGGGCACGCGCATTTCATAGCAGCACTGGGCGATCGCCCCGCCCTCCATATCGCAGGCGGCGGCGTCAAACTGCCGGGCGAGGAAATCCTTTTTTTCCGTACCGACGATGAATTGATCGCCCGTGGCGATGGCCCCGGTTTCGTACCGGAGGGCCGCTTCCTCCGCGGCGAGGCGGATCTTCTCTTTCATTGCTTCGTCGCAGGGGATATGCACGATATCCGGCCCGGAAATCATGCCAAGCGGATCGCCCAAGGGCGTGGTATCCACATCGTGCTGCACGGCGCTGTCCGCGATCACGATATCCCCGATTTGGAGCGAATCCCGCAGCGCTCCGGCCACGCCGATGTTCAGCATCCTCTCCGCTCCCAGGGACAGGATCATCCCCTGGGCGCACAGCGCGGCGTGTACCTTGCCGATGCCGCAGCGGGCCAGGCAGACCTCCGCGCCCCATAGCGTTCCGCATGTATAACGGGTAAAGCCGATCGTTTCTTCCCGCGCGCCTTCCATTTGCTCCCGAAGGGCGTCCACTTCCTTGTCCATGGCCCCGATGATCCCAAGCATGCCGTTTCCTCCAAATCAAGCTTATTCCCGAGGGTCGATCCGGTCGTAATAGCGCAGCAGGTTTTCCCCGGCGATGCGCCTGATCTGCGCCTGGTCCACGCCGCGCTCCGCAAGGCGTTTGAGGAGCGATGGGATATCCTGGGGCCCGTTCAGGCCCGCGGGCTTCAATTCGATCCCGTCAAAATCCGAGCCGAAGCCCACGTGGTCCCCGCCGCCCAGCTCCAGGATATGGATCACGTGATCGCAGACCGTGTCCAGATCAGCCTTTTCATCCTCCCTTAAAAAACAGGGATAGAAATTGACGCCCACATAGCCGCCCGCCTGGAAAAGATCGCGCAGCTGCCGATCGCTCAGGTTCCTGAAATGATCGCACAGCGCGCGGCAGCAGGAATGCGAGGCCACGGGAGAAATGCCCATTTCCAGCAGATCATAGAAGCCGCGCTGGTTCAAATGGCTCGTATCCGGGGCGATGCCCAGGCGCGCCATTTCCCGCGCCGCTTTTCTGCCAAAGGGCTTTAGGGGCGCGTCGGCGTCTTTTTTGGCCGGCGTCGCGACGCAGTTTTCATAATTCCAGGTGAGCGCCGCCATGCGCACGCCCTTTTGACGCCAAACGGAAAGCGCCTCCAGGCTGCCGTTGAGCAGGTCGCAGCCCTCCACCGAATAAATAAACGCGTTTTCGCCGTCCACGGCGTCCCGATAATCGGTGACGCGGCGCAGGCCCTCTTTCTTTTCCAGCATTTCGCCCTGCGCGAACATGCCCTCAAACGCCCTTGCGATGTCGGGAAGCCTGTCGCTTCCGCCAACGAAGAGCGCCATCGTCTGCACGCTGATCTGCCCTTGCTTCAGTTTTTCCACCGTGATATCCGGTTCCGCCTGCTCTTCCGCTTTTTCCGCCTGCCGGCAGCGCCGGTACAGGGTATCCGCGTGGGTATCGCAAATGATCAAAGCCGCATCCGCTCCTTTTCTCTTCCAAAGCCGCCCAAACGGCCGTCCCCTCTTATTTCGGGCCGTCTGGTCCATTATAGCACAAGCGCAAAAAAGGGACAACGGCCCCGAAAAAAGTTTTGTTTTCCGTTCGGCGATCCGTGTTTCGGCGTTTGGTGGATACTCCATAAGATCACCTGTATTTTTTGGACAAAAAAACAGGCTGGTAATTATCGCGAAACTGTGTTATAATAAAAAACAGATTGATTGAATATCCTTTCCCTGATTGTATGGAGCAGCATCCAGTTTAGAAATCAATAGGATTTGGATCGTTTATGTCATTCCACATTGATTTGAAAGGAGGTTACTATGCCCCAGTACGCAAAAATACGCATCATTCCGCTGGGCGGCGTTGATGAAATCGGAAAAAATATTACGGCCATCGAATATGAGGATGATATTCTGGTGGTCGACTGCGGCTCTATTTTCCCCAAGGAGGACATGCTCGGCATCGATCTGGTGATCCCCGACGCGTCCTATCTGGAGGCGAATAAGGCCCGTGTGCGCGGCTATGTGTTCACCCACGGGCATGAGGACCATATCGGCGCGACGCCCTACATCCTCCAGCAGGTGCCCGCCCCCATCTGGGGCACCCGGCTGACGCTCGCTTTGATCGACCTGAAGCTTCGCGAGCACCGGGTGAACGGCATCCAGATGAACGCCATCATGCCCCGGGACGAAGTGAAGATCGGGCAATTTTCGGTCAAGTTTGTGAAGGTGAGCCATTCCATTCCCGGCGCGTGCGCGCTGATCATCAAATGCCCCGCCGGCGTGATCGTCCATTCCGGCGACTTTAAGATCGATTTTACGCCCGTGGACGGCGAGATCACGGACTTAAGCTCCCTCGCCATGGCGGGCGACGCGGGCGTGCTCGCACTGCTGTGCGAAAGCACCAACATCGAGCGCCCCGGCTATACGATGAGCGAGCGCAAGATCGGCGAAACCTTCGTCAACCAGTTCCGCAACGCCGAGGGCCGCGTGATCGTGGCCATGTTCGCCAGCAATATCAACCGCCTCCAGCAGGTGATCGACAGCGGCATCCGTTTCGGCCGCAAGGTGTGCTTCGTCGGCCGCAGCATGATTTCCGTCACCCGCGTGGCCATGCAGCTTGGCGAGCTTTCGATCCCCGAGGGGTATTTCCTGGAGGTGGACGATCTGGACAGCTACCGCGACGACGAATTGCTGATCCTGACCACCGGCAGCCAGGGCGAGCCCATGAGCGGCCTGACCCGCATGGCGTTTTCCGAGCACCGGAAGCTGCAGATCAAGCCCTCCGACAAGGTCATCATTTCCGCGACGCCCATCCCCGGCAATGAAAAATTCGTCTCCCGCGTCATCAACCAGCTGTATCGCTGCGGTGCGGAAGTCATTTATGAAGCCATGGCCGAGGTGCACGTTTCCGGCCACGCCTGCCAGGAGGAAATCAAACTGATGCACGCGCTGGTGCGGCCCAAGTATTTCATCCCCGTGCACGGCGAATACCGCATGCTCTGGCAGCACGCGGAGCTGGCGGAATCCATGGGCATGGACCGCAAGAACATCGTCCTTCCCGCCGCCGGCCAGGTGATCGAGATGAGCCAGGACAGCCTGTCCATCGCGGGCACCGTGCCCACCGGCGAGGTGCTGGTGGACGGCCTTGGCATCGGCGACGTGGGGAACGTGGTGCTGCGCGACAGAAAGCATCTGTCCCAGGACGGCCTGATTATCGTCGCCATGGCGTTTGACCGCACCAACGGCGTGCTCGTTTCCGGGCCGGACGTGATTTCCCGCGGTTTCGTGTATGTGCGTGAAAACGAAGATATCATCGAATCCACGCGCGAAGTGGTGCGCAGCATCATCGCCAGCTACGGCCGCATCGAGGGCAGCGATTGGCCCAGCATCAAGAACCGCATCAAGGATGAGCTGCACCGTTACATTTATGAAAAGATCAAGCGCAATCCCATGATCCTTCCGATCATCGTGGACCTGGGCTGACCGGGACGAACGCAAGAGCGCGGCGCGAAGGAATGCGGCGCCGCGCTCTTTCCTTTTATGCTTTTTGGAAAAGGGGTGGATGGATGGATGGATTACAGGCAGATGACGATCAAGGATTACGACAGCGTGTGGGCGCTTTGGATGAGCAGCAAAAACATGGGCTTCAACGACAGGGACGATTCCCGGGAGGGCATCGCAAAGCTCCTTGAGCGAAACCCAGGCTTGAGCTTCGTCGCCATGGACGGGGATACCCTGGCCGGGGTGATCCTGTCCGGCCAGGACGGGCGGCGCGGGTATATCTACCATCTGGCCGTCCGGGCGTCCTACCGGCGGCAGGGCGTCGGGACGAAGCTGGTGGAGCTGTGCCTGGACGCCCTCAAAAAAGAAGGCATCCACAAAGCCGCGCTCCTGGTATTTCACAGGAACGAGGCCGGGAACGCCTTCTGGGAACGCCAGGGCTTTTCCGTACGGGAAGATATCGCCTACCGCAACCGCCTGCTTTCTCCGCTCAGGCGGATCGACACCTGAGCGGTCACTCCCCCAGCGCTGTTTCAAGCACGGCCAGATTTTTGCGCATCACGTCCTCATACGCGGTGAGGCTCCCGTCGCCGGTCACGAGCGGGTCCAGCTCATAGACGGGCGCGCCGGTCTCCGCGGCGATGGTGGAAAGCGCGCTGTTTTCATACTGCGGCTCGGAAAACAGGGGCGGGTTGCCCGCGTCCCTGATCTGGCGGATCACGCTGCCCAGCATCCGGGGCGAGATGGGCTCGTCCGGCTCCGTCGTCACCACCGCGCACACATGCAGGCCGTACGCCCTGGCAAAATACGGGAACGCCTCATGGAAGGTCACGATGTCCTTTCCGGGCAGGGCTTCGATGGCGGCGGACAATTCCGCGTCCAGCTGCATGAGCCGCTCGATATAGGCTGCCGCGTTGCTTTGGATGAGCGCATCGCTCTCCGGCAGCAGCGCGGATAAGCCGTCCCGCAGGTTTTCGACCATCCGGACGGCGTTTTGGGGGTCCAGCCAGATATGCGCGTTCCATTCGCCGTGGCCCCCTTCCTCGGCGATCAGTTCCACGCCCTGGGAGCAATCCACGACCACGAGCGCCGGGAATTGCCCCGTCACATCGGGCAGAAAGCTTTCCATGCCCGCGCCGTTGATGAGCAGCGCCTTCGCCTTGCCCAGGGCGCGCATATCGCTGGTGAGCAGCTGATAATCGTGCAGGCAGCCCGTGCTTGGCGGCGTCATGGAAGAGAGCGTGACCCCGGGCACATCCTTTAGCACGTTTTCCGCCAGGATATAGACCGGATAAAACGTCGCGACGACCGATACTTCCTCCTCCGCCGCCGCACAGCCCGTCAGCCCCAGCAGCGCGCAAAGAAGCAAAAGCGCAATTCCTTTTTTCATAACCGACCCTTCCGCATCGCATCAGATAGATTGCGGCAGCAAACAGGCTGTCTGTCGCCGCGTGGGATAGTATAGCCTGTTTTTGCGCATTTGTAAAGTGAAAATTGTTTTCATTTTCAAATTTTCTTCCGCATCCCGTCAAAATGCCGATTCATAAAAAAAGACGCGCTTTGCGCCATGCGGCGGGCGGTGTGCAAGCGCGCCTTATCAAATCATCCGACGCTGCCGTTTCGTCTCAGAGTTTCAGCACGGCGGGCATTTCCATATCTTCTTTCCAAAGCTCGGGCTTTTCCTCAAAGCCGACCGACAGATACAGCTTTCTGGCGACTTCGTTTTCCGGTTCATAGGACAGCCAGCAATAATCCGCCTTTCCGCATGGAAACGAACGGATAAAAGCAAGGGCTTGCCCGAGCGCTTCTTTTCCATACCCGTTTCCCTGATAGCGCTTATCGATCATCAACCGCCAGATATAGTAATAATCTGCCGGCAGGCCGTAGCATCCCTTAGCCCATGGGCAATCGTATCCGATCATCAAAAAGCCCACCGGCTTTTTCCCAAGATAGATCCCCAGCGGGTAAACCGGAAATTTTTCTTCCGTCGCAGCAAAATAAGCGTCGATCAAGCTGTCGCTGTTGCTGGCAACAAATCCTTTTTGCTCCTTTTTCACCCTGAGCTTCAGGACGCCGTCAACGGTATCCCATGTGAGCTTTTCCAAATGGATCCTATCCATCCTTGCTCCTCCTCGATTGCTGTTCGATATTTCAAACGCGATCATTCGTCTTCCTTCGCCGCTTCCTCCGCCGCGCGCCTGGCCATGCCGAAGGCATAGCCCCGGCGGACGAGCGCCTGGACCAGCTTGCGGGGCTCGCCCCGGTATTTTTTTTGCAGCTTTTGCGCCTGGGAAAGCGCGCGGGCGTATTCTTCCTCTTCGGGCAGCCCGTCCAGGGCGGCCCGCGCTTCCTCGCCTGCGACGCCCTTCATGCGAAGCTCCTGGGCGATGCGGTTTTTCCCGTATTTTCTGGAACGGCTGCGCACCCATTGCCCGGCGAAGCGCGCGTCCGACACCAGGTCGTGCAGGCCCAGGGTGTCCAGCACCCGCCGTATGACGTTTTCATCGAAGCAGGAGCGGCGCAGGCGCGCGCGGACCTCCTGTTCGCTGCGTTCCCGGAGCGCCAGGTATTTCATCGCCGCCTCCAGCGCGTGGGGATAGCCCCGCTCCCGCATGAACCTCCGGTAGCCCTCCGGGTCGACGGGCTGGTTTACGCGCAGCTTCCTTTCCAAATACAGCGCGGAGGGGATTTTGAGCGTTTCCCCGCCGAGCGTTTTTACGGTGGCGACCCCGTTTTTTCTGCTGATCTCCGTTACTTTATCCATGCCGATCCCCCAAAAGCGCCCGCAGCAGATCCCGATTGAGGTCGGCCAGCACGCCGTCCCGGGCCTCGCTGGCCCCGAGCGTCAGGAGCGATACGCCCCGGGCGCTTTCCGGCTCGAAAAATACGCCGTGCACTGCGCCGTAAGCCATGCCCTGGTGCCCGTACAGGGGGCGCGCGGAGATGGACGGATCGCGCAGGATAAACGTGCCGACGCCCTGCGACAGGTCCTTCGCGCGCTCCCCAAAGGGCAAAATCTCCTTTCGCATTTCCCGAAGGCTTTCGTTTTTCAGGAAGCCCGGCTTCATCCCGGCGAGCCCGAGCTTGCTAAGCCCCTCCGCCGTCACGCACAGCGCCCCGTGCGCCAGGTTATAATGGTGCTCGCAGTCCGGCTTCATCTCCGGCATCGGCCGCGTCCGGCGCTCCGCCGCGTCATAGTTCGGCGTCCTTTGGCGGGGCAGGATGCGCACCGCGTCCGCCAGATCGCCCCGCACCTTCTGCGGATAAAAGGTCGCCCGCACCTGCAGGGGTTCAAACACGGTTTCCTGCATCAGCGTTTCAAAATCCGTGCCCGCCGCCGCTTCCATCACGGCCCCGGCAATGCCCGCGCCGAAATTGGAATACTCCCACGCCCGCCCGGGAAGATGCTCGGAAAAGCTGTCGCCCTGAAGCAAGGCTGAAAGCGGCGTGCCTTTTGCGACGCCCCGGTTATAGGCCGTCCCGTCATGGATGCCCGCGGTATGGCTGAGCAGCATGCGCAGCGTGATCGGCGTCTCCGGCGCCTTCGGATGGCGCAGGGAGAAAGGCAGATACGCGTTCACGTCCGCGTCCAGGTCCAGCCTGCCCGCTTCCCTGAGCTTCATCGCGCCAAGGGCGGTGATGAATTTGCTCACCGACGCGGCGCGGAACACCGTATCCGCCCGCGCCTTGGTATCCGGCAAATGGGAAAAGCCGAACGTCAGGACGCCCGATACGCCCCGTTCGTCAAACACGCACAGGGAGGCCCCCAGGCACCGGTGCTTTCGCAGGATGCGAAGGACGGAACGCGTATCCCCGCCGGGCAGCGTTGAGCCGTTCAGCGCGCCGCGGGGCGGGATCAGACGCAGCGCCAGGCGGTACAGTCCCCAGTGCTTCATGGGCAAAATCTCCTTTTATCACGTATAGAATGCCCCTCCCCCGCGCATCCTGAAAGCGTATCCAAAATAAAGGAGGGAACCGACAATGCCCAACAATACCGGATGCGCCTTGACCAGCAAGGATCTGAGCGTGCTGGAGGATCAGCTGACCCACATGGCGATGAGCTGCAAGGTGGCCCAGCATCACGCCGAGGCGTTCCAGAATCCCCAGCTCAAGCAGGTGGCTTCCACCGTGGCCCAGCATCACCGCCAGCACTACGACGCGCTGCTCAATTATCTGAACGGCTGCCAGTAAGGAGGAAACAGCATGAACCAGCAAAATCAGCCCTGGAATCAGGGAAACAGCAATACCCTGGGGGACCAGGAGCTGGCCTTTGACCTGCTCTATCAGGAAAAGTCCCTGCTTTCCAACATTGCTTCCGAGGTGCTGGAAGCCAGCCAGCCCGCCATGCGCAAGGTGCTCAACGACTGCTACATGCAGATCGGCCAGGACCAGCTGGACATTTTCAACCAGATGCAGCAGCAGGGCTGGTATCCCGTCAAGCCCGCCCAGGCGCAAGATGTGCAGACGGCCAAGCAGAAATATATGCAGACCCGGCAGACCCTGTAACGCACAAATTTCCCGGCCCTTCCCTTTCGGAGGGGCCTTTTATATTTCTGTTTTTGCCTGTTTCCGGTGCAGGATCAGCAGCGCGCCGGCCGCGATCACGAGCAGGACGGAAAGCGCCTGGCTCACCCGCACGGAGCCCCACATCAGGCTGTCCGTGCGCAGGCCCTCGATGACGGCGCGGCCCACGCCGTACCAGCACAGGTACTTAAGGAACAGGTCCCCCGGCTTTACCGTTTTTTTCCGGTTCAGCCAGAGCACGAAAAAGCCGATGAAATTCCATACCGATTCATAGAAGAACGTGGCCATGCGCCACGCGCCGTCGGCATACACGGCGAGAGGGAAAAACTGCAGCGCGGGGTTTTCGATCAGCGCGCCGTAGGCTTCCTGGTTCACGAAATTGCCCCAGCGGCCGATGGCCTGGCCCAGGATCAGCGCCGGGGCCGTCATATCCGCCAGCGCGCCGAAGGACAGCTTTTTCTTTTTCGCGTACGCCATCGCCCCCAGCGCGCCGCCGATCACGGCCCCGTAAATCGCGATGCCGCCTTCCCACAGCCTGAACGCGCGCAGCAGATCGTCCTTATACAGATCCCACTGGAACGCCACATAATAGACGCGGGCGCCGATGATGGCGGCAGGCACCGCCCACAGCGCAAAATCCACCGCCGTGTCCTTGGGAAGCCCCAGCCGCTTTTCCTGCGTGCCGCAAAGCCACACGCCCAGGCCGATGCCGCCCGCGATCAAAAGTCCGTAAATTGGAATAAAACCAAACAGCAGCCGATCCAGCGCCGATCCCTCCCCTCAATAAACCGCGACGGGCCCGTGATTATTCTGGCCCGCCGCGCGCGAAAAAACCCGGCCCGGACAAACAAAAAGCGTTACGCGGCGGTCAGGTCATCCCCGTTTGAATTCCGCGTCGATGGTTTGCAGCCATTCGGCGATGGGCAGGTTCTGCGGGCACGCGGCCTCGCACGCGCCGCACCGCACGCAGCGGGAGGCGTCAAACCCCTGGTTCGCCAGATCCTGATAGCGGCCGCGGAAAAAGCCGGGGTTATCGAACATTTTGCCGCGGTTATAGAAGCTGAATATTTCGGGGATGTGCACGTCCTGCGGGCAGGGCTGGCAATAGCGGCAGGCGGTGCATTTGACGGGCATGCGGGAAAGATACGCTTCCTTGAGCCCATGCACGAATTTCTTGTCTTCCTCGCTCAGTCCGCCCACTTTGAGGCCATCGAAAATGCGCAGGTTATCCTCCACCTGCTCCATCGTGCTCATGCCGCTTAAGATCGTCGCCACCTCGGCATAATCCGCCACATAGGAGAAGGCCCATTCCACGGCGCTGCGCTTTTTGGGGCTTTCGCGGATCAGGCGCGCCACGTTTTCCGGCGGGTTCGCAAGCGCCCCGCCGCGAAGCGGCTCCATGACCACGATCGGGACGCCGCGTTTTCCCGCTTCCCGAAGTCCCTTTTCCCCGGCCTGGGTTTCATCGTCCAGGTAATTGAACTGGATCTGCGCCATCCCCCAGCCGTCGAACGCGTCCAAGGCGCGGATGAAGACGTCGTAATCATCGTGGAAGGAAAAGCCGGGCCGCCTGATCCGCCCGTCGCGGACGGCCTCAAGCAGAAAATCCTGAAAATGGAAGGCCTCCATTTGGTCCAGCCGGTCCTTGTTCACAGCGTGGAGCAAATAAAAATCCAGGTAAGGCACATCCAGCTTTTTCAGCTGCTCATCCAGCAGGCGGTTCATGTCTTTTTCTTCATGCACAGCCCACAGCGGCAGCTTCGTGGTCAGCGTCACTTTTTCGCGGTAGCCGTCCTTTAAGGCCAGGCCCACCACGATTTCGCTTTCCCCGCTATGGTAGGGATACGCCGTATCCACATAGCTGATGCCCCGGTCGATGCCGTGCCGGATCATCCGGATCGCCTCGTCCCGGTCGATCACATCTTTTTCGTCCTGCCTTTTCGTGGGCAGCCGCATGCAGCCAAAGCCCAGCCGGGACACCTGGAAGCCGTGCCTGCCAAATGGTACGTATTGCATGGTGTTCGCCTCCTGTATGGATGATTTTTCCCGTCAAACGCGCGGAATGCAGCCTTGCGCTTCCATTATAATAAAACCGCGCCGGTTTGTCTATCCTATCTTACCAGGATCAGGAAAACGCGGCAAAAAACCGCCGCTTCGGAAATGAAACGGCGGCCTTTCGCAGGGATGGCTTTCAGCGGACGATCTCGCCCATGGTGCCGTTGCCGGCGCAGGCGGCGTTGGATTCGTCGGTGTCGATATGCATGGCCAGGGAGAACTTGGGGCTGACGCGAACGACCACGTCGCCGAAGATCAGGGCGCGGCCCTCGGTCTCCACCTTGACGGAAACGATCTGCTTATCCGCCACTTCAAATTCCTGGGCGTCCTCGGGGGTCATGTGGATATGGCGCTTGGCGGCGATCACGCCCTGGGCCACTTCCACTTCGCCGCAGGGACCGACCAGCTTGCAGGCGCCGGAGCCCGCCACATCGCCGCTTTCGCGCACGGGGGCGTTCACGCCGATGGAGCGCGCGTCGGTCAGCGATAATTCGATCTGCGTTTCGGGGCGGATGGGCCCAAGGATGCGGACGCGCTTCAAAACGCTCTTGGGGCCGACCACGTCCACCTGCTCTTCGCTGGCGAACTGGCCGGGCTGGCTCAGATACTTTTTGACGGTCAGCTCATGGCCCGGGCCAAAGAGCGTTTCCAGATCCTGCTTGGTCACATGCACATGACGCGCGGAGGTCTCCACGATGAATTGCTTGCCCATGATGATCTACCTTCTTTCTCTATCTGCACGGCAAAAGCCGGCATATTTTTTCCCTTTTCTATTATAGCAGATTTTGCCGGGATTGCAAGGAAAACCGGCGCGTCCGTCAATCCGCCTCTCCGCTGCCCCGGTATCCGTCATAGGAATCGGCGAAATACCATTGCCTGAATACCCTGGTGTTCAGGATGGGATAGGTTTCCATGGACAGAACGAACTGGCATTTCTGCCCGGGCACCTGCCAGGTATAGTTTCCTTTGGCCTTGAACATGCCGTCCGCCTGCCTGGCGATCGCCTGGTTAAAGTGCCGCGTTTCCTCGCAGCAAACGATCACGCACTTTTTGTTCTGGTAGAAGATCATGCCGGTCAGGCCCCTGATTTCAAAGGTCGACACCGTCAGATGATCCGCCCAGAAGAAATAGTTGACGGGCCTGGTGAGCTTATAGGGGAAGGTCTTCTTGATTTCATCGTACGTTTTGCCCATCAGGCCGTAATCGATGCGCAGCATGCTGCCGTCCAGCCAAATGTCCTCGGTGGCGGCCGGCTGCTGGGTGACCCTGGGCGTTGCGGTGGGCTTTGGCGTTGCGGTCGGTTTGGGCGTGGCGGTGGGTTTCTTGGGCGTCGCGGTCGGCCTGGGCGATGCGGTCGGTTTGGGCGTGGCGGTGGGTTTCTTGGGCGTCGCGGTCGGCTTGGGGGCCGCGGCGGGATTGGCGTAGGCTTTGAGGCAAACGTTGCCGTAGATCCTGCTGCGCACGGTGGTCATCCCCTCCCGCACCGGGTCGCACCAGGAGTAGCCATTCGCCGAGCAGGCGCTGACCCCCGCCGTGCCCCGCTGGCCGTAATAGCTGCACTGGTCGATGGGGATCAGGTACGCGGCCTCGTTGGAGCTGATTTCCGCCACCACGCAGTATTTCTGCCCCTTGGCGCAGGTATAGCCCGTCTTGAGCGGGATCACATGATAGCCCATGTTCTCGGAGCGGTAGGTGCCGTTCGGCGCGGCGTTGGGATCAAACGAATCCAGGCTGTCGCACACCCAGATTTTGTAGGTCAGCGGCTCCGCCACGGCGTACAGGCCCACCGCCTCCACCTTCTGGTTGTTTTCGGCGGTGAAGGTGTTGGCCATATACGCATGCTTGAGCTTTAGGTTGGTGGGGCAGGCGTTGGTTTCGCGCAGGCCGAACCAATAATTCCAGCCGTAATAATCGTACTGCTGTAAATATTTGTAGGTATCGCCCTTGATGATCTCCAGCGCGGCGCCGCCGGAATACTTGATGATCTCATCCTCGTAGGACAGCCAGTAATAGCCCTTGTCCCCGTTATAGGTGCCCCAGCTGTTGCGCACCAGCCAGGCGCCGTCGTTCTTGGGCTTATGCGAAAACTTGTTGCGGGAATAATTGTCGTCCCAGCCCACGATGGTCACCTCGTGGTCCACCTGGGCCGTCTGCGCGTCGTCGTAGCAATAGATGGTGGAGCCTTTCATATATTTATCGCTCGTGTTGACCACGATCACGATCTCATAGCCTTTGGTCAAAAACTCCTTGAACCGGTCGGCCTTGAAAATATAAATATCCGAGGCCATCCAGTCCATCATCTGTTCCGCTTTGCTGGAGATCTTATAGGCGTGCTTGGAATCCTGCGGATACGGCGCTTCCGATTCCGGCCCGATGGCCGCCAGGCGGCCCGCCATCACGGGCACGTCCAGCGTGGGATAGTTATAGACCCCTTCCGGGTAATACCGCGAATAGGTTTTATAGAAGGCCCACTCGGACAGGTCCTTTTTGATGCCCTGGGCGCGCAGCCGGTTTTCAATGGCCCCCGTGATCGCGAAAATAAAACAGCTGCCGATGTCCTTTTGATCCCGGATCGGCGAAGAAAGCCCCTTGTCCACGATCGAATATTTGCTTGGATATTTGGCCGCCTGTGCTTCCAGAGGCGCTGAAAGCGTCAGACCGCACAGGATCGTCAGCAGCGTAAGCCAACAGAAAAACCGCTTCATATGCAAATCCCCCCGCCTGTCGTATCTATCCGAAATAAACTCGTTCCGTTCCGCCATAGTATACCATGCGCGGAGGCATTTGTAAATTATGGATTTTTTCAAGACCCAAAACCAATGGATTGCGGCAAAAATACGGTGCGCATTGACAAGCGGGCAGAATCTGCTATAATGTTAAACGTTTGATGATTAACCATTTAATTTTTCGGAAAGGAGCGCTTGCATGCAATATTATGAAGCGGTGGCGGCCATGCACCGGCTGCATCTTCTGCGGACGATCCGCTCCCGCAGCCTGATGGCGGATTCGGGCCTTCACCCGGGGCAGCGAAGGATCGTCGCCTATATCCGCCAGCACCCGGGCTGCACCCAGAAGGAAGCGGCGGACGAACTGGACGTGACGCCCGCCTCCGCGGCGGCGAGCCTCAAAAGGCTGGAAAAGGCCGGGGTCGTGGTCCGCAGGCCGGATGAAAACGACGCGCGGCGGAACCAATTGTTCCTCACCCCGCAGGGCGAAGAGCAAATGGATAAAAGCGGACGCCAGTTCGAGCAGCTTGACCGCGAAATGTTTTCCGGCATGACGGACCAGGAAGTGAACGATTTCCGCCGCGCCTGCGAGAAAATGTTCGATAACCTGGCGGACGACGGATGCCGGCATTTGACGATCTGGAAATTGGCGCAGCGCGCGCATGAGGCAGAGGAGGATAAAGGCAAGTGAAATTTACGCAGATCATGCAAAACTATGCGGGCAGCTATAAAAAATACCTGATCCTGTGCCCGGTGGCCATGATCGGGGAGGTGGCCATGGAAACCACCATTCCCCTGATGACCGCCAAGCTCATCAACGAAGCGATCCCCCGCAGCCAGGAATCGGGCGAGATCTCCCAGGTGCTTTTGTTCGGCGGGCTGATGGTGCTGATGGCGCTCGCGTCCATGGGCTTCGGCATGCTGGGCAGCTATTTTTCCAGCAAAGGCGCATACGGGTTTGGCCGCAATCTGCGCCAGGCCCTGTTTGAAAAGGTGCAGCATTTTTCCTTCAAGAATATCGACCATTTTTCCACGGCCTCCCTGGTCACGCGGCTGACGACGGACGTAAACCAGGTTCAGAGCACCGTGATGATGGTCGTCCGCATGGCGGTGCGCTCCCCCATCATGTTCATCATGGCCCTGGTGCTCGCCCTGCGGCTGCAGCCTTCGCTGGTCGTGATCCTGGCCGTGGCCATTCCCATCCTGGCGGTCTGCATCGTCGTCATCATGCGGCTGGCGTTCCCGCGCTTCCAGATCATGATGAAAAAATACGATAAACTCAATTCCTCCGTGCAGGAAAACCTGATCGCCATCCGCGTGGTCAAGGCGTTCGTGCGCTCCCAGTACGAAAAAGAAAAGTTCGCCGCCTCCACGGACGACGTGACCGCCACCCAGCGCGCCGCGGAAAAGATCGTGCTGTGGAACGGCCCGATCATGACGATCCTGATGAACGCGAGCATCGTGGCCGTGCTGTACCTTGGCGGCATGCGCATCGTGGAGGGCTCCATGGCCTACGGCGACCTGAGCGCCTTCATCACCTATATCACCCAGATCCTGATGGCGCTGATGATGCTCTCCTTCCTGTTCATCGGCTTCGTGCTCTCCCGCGCTTCCGTCGCCCGCATTTCCGAAGTGCTGGAGGAGCAGCCCGACATCGCCAGCCCCGAAAGCGCGGAAACGAACGTCGAAGACGGCAGCATCGTGTTCGATCACGTGGACTTTTCCTATCAGGGCGACGAGGGCAACCTGGTGCTCACGGACATCAGCCTGCGCATCGCTTCCGGCGAGACCATCGGCGTGATCGGCGGAACGGGTTCCGCGAAAACGACGCTCGTTTCGCTGATCCCCCGGCTTTACGACGTGACGCGCGGCAAGCTGCTGGTCGGCGGCAAGGACGTGCGCGCATACGATATTCACGCCCTGCGCGATCAGGTGGCCATGGTGCTGCAAAAGAACGTGCTCTTTTCCGGCACCATCAGGGAAAACCTGCGCTGGGGCGATGAGCACGCGACGGACGAGGAGATCCGGGCCGCGTGCGAAAGCGCCGCCGCGCACGATTTCATCATGTCCTTCCCCGACGGGTATGAAACCGATCTGGGCCAGGGCGGCGTGAACGTGTCCGGCGGGCAGAAGCAGCGATTGTGCATTGCGCGCGCGCTGCTGAAAAAGCCCAAGATCATGATCCTGGACGACGCGACCAGCGCCGTGGATACCGCGACGGACGCCCGCATCCGCCAGGCGCTGCGCACCCAGATGCCGGATACCACCAAGATCATCATCGCCCAGCGCATCGCCTCCGTCATGGAAGCGGACCATATCCTGGTATTGGACGACGGGAAGGTTTCCGATTTCGGCACCCATGACGAATTGATGAAGCGCAGCGAAATCTATCGGGAAGTATACACTTCCCAGCAGAAGGGGGTGGCGTAAATGCCTCCGCATGGACCGAGAGGACCGATCGCCAAGCCAAAGAACGCCAAGGGCACCCTGCGCCGCCTGATCGGGTATCTGAAGCCCCATCGCGTGAAGCTGGCGCTCGTATCCCTGTGCATCCTGGGCGCGACCTTGGCCTCCACCACCGGCACCTATATGCTCAAATCCGTGGTGGATGATTACCTGACCCCCATGGCCAATGCCCGCCTGGCCGGGACGGGCGTGGACTACGGCCCGTTCCTGCATTTCCTGATCGTCCTGATGGGGATGTACCTCGCCGGGGCTGCGGCGCAGTTTATCTATAACCGGCTGATGATGCTGGTCTCCACCTCCACGCTGAACCTGCTGCGCAAGGAAATGTTCGATCACATGGAGGACCTGCCCATCCGGTATTTCGATCAGCGCACGCACGGCGAGATCATGAGCCGCTACACCAACGATACCGACACCCTGCGCGAATTCTTGAGCCAGTCCTTCCCCCAGGCGGTGTCCTCGGCGTTTTCCCTCGCCTTCTCCCTGTTCTACATGGTGCGGCTGAACATCTGGATGACGCTGCTTGTGCTGGCCCTCACCCCCGTCATGTTCAAGATCACGGCCACCATCGGCAAAAAATCCGGCGCGAATTTCGTCGCCCAGCAGCGGGCGGTCGGCGCGCTGAACGGCTATATCGAAGAGACCATCGAGGGCCAGCGCGTGGTGCAGGTGTTCTGCCATGAAGAAAAGGCCAAGGAAGCCTTCAGCGGAAAAAACGAGGATGTGCGCGTCGCGGGCACCCGGGCCAACACGTTTGCCAGCCTCCTGGGCCCCATCATGAACAACCTGGGCCACATCACCTATGTGATCATCGCGCTCGTGGGCGCGATCCTGATCCTGCACGACCCGCAGCACGCGTCCCTGGGCATGCTGATCTCCTTCCTGCCCTTCACCCGCCAGTTCTCCCAGCCCATCTCCAACCTCTCCCAGCAGTTCAACATCATCATGCAGGCCCTGGCCGGCGCGGAGCGCATCTTTGAATTGCTGGACGAGCCGGTGGAAGAGGACAACGGCTATGTGACCCTGGTAAGGGCGAAGAAGGACGAAAGCGGCAATATCATCGAATGCAAGGAACGCACCGGCATGTGGGCCTGGAAGCATCCCCACAAGGCCGACGGCAGCGTGACCTATACCGAATGGAAGGGCGACGTGGTGTTTGAGGACGTGACCTTCGGCTACGTGCCCGAAAAGACCGTGCTGCACAATATCTCCCTGTACGCGCGGCCCGGTGAAAAGATCGCCTTCGTCGGCTCCACCGGCGCGGGCAAAACCACCATCACCAACCTCATCAACCGCTTCTACGATATTCAGGGCGGCAAGATCCGCTACGACGGCATCAACATCGAGAAGATCAAGAAGGACGATCTGCGCCGCTCCCTGGGCATGGTGCTCCAGGATACCCACCTCTTTACCGGCACCGTGCGCGAGAACATCCGCTACGGCCGCCTGGACGCCACGGACGCGGATATCGAGAAGGCCGCCAAGATCGCCAACGCCGATTTCTTCATCACCCACCTGCCCCAAGGCTACGATACCATGCTCACCGGCGACGGCGCGAACCTGAGCCAGGGCCAGCGCCAGCTGCTCGCCATCGCCCGCGCCGCGGTGGCCGATCCGCCCGTATTGATCCTGGACGAAGCCACCTCCTCCATCGACACCCGCACCGAGGCCCTGATCGAAAAGGGCATGGACGGCCTGATGAAGGGCCGCACCGTGTTCGTGATCGCCCACCGCCTGTCCACCGTGCGCAATTCCCAGGCCATCATGGTGCTGGAAAACGGCGTCATCATCGAGCGCGGCAACCATGAACAGCTCCTGGAGCAGAAGGGCAAGTATTATCAGCTCTACACCGGCATGTTCGAGCTGTCCTGATCCGGAAAGAGGTTCCCCCCAGAACCCCTTCCAAAAAGCCATATGGAAAGGACGCTTTGATTTTTCCCCCATTTGGGAAGGCTGGAGCAAAAAGCATCTGTCATGATGAACCAAAATTCCCGCCGCGCGGGGTGAGAAAACTGTTGCGTCCTGCCCGCCGGATATGCTATACTAAGACGCTGGGATCAGCGAAACTCAATCTGAATAGGAGGAACAACGTCTTATGCAATACACGAAGGAAGTTGAAGACATGGTTTGTGTTGCAAAAGGCCCGAATCATGGCCCTGCCCCGATTCCCGAAGAAGGAAAATGGATCCAGGCCAAAGAGATTAAAGATATTTCGGGCTATACCCACGGCATCGGCTGGTGCGCTCCGCAGCAGGGCACCTGCAAATTGAGCCTGAACGTGAAGAACGGCGTCATCGAAGAAGCCCTGGTGGAGACCATCGGCTGCTCCGGCATGACCCATTCCGCCGCCATGGCCAGCGAGATCCTTCCCGGCAAGACCATCCTGGAAGCGCTCAATACCGACTTGGTCTGCGACGCGATCAACACCGCGATGCGTGAATTGTTCCTGCAGATCGTGTATGGCCGCACCCAGTCCGCTTTCTCCGACGACGGCCTGCGCATCGGCGCCGGCCTGGAAGACCTGGGCAAGGGCCTGCGCTCCATGGTGGGCACCATGTACGGCACCCGCTCCAAGGGCACCCGTTACCTGGAAATGACCGAAGGCTACGTGGTCAAGATGGCCCTGGACAAGGACGATCAGGTTTGCGGCTATCAGTTCCTGAGCCTGGGCAAGATGATGGACGCCATCAAGAAGGGC
>JAFXZO010000078.1 GCA_017541205.1 Clostridia bacterium | reverse complement strand
GTCAAACGCCCGGATGGCGGCGCGCAGGCCCTGATAGGCAAAATCGGGCAGGATCTCCCGAAAATCCGCGCAGGCGACGCCCGGGCGGTACGTGGGCCGGACCTCGCCCAGGGCCTTGGTCGCGCGGCCCGCAAGGAAATCCCCGGCCAACTGCACCGGGGCGAAATAGTTCCCGCCGCCCGCGCGGAACGCCCGCTCCTCCCAGACCCTTTGCAGCGTGAAGCCGGCCAGCGGATGGTCGTCGCCAAAATCCTCGGGCCGCACGTCGATCAGCAGCGCGGCGTTCGCGTTTTCGCCGTCGCGGGCAAAGGCGCTCATGCCGTTTACGCACAGGCCGCCCGGCCTGCTCGCCGCGGGCACCACCGTGCCGCCCGGGCACATGCAGAAGGTATAGGCCCCGCGCCCGTCGGGCAGCCTGGCGGAAAGATGGTATTCCGCGGGCGGCAGGGCGGGATGGCCGGCAAAGCCGCCGTACTGGCCCTGATCGATCAGCTTTTGCGGATGCTCGATGCGCGCGCCGACGGAAAAGGGCTTTGGCGCCATGTCCACCCCGGCCATAAACAGCGCCCGCTGGGTATCGGCGGCGCTGTGGCCGATGGCGACGATGAGGGCGTCGGTCCCGATTTCGCCTTTTCCCTGCCGATCCTTGAATTGAACGGCGCAGAGCTGCCCGCTGCGGACGATCACGCCCGTCAGCTTCGTGGAAAACCGCACTTCGCCGCCCAGCGAAAGGATCTCCTCCCGGATGGCGGCGACAACGCCGGGCAGCCTGTCCGTGCCGATGTGCGGCCGCGCAAGATACAGGATCTCCTCCGGCGCGCCGTGCTCGAAAAGCTCCTTTAAGACCGTGCGGCAGCGGGGGTCCTTGATGCCGGTGGTCAGCTTGCCATCGGAAAACGCGCCCGCGCCGCCCTCGCCAAACTGGATGTTGCTTTCGGGATCCAATTCCCCGGTTTCGGAAAAGCGCCGGGCCGCGCGCGCGCGTTCGTCCACCCGCTGCCCGCGCTCGAGCACGATGGGCTTCATCCCCGCGCGCGCAAGCGTCAGCGCCGCGAACAGCCCGCCCGGGCCGAAGCCCGCGATCACGGGCCGCGCTCCAGTGTACGCCCGATGGATCACCGGGATCGGAGCAATCGGCTGCACCCGGACGGCGACGCCGGGCTTGAGGGATTTTACAACCTGTTCCTCGCGCTTTACGGACAGATCGACCGAATACACAAAGTGGACGTCGCCCTTATCCCGGGCGTCCACGCTTTTTTTGCTCACATGCCAGGAAAGCGCCTGCTCCCGCGGGATCTTCAGGCGTTTGAGCGCCTCTTCCAGCGGCGCGTCCGGCCCTGCGTCCAAAGGCGTTTTCAGATTACCGACGCGGATCATGCCCGTCCGCCCTCCTTTGGGGCCGCGCCGTCCGGATCGATCATTCGCGCCCCCGCCTTCATGATAAACCATTTCCCCCATTTGTCAAGGCTTTGCGGCGTTTGAGCGGCGGTATTCGGGCAGGGCGTCCACATTTTCCCCTGTGCCCGCCGGGCGCAGGGTATAGGCGGGCTCCCCGTCCGCCGTGGGCTCTGCCTGTTCCTTGATCGGGGCCTCGGCCTTTGCCAAAGCGTCCGGCGCATTCCGCCGTGCATCCGCCTCTTCCGAAGGCGGCGCGGATCGACCTTGCACAAAGCCGCACGCGCGCAGATACGTTTCGTCCCCGCCCTCCCATAAGCGCACCTTGCCCCCCACCACCGCGAACAGGGGGCCGCCGCCGGCTGCGGTCAGGCGGCACAGGCCGCTCCGGTCCGCCGCGGCCTCGGCGCATTTTTCCGCGCCGTCTCCGGTGAGCGCATATAAAGCGCATGTTTCCCCCGCGGGCAGGCCCCGCGCCTGCACCGTCCTTTTTCCCGCTGTTTCCCTGATGATGCCCTCCATGCCGTTTTGTCCCTTCATGATCGCATATCCAAATCCCATCGGTCCGCATCCTTTCCTGCTTGATCGCTTTCATATTATTCCGCCGCGCTTGCGCTTACGCGTCTTTTCCGGTATAATAGGCAGGAAAATAGATGCCCCCTGACCAGAAGGAGGGATTTTGTTGCACATTTTGGTCACCAATGACGACGGCATCCATTCCGCGGGGATCCGCGCCCTGGCGGAAGCGGCCGTCCGGCGCGGCCACCGCGTCACGGTCGTCGCGCCGAGCAGGCAATGCAGCGCCAACAGCCAGCATATCACCCTGACCGAGCCGCTGCTCGTACACAAGGTGCCCTGGGAGGGGGCGGACGCCTATTCCATGAACGGCACGCCCACGGACTGCACGCGCGTGGCCCCCTTTATGGTGGATACGCCCTTTGATTACTGCCTCTCCGGCATCAACAACGGCGAAAACGCGGGCAGCGCCGTTTATTACAGCGGCACGGTCGCCGCGGCGCGCGAGGCCTGCATGTGCTTTATGCCCGCCATGGCCGTTTCCATCATGATCGGCGCGGACAGCGCCATGCGCCAAAACCTGGCCGATCTGGCCGTGCGCATCGCGGAACATACCCAGGGGCTGCAGCTGCCGCGCTTTACCTTCATCAACCTCAACGCGCCCGCGATCCCGCCCGGGGAGCTAAAACCCCTCAAGGTCTGTCCGCTCTCCCGCAGCTATTACCTGGACGGGTATGAAAAGCGGGTCAGCCCGCTCGGGCAGACCTATTTCTGGCTCAAAGCCAACGATACCTCCGGCGTGCCCATGGAACAGCCGGAGGCGGGCAGCGATTATTCCTATCTGCGCAGCGGGCATCCGACCTTGACCTTCCTTGGCGACTTCCAGGATTACAACCGGGACTTCGCTTCCTCCGTACAGGATTTTTCCGAATGATGATTTGCGGGTGACGGCATGGAAAACGGCAACCGGGTGTTGGTGATCGGCGGCGGCGCGGCGGGCATGACGGCCGCGCTGTTTGCCGCGCGCGAAGGCGCGCACGTGACGCTGCTGGAAAAAAACGAAAAGCTGGGCAAAAAGCTCTACATCACCGGCAAGGGCCGCTGCAACGTGACCAATGTGTGCGAGGACGTGCAGGATTTTCTGCGCGAGGTGCCGCGGAATCCCCGGTTTTTGTACAGCGCGCTCCGGCATTTCGGGCCAAACGACATGCTGTCCCTCTTACGCGACCTGGGCTGCGAAACCAAGGTGGAGCGCGGACGCCGCGCCTACCCCGTTTCCGACCACGCCAGCGACGTGACCAAAGCGCTGGAAAAGGGCCTGCGCGGCGCGGGCGTGGAGATCCGTCTGCAAACCCGGGTACAGAAAATCACGGAGGAAAACGGCGCGGTGACGGGGGTCATGCTTTCGGACGGCGTCTTTTTGCCCGCCAGAAAGGTGATCGTCTGCACCGGGGGCATGAGCTACCCGAGCACCGGCTCCACAGGCGACGGCTTCCGCTTTGCCCGGGATCTGGGCATCCCGGTCACGCAGGCGCGGCCCTCGCTGGTGGGCCTTCGTACGAAGGAAGCCTGGCCCATGGAATTGCAGGGGCTGACATTAAAAAACATTTGCCTAACCGGCCGGTCCTGTGGTAAAATGATTTATTGTGAGCAAAGCGAATTGCTCTTCACCCACTTCGGGGTGTCCGGCCCTTTGGCGATCGAGCTTTCCTGCCATCTGCCGGAGGACGGGCAATGCGAGATCGAAATGAACCTAAAGCCAGGGCTGACGCGGGAGCAATTGGACCTGCGTTTGACGCGGGAAATCGCCGCGGCCGGAAAAAAGCAGCTGTCCACCGTGCTTGCGGCGCTTCTGCCCCAGCGCTTTGCCGCCCTCTTCCCCGCCCTTTGCGGCCTGGACGGAAAAACGCCGTGCAGCCAGGTATCGGGCAAAATGCGGGATAAGATCGCACAGCAATTGCAGGCCTTGCCGCTCACCGTGATCGGCACAAGGCCGCTGGACGAAGCCATCGTGACGCGCGGCGGGGTCCAGGTAAAGGAATTGAGCCCCGGCGCCATGGAGAGCAGGCGGATCGCCGGCCTATACTTCGCCGGCGAAGTGATCGACGTGGACGCGCATACCGGCGGCTACAACCTGCAGATCGCCTGGTCCACCGGCGCGCTGGCCGGAAAGAGCGCGGCGGCGGCGCTTAAGGAGGACGGAACATGAACACCGCGCTTTCTCTCTGCCTCGCCTTCCTCGGCCTTCTGTTTTCGGCGTTCGCCTTCGTTTTCGCGGTGCGCAAGGAAAAAGCGTGCTCGCTGATCGGCGGGTTCAATTTCTTCACCGAGGCGCAGCAAAAGCAGTACGACCGCGCCCGGATCGCGCGGGATTATCAAAAGCTGTTCATCATCCTCGCTTTGGTCATGTTCGCCGGCGCGGCCGCGGGCCTGTTTCTGGGCTGGTGGGCGTTCGGGGCGTCCATCGGCGCGATGCTGGTCCTCCTGTTCCGGGATTTTCACCTGTTCGCGGAGGACGCGTTCAAAAAATACAAGCTATAACGAACCGGAGGGTTTTCCCCATGCAGTACATTATCCTGGATTTGGAATGGAATCAGCCGATCTCCTATCATTCTCCCGCTTATAAAAGCGTCGGGGGCAAGCTGTTGTTTGAAATGATCCAGATCGGCGCGGTCAAGATGGACGAACAGCTTAACGTGGTGGATTCTTTTTCCCAATTGATCCAGCCCCAGCATTATGTGCGCCTGCATCCCCGCATTGCCCGCATCACCCATATCAGCCAGGACGACCTCTCCGACGCGCCGGTTTTCAGCGACGCGGTGCAGGCCTTCGTCGATTGGTGCGGGGAAGATTACGTGCTGCTCACCTGGGGCTGCGACGATATTTCCGTGCTCTCCCAGAACATGTCCTTTTTCAAGTGCGATATTCAAATGAGCAAGATCTACGACGCCCAGCAGCTGTTCGGCGCCGTGACCGGCAATCCCAAGGAGCGCAAGGGCCTCAAAGCCGCCATGGAGCAGATGGAGATCGTGCCCGACGAGGACGCAATGCCCTTCCACAACGCGGTGAACGACGCGTATTACACCGCCCTGGTGTTCGCCAAGATGCCCGAGCCCGAAAAGGTGCTTGGCTATCCTTTGACCCCCCGGAAACTGCAGCATCTGGACCGCGCGAAGAAGGAGAGCACCGCCATCCTGCGCGTGCGCTCCTTAAAGGACGCGCTCAAAAGCGCCGCGGCGCAGACGCCTCCCTGCCCCATCTGCGGAAAGCGGATGACCGTGCCGGAAGGCTACGTGCATCAGCGCGGCGATCAATACATGGCCCTGGCGGACTGCCCGCAGCACGGTCTTGCCTTCGTGCGCCTGGCCTTTGGCAAAAACGACGAGGGCAAGCGGATCATGACCCGCTCCTCTTCCCTCTCCGAGGAGCAGAGCCCGCCTTATGTGCATACCAAGCACCTGCAGTGGGCCCAGAAGATCGCCCTGCAGCAGGAAGCGGAATGATCCCGCGCCTGGCCGCTTTGCCGCGTTCGCAGAGCGGCTTTTGCTTATTTCCTGATCGGAATGAATCGCGCCCAAAGGAGGATCGCTATGAAAATCACCATGCTGGGGCGGGAAAAAACATTTGATCGGCCCGTGACCGTGCTGGACATCGTGCGGGCAATGGCCCCGGAATATGAAAAGACGGCCCTGGGCTGCTTTTGCGGCGGCCGCGCGCTGGAATTGAACCAGGTGATCGACAAGGACAGCGCCCTGCACCCCATCACCTTCCAAAACGAGGAAGGGCGGCGCATCTATGAGCGTTCGCTCCGGTTCGTGCTGCTGCTGGCCCTGCGCCGGGTGCTGCCCGGGCAGGACGTGCGCATCGAGCATTCCATCGGCTACGGGGTGTATATGCATCTGCTGGACCGCGCGCTCGACCAGGAAACCGTTTCCGCCCTGCAAAAGGAAATGAAGGCCATCGTCAGGGAAAACCTTCCCTTTACGAAAGAAAAATGGACGAAAAAGCAGGCGATCGACTACTTTGAAAAAAACGGCAATATAGACAAAATGCGCCTGCTGGCCTACCGGCCCTACGATTATTTCAACGTGTATCTGTGCGGCGGGATGGCGGAATACTTCTACGGGGCCATGCTGCCCTCCACCGGCTATGTGGGCGCCTTCAAGCTTCGGCTGCACGCGCCCGGCATGGTGCTGCAAATGCCCTCGCCCGACGATCCGTTCAAGCCCTCGGCGTTTGTTTCCCGCCCCAAGATCCTCTCCGTTTTCGCGCAGAGCAACCGTTGGTGCGATATCCTGGGCTGCCAGAATTCCGTTGACCTCAACGACATGATCGTGACCGGCGATCTGCCGGATTTCATTCGCGTGAACGAAGCGCTGCACGACCAGTCCATCGGCGAAATCGCGCAGGGGATCGCCCGGCGCGGCGCGCGGGCGGTGTTCGTGGCCGGGCCTTCCTCCAGCGGCAAAACCACCTTTTCCAACCGCCTGTGCATCCATTTGCGGGTGCTGGGCCTTCAGCCCGTGCTCATTTCCCTGGACGATTTTTACCTGGATCGGGACGCGATCCCCCTGGAAGCGGACGGGCAGCCCGATCTGGAAGCCCTGTCCGCCCTGGATGTGCCGCTGCTTCGGCAGTGCGTTTCCAGGCTGCTCGCGGGCGAGACCGTCACGATGCCCCGTTTCAATTTTAACACCAGCAAAAGGGAACCCCAAGGGTATCCGCTCACCCTGGGCAACCGCATCCTGGTGATGGAGGGCATCCACGGCCTGAACCCCAGCCTGCACGAGCATTTTGATCCCAAGCTCGTCGCGAAGGTCTACATCAGCGAATTGACCTGCCTGAACCTGGACCACCACAACCGCATCCGCACGACGGACGCGCGCCTGCTGCGCCGGATCGTGCGCGACCATCCGTTCCGCGGCACCACGCCCGAGGAAACGCTGACGATGTGGAACAGCGTCCGCCGCGGCGAGGAAACCTGGATCTTCCCCTTCCAGGAGCAGGCGGATTTTGTGTTCAACTCCGCCCTGCATTATGAGCTTCCCGTGCTCAAGCGCTATGCGTACGATCTGCTGATGAAGATCCCGCCCGAGGATCCCGTGTATCTGAGCGCGCGCCGCCTCATCAAGATCCTCCACTATATCCTGCCCGCGACGGACGAAGCCATGCTGGATATCCCGCCGCTTTCGCTGCTGCGCGAATTCATCGGCGGGTGCACGCTGTATCATTCCTGAATAAAACCATTTTTTGAACATGCATCATCTGCCGCCTCCCTGCGCACAATAGCCGCGAGGAGGCGATTTCATTGAAAAACAATCGGAGCAAGCTTTGGATTCTTCTTTTGCTGGGCTTATCGGCGGCCCTCGCGCTGACCGGCTGCGCCAGCGGCGCGGCGACCCAGGCCAGCCCCACCCCGGCCGTATCTCCCAGCGCTGACCCGCTGAACTTTACCGCAAATCCCGACGGCGCTTTCATGGGCACCGCGGAGCCGGGCGCCGGCCTGAGCGGCGGGATGACGCTGGAGGAAACGAAAAAGGCCGCGGAAGATATGGAAGACGCGGTCGAAAAGCTGAGCGAGATCAGCGAGGCGTATGTGGTGCCGCTGGGCGATACCGCGCTGGTCGGCGTCCAGTTTGCCAGAGAATACCAGGGCCAGGTGGATGATCGGCTCAAAAAAATGGTGCTCGCCCGCCTGCAGACCGTCGATAAGGCCGTCACCGGCGTGGCTGTGACCGACAACGCGGCGCTCGTGACCGGCATCGAAGCGCTTTCCAAGGCCATGGAAGGCGCGTCCAGCCTGAACGATGTGAACGACAAAGCCGAAGAGATCTTAAAGCAGCTTACGGTGTTCCATCTATGATCCTTCCTGCCGCCCGCATGCGCATGTGGATGATGGCCGCCCTGCCCTTGACGGCGCTGACGGGCGCTTTCTGGCATGCGGGCGGCGCGGCGGCAGGGATGGCGCTGTGGATGGCGCTTGGCGTTAAGGCGATCAAAAAAGCGCCCCCGCTCTATCCCAAGCAAAGGCGGCTGGGAGCCTCCCGGCTGTTTTTTGCCTGCGCGGCCGGCGGCGCGGCGCTGCTCGGGCTTTCCTTCCTTGCTTCCCGCCTGCCGGATGCTTCCGCCCGCTTTCCCGATCAGGCGCTTTTGCATGCCGGCTGCGCATGCTTTTCCCTGATCGCATGCGAAAAGGCGCTCAGCCGCCCCCTCTCCAGGCGATTTGCCTGGAGAGCCGGGGGCGCGCTGTGCGCCTTGCTGCTTTTTTTGCTTTTTGTTCAATGATCGAACCGGATGCTGCCAAGGGAGGGATTCCCGGTCCCGCGGTAGGTCAGATACAGGGATTGCTTTCCGTCCGGCAGGGCGATCCGGGCGGTATAGGTTTCCCACACGTTGCTGGAAACGACGGGGATCTCGCCCAATACCTCGCCGTCAAACCCGCAGCGCACCTGGAATTTCCCGTTGCAGTAGCAGCGGCAGGTAATGGACAGGCTGCGGACGTCCTTAAAATCAAAGTATTTGAAGCCCACGGTGGCGCCGTTCTGGATGTTGGCGATGAAGGCCGGCCTCTTATCGCCGTCCGCGCCGTCCTGGGTGACGCGGGGCAGGGAGGGGTCGCCCGCGTAGGGGATGGGCTTTTCGGTGAAGAGATGGCAGGCGATAGAAGCGGGATATTCGCCCTCCCCCTTGAGCGGGCCGCCGTTCGGGCCGCAGGAGGTGATTTCCACCTGCGCGATCTTTCCGTTTTCGTCAAAGAAGATGGGCTCGATGCAGCCCTGGCGGCTGAACCAATGGCCGTTGGTCTGGCGGTGATAGAACACATACCACTGCCCGGCGATTTCCACGATGCTGCCGTGGTTGTTTCCGCCGAAGGCCACGGGCCGATCCGCGGGCTTATAGGTGCCGATGCCGATATCGTTGTTGCTCACGATCACGCCGCCGTATCGGAAGGGGCCGCGGGGGTCCTTGGCGGTCGCGT
>JAFXZO010000077.1 GCA_017541205.1 Clostridia bacterium | reverse complement strand
CTTCTTGTGCGTTCTGACTTCGGCGAGTTCGTCTGTCCAGAACGACATCGTCACCTGCTTATTCATGCCTCAATTATACCACATCTTCGTATGCTTTGCTATCACTTGCCAGCTTTGTGCGGTATTGCCTTAAACGAAAAAAGAATGCAAAGACAAAAAAACAACCCCGATCCCGTATCGGGATCAGGGCTGCGGTTTGGTGCCGGCGGTGGGACTCGAACCCACACGAGTGATTAGCTCAACGGATTTTGAGTCCGTCACGTCTGCCAATTCCATCACGCCGGCGCGAACGCGGATGCCTCCGCTTTCGGTTTTTCATTATACAGATTTCCCCGCGCCTTGTCAAGCAAAAAAACGCTCGGACCGGCGCGGGGAACAGCTTCTTAAGCGATACCGCGCATCCGCGTTCGGCTCATTGCGGCGCTTCCCGATCCTGCCGGTTCACTTTTTCCAACAGTTCGTCGAAGCTCATTTCCTCCAAGGGCTGGATATGCTCCAGCGTGCGGTCCACGCCGCGGCGGCAGATGGCGGCGTAATCGCAGTATTCGCAGGGGCCTTTGCGGCGCTGATCGCACAGGGGAGCGGCGGCGATTTCGCCCGCGCGCATTTTTTCGGCCCATTTCCGCGCCATTTCTTCCGCGTGCAGGATCAGCCCCCTCAATTCGGAAAGCGTTGCGAGCGGCGCGCGTTTATCAAACCCGCCGTCCGCGGTGAGCACCTTGGGCAGGGTGAGCGGCGGCTCGCCTTCGTCCATGCGTTTGAGGATGGCGGCGTCCTTGAGCGCGACGCCGCGCAGGCACAGGGCGCGGGCCAGGGCGTCCTCCACTTGCTGGGTGTCCTCCTGATCGGGCAGGAGCGGATCGGCGACGCGCATATAGAACGCGCCGGCGGGCTGCGCCTCGGGGTCTTCATTGAGCGCGGCGCGAAGGTACAGCAGCAGTTGCAGCTGCGCGCCCCAGAACACCTTGGCGGGGTCCAGCTTTTCCGCGCCGGATTTGTAATCCACCACGCGCAGATACACGCCTTCATCCCCGGCGTAGCGGTCGATTCGATCGATCTTGCCCCGCACGTAGACCTTCTGTCCGTCGCTGAGCGTCAATTCCACGGCGGGTATGCCGCCGGGATAACCGAAGCATACCTCCGCGCCTTGGGTGGAAAAGGCGCTCTGCCTCGCGCCGCGGGTAAACGTCCAGGCGACGCGCTTCAATACCCGGCGGTATTTGTCGCCCAGCGCGCGCATCCTGGCGCTGTCGCCCATGACGCCGGAAAGCATCTGTTCAAGCAGCGGCTCCGACGCCTGCTCAACCGCCGCGTCGCAGGTTTTTCGATCGATCCGAGGCCAATGCGGAATGGAGGGGAGCAGGCGCGTGAACCCTTCGAGGGCGCTGTGATAAAACACGCCCGCGTCGATGGGGGTCAGCGTCCATTCCTTGCGCGGCTTGGGCGATAGGCCCTGATCGACGAAATGCTTATAGGGGCACACGGCGAAGTTTTCAAGGCGGCTGACCGACATGACGCGCTCCATAAACAGGGCGTGGGTGACCTCGCGGGGCAATGGAACGGCGTTTTTGTCTTTTTGAAAGGCCTGCGCGACCGCGCTGGCAAGCGGCCGCGTTTCTTCGGTTTGGCAAAGGTATTTCCATGCGTCGAGCCAATCGCCGTCCAGCGGGCCCTCCCGCATTTTCACGCCCAGCGCGTCCAGCGCCGGGCCGGGGGAAAGCGGGACGCGGGCGGCCGTGAGCTGGGTGATCCCGCCTTCCTCCACCAGCCCGGGAAAGATTCTGCGAATGCGGGAGAGCTCCGCGAACGGCCTTAGGGCCGCGCCTTCCTGCGTGGCTTGAGAGCGGGACAGATACAGCTTCTCCGACGGCGATGAAAGCGCTTTCCAGATGTCCAGCCTCGCCAGCGCGTCCTGCCCGTCCTGATCCAGCGAAAAATACGCCTTCAGGCTTTCCTGCGCGGCCTGATGCTCCTGCGGGGTCATCAGGCCGTTTTGAGCGCCGGAAAGGATGCCGTCGGTCAGGTTCATCAGAAACAGCGCCTTGGGACGGGAAAGCGGCAGATTGCCTATAAGGCCGCAGATCACCGCGTCCGCCGCGGGCGGCAGGGCGGACAGCTCGCACGCTTCCAGCCCCGCTTCCAGCCAGGAAGCCAAATGCCGGGGCGACGCTTTGGCGCCTTTGAGCAGCGAATGCGCCTGGGACAAAAGCTGCATCAGCGCTTCCCATACCTGGCGCACCTGCGCCGCTTCCGCGTCCATCCCGGCCTCCATCAGCTTTTCCTGCGTCCGGGACAGGCTCTCAAACACCTTGCACGCTTCCAGATAAGCGTATAGCGCGGGCAGGGCGTTTTCAGCCTCAGGATGCGTTTTCAATTGTTCGCGCAGCGTTTCAAGCGGCGTCATCAGCTTGATGCGCGCATCCTCCACCTGGGCGCATTCCTGGGCGCTGCCGCGGGCGAAAGGCTTAAGCCACAGCTTTCCCCGGATGCCGTAGGACAGCAGATAGTTTTCCAGCCGCCAGGCCTCGGCCTCCGAAAGCGGCGCGTAGCCGGATTTGACGAGGGATAGCATGTCCTCCTGTCCGTAGCCGCTGCCGACGGCGCGCAGCGAAGAGAGCAAAAACCGGGCCGCGCCATGCGATACGGCGGGCAGCTTCCGGGCCACGTGCGCGGGGATGCGGTAGGCGCTGAGCACCGAGGCGAGCACCCCGGCAAAGCCCGCATCGCCGAAGGCCACGGCCATATCGCCGAAGGCCGTGCCCGCTTCGTGCAGCAATACCATTTCCTGCGCGGCGAAATGCGCCTCAAAATACGGGGTGGGCGCCGCGTACAGGCGGATGGCGGCGGGGATGGCGGGATAAGGCTGCACCGGGGAACGCAGGTATTGCACGGAAAGATGCGCGATTTCCACGTGCTGTCCGTCATAAGCAAAGGGCAGGGTGCGGAGCTGACAAGGCGTATGCTCGGCTTCCGCCTGCTTTGCCAGCCGCATCACGCTTTCCAGAACCGGCGCAAACATTTCCCCGCTTCCGCCCGCGATCAGGGCTTCGACCGTGGGGCAGAGCCGCGTGAGCGCGAGCAGCAGCCGGTTCATCTGCCCGGTCAGTACGTCGAACCCATAGACGTATATCCGTGCGCCGTCGATGAGGCCGCAGCAGGGCAGACGCAGGATCATCTGCTCCTGCACATCCTCGCCGTCCACGAACTGGCCGGCAAGCTGGCTTTCATAAACCTGATAGAGCAAGGCAAGATCCAGCATTTTGCTGCGGGACGCCCCTTCCGGCTGGCTTTGCGCGTATTGCAGAAATTGCTCCGTGGTCACGCCCGCGCGCTTGAGATCCGCGATCAGCGCGCCTGCCCGCTGGATAAGGCCCTGCTTTTCCGCGGCGGATTCATAATACGTCAAATGTTTTTTTACGGCGAGCAGCGCCCGCGCCAGGGCCAGCTGTTTGCCCCGGGCGTCGATGCGCACGCGGCCGTCGCTGCCCGCCTGGGCGAATATGCGCTCGGTGAGGCGCGAGGGGGAGAGCACCTCCCGATCAAAAAAACCGGGAAGATGGAGGCCGTCCATGAGCTCCTTTTCGGTTTGCAGGGTATATTGCTCCGGCACGATCACGATGATCCGCCCGCCTTTTGCCACTTCCCCGATCAGATACCGCCGAAGCGATTCCTGATTGGATTGGACGATGGTCAGCATCCGTCTTTCCCTCCTTTCCATGCGTCAGTTCATTGCGATTTCATCCATGACGCCGGCGTATGCCGCCCGCGCGGAAATAAGCACCTGCGCCCATTCTTCCTCATAGCCGGGGGACCTGAGCCATTTTAGGCACTGGCTGCTCTCTTCAAGCATCGGCACATCCGCGCCCAGGGCCATGCCGGGGATCAGCGTATCGCCGTGCTGGCGCGTGCCCAGGAAGTCGCCGGGCCCGCGAAGCTCCAGGTCTTTTTTCGCGATCACGAACCCGTCGTTCGTTTCGCACAGGATCTTGAGCCGCTCGTTCGGCGCGGCCATCAGAAAACACCAGCTTTCCTTCGCCCCGCGCCCGACGCGCCCGCGCAGCTGGTGCAGCTGGGACAGGCCGAAGCGATCCGCGTTTTCGATCACCATGACGGTGGCGCTTGGCACGTTCACGCCCACCTCGATGACGGTGGTGGAAACGAGCGCGTCGATTTCGCCCGCGGAAAACCGGCGGATGGTATCCGCTTTTTCTTCCGGGTCCTGATCGCCGAAGGTGAGGCCGAGCCGAAGCGTCCGTAAGGGGCCCTGGCAAAGCTCCGCGTAGGTATCCTGGGCGGAACGGGCGTCGATCACTTCGCTTTCCTCCACAAGCGGGCATACGATGTAGGTCTGCCTGCCCTGCGCCGCTTCGCGCCTGATGAATTCATACAGCCCGTCGCGCTTTTCTTCCGGAACGATCCGCGTTTTGACCGGCGTGCGTCCGGGGGGCAGCTCATCCACCACGGACAGGTCCAGATCGCCGTAGAGCACCAGGGCGAGGGTGCGGGGGATGGGCGTCGCGGAAAGAACGAGCTCGTTCACGGCCTCATGCTCTTCCTGTGCTTTTTTGCTCAGAAGCTTTCGCTGCCGAACGCCGAAGCGGTGCTGTTCATCCGTAACGACAAGGCCCAGATCCTTGTATTCCACGCCCTGCGAAATCAGCGCGTGCGTTCCGATCACGACCTGCCATGCGCCGGAAGCGATGCTTTCGAGCGCGTCCCTTCTTTCCTTCGCCCGCATCCCTCCCAGCAGCAGCCCGCAGGAAATGCCAAGTTTTTCAAGCGTTCTTTTCGCGCTTTCCAAATGCTGGCGCGCCAGGATCTCCGTTGGGGCCATCAGGGCGCACTGATATCCCGCCTGTACTGCCAGCGCCATCGCGCCAAAGGCCAGCGCGGTTTTGCCGCAGCCCACGTCGCCCTGCACGATGCGCCCCATGGCATGGGAGGAGGCAAGGTCGTTTGCGATCTCGTCCAGCACCCGCTTTTGAGCGTTTGTCGGCGGAAAAGGAAGGGATGCCCAATAGCGCTCGCAGGCGTTTGGAGGCACGCTGATCCTGATGCCCTTTGCACGCTCTGAGCGCAGGGAGGCAGCGGCGGCCTGATACAGCAGCATGCCTTCAAAGGAGACGCGCCGAAGGGCGATGGCCAGGTTTTCCCTGCTTTCCGGGAAATGCGCCTGCCGCAGGGCAAAATTGCGCTCGCACAAATGATATTTGATGCGCACGATATCAGGCAGCGTTTCCGGGCAGCAGTCATCCAGTTGGGAAAGGGCCTGCCGGATCAACTCGCGCATGATCTTGGGCGGGATGCCGGACAGCGCGCGGTAAACCGGCAGGATGCCGCGTTCCTTGACGATCTGCGGAGAAGAGAGGCGAAGGCGGCCCTGCCTGTCCCGGTCGACGCGGCCGTACAGGGTCAGGCGGTCTTCCTTGTGGAGCTGCGTTTGCAGCCAGGGCTGATTAAACCAGACGACCGGAACGCCGCCTGTTTCATCACACAGCCTGATCGTCACGGAAGTAAGCCTCCGGAAACGGCTGAGCCTCGGGTTATCCTTGGGATAGCCCGAAACGCAGACTTCTTTCCCGGGGGCGAGCTCTTTGATATCGGTAAGCACGGAAGTATCCTGATAGCGTACGGGCAGGGTCAACAGAAGATCGGCCATCGTGCGGATGCCCGCCTTAATCAGCGTTTCTATGCGCGTTTTGCCCAGGCCCTTCAGTTCACTCAGCGCCATCATTGTTTTTTACCGTTTGATCTCCACAACCATTTTTTCGTTTTCGGCTTCGTTCCCGAACACGTCCTTGCCGCCTTGGATTTCCCGGGCAATGAGGAGGGTGTCGCCGTCCGGGGCTTCCACGGTGAGGCTGCCCGTTTGCAGGGCTTGGCTGTGCCTCCGCTGCCAAAGCAAGGCGCGGATCTCTTCTTCGATCTGCCGGTCTCCGCCTGTCCAGGGGAACGTGCCGCGGCAATACGGATCGGAGCTGCCCTGCAGGCCGCGCTCGTCGCCGTAATACACGCAGGGGATGCCGGGCAGGGCGCACAGCAGCCGCATGAGCTTCAGGTATCGGCTGACGCCCAGCGCATATTCCTTTTCCGTCAAATGATGCCTGCCGCGGTGCGTGGGCGGGTATTCCTCCCAGGTACGGCCGCAAAGCACATTGATGGCGCGGGGCCGGTCATGGCTGCCGGCCAGGTTCATCAGGGAATAATAGAAGGGGGCCGGATAGTTTTCCTGTTGGCTCATGATTAAGCGTTTGAGGGCGTGCGCGTCGATATGCCCCAGGAAAAAGGCGATGGCCGCGTCGCGCAGCGGATAGTTCATCACGCTGTCCAGCGTATCGCCCTGGCAATAACAGCGCATTTCCCCGTAGGCTTCCTTATGGCTGGCGTCCTCCCACACTTCGCCGAGCACCACGGCGTCCGGGTCCTGCGTTTTTGCGGCCGTACGCAGCCTGCGAAGGAAATCCATGGTCAGTTCGTCCGCCACGTCCAGGCGCCAGCCCGAGGAGCCGCGCGCGATCCACTGCCGCACGATGCCGTCCTCCCGGAACATGAAATCCTGGTAGGAGGCATTGTCCTTATCCAGCTCCGGCAGCGTATGGATGCCCCACCAGCAGCGGTAATGATCCGGATAATGGGTGAATTTATACCAGGGATAATAAGGCGAATCGGTCGATTGGCAGGCGCCGACGGTATCGAATCTGCCAAAGCGGTTAAAGTAGACGCTGTCTTCGCCCGTATGGCTGAACACGCCGTCCAGTATGATGCGGATGCCCATTTCTTTTGCAGCGGCGCACAGGCGCTTAAAATCCTCGTTGTCGCCAAGCAGCGGGTCGACCCGGCTGTAATCGGCGGTATCATAGCGGTGATTGGAACGGGCCTGGAAGATGGGGTTCAGGTAGAGCACCGTCACGCCGAGGGATTGGAGGTAAGGCAGCTTTTGCTGGATGCCTTTGAGATCGCCGCCGAAAAAGTCACGCGCGCAGTTATCATCCCTGCCCTCGGGCATCAGGATGGGCATATCATCCCATTTTTCGTGATAGAAGCATTCATCGCGGTGCGGGTGGGGATCGCCGCTCGCGTAAAAGCGATCGGGAAAAATCTGGTACATCACGCCGTGGCGCAGCCATTCCGGCGTTTGATAAGCAGCGTCGAAAACGGTGATCTGCCAGGCGCGGGCGGTCGTATCGAGGATGCCTTCGCCGCCCAGGCCGTCGTGCGGCGCGCCGTAGACGCTGATATCGCCGTCCTCGTCTTCCAGGCGGAAATCATACCAGCAGAGGATCGGGATTTTGGGCGCCTGCACAGTGAATACGAACCAGTCGCTGTCCTGCCGCTCCATCGGCAGCCATTTTTCGCTTCCGTCATAAATACGAAGGATCGCGCTGCGGACGGTTTCATCCGCGCGCAGGCGGAGCACCACTTTTTGCCCGCACATGACCGGGCCGACGGGCGTACGGCACAGCAGGGACTGGGAATCATGATATATGCGCATAGCATAGCCTCCGAAAGATATGGAATACAATACACATCTTATTTATGATATCACAAAATGCACGCAAAAATCAATCCTTCGCGCAAATGTCATACATTTGACACAAATATATGCAAAGAAACGCGCAAAAGCGGTCAATCACGCATGGAATATTCCGGACGCATTGAAAGTGGAGCAGCCCTTGTGCTATAATATCGCCAAGACATGCGCAAAGGAGGAAATCCAATGATAATCCGAAACGGCACCCTGCACGATGCGATACATGAAACGCCTTACCAGGCGGATATTTTGGTCAGGGACGGAAAAATCGCGGCCATCGGGCAGAACCTGAACGCGGAGGGAGAACAAATCGTGGACGCGGCCGGCATGCAGGTATACCCCGGCTTTGTGGACGCGCACAGCCATCTCGGCCTGGATTCGGACGGCGTCGGCTATGAAGGCTGGGATTATAACGAAATGAACGATCCCATTTCGCCCCAGATGCGCGGCATCGACGGGTTCAAGCCCATGCAGCCCTGCATGCGCACGGCGGCAAAGGGCGGCGTGACCACGGTCTGCACAGGCCCGGGCAGCGCCAACGTGCTGGGCGGCACGTTCTGCGCCGTGAAGACGGTCGGCAAACGCGTGGAAAACATGCTCGTCCGGGAGGCTGTCGCTATGAAATGCGCGTTTGGCGAAAACCCCAAGCGCTGCTATCGGGACAAGAGCGTTTCTACCCGCATGACCACGGCGGCCAAGCTGCGCGAAACGCTGTTCAAAGCGCGGGAATATATGGAAAAAATCGAAGCGGCCGGGGACGACGCGGGCAAGCGGCCTGCCTTTGATATGAAGCTGGAGGCCATGATCCCGGTCATGAAGCGAGAAATCCCCCTGAAGGCCCACGCGCACGCGGCGGAGGATATTTTTACCGCGCTCCGCATCGCCAGGGAATTCAACGTAAAGATCACCCTGGAGCATGTGACAGAAGGGCATCTGATCGTCGATGAGCTCGCCAAGGAGAACGTGCCGTGCGCCGTCGGCCCGTCGCTGACCAACGCGAGCAAGTTTGAGCTGCGCAATAAAACCTTCGATACGCCCGGCATTTTGAGCCGCGCCGGCATTCGGGTATCCATCATCACCGACGCGCCGGTGATCCCGCAGGAATATTTGCCGCTTTGCGCGGGGCTCGCCATCAAGCACGGCATGGATCCCTTCGCCGCGCTCCAGGCCATCACGATCAATCCCGCGCGCCACGCCGGGATCGAGGACCGCGTCGGCTCCCTGGAGGTGGGAAAGGACGCGGATATCGTGCTATTGAACGGCTCGCCCTTTGATATCGATCCGGATATTCAGGCCGTCTATATCAATGGCGAAATAGTGGAATGACCTTCCATCTGCGCGATGGCCGGCGCTTTTGCTTGCTTTTCGGCGCGGGATAACTTATAATATCCGTGGAAGCGTTCGGTTCATACAGATTTTTTAGACAAAGATCATCTTATCTATTTCAAAAGAAATTGAAGGAATCGCTATGAAAATACTTCTCGCATCGGATTCCTATTCATTCACGACAAGCGGCGTTTCAAACGTTGTGATCACCCTGGCGGACGGACTGCGCCGCCAGGGGCACGATGTGAAAGTGCTCACGCTGGCGGACGGCCGAAACACGTATCAGGATGGGGATGATTTTTATATTCGTTCCTATCCCACCTTTCTTTCGCCCGAGATCCGTTTCACGCTTTCCCGCACCGATCCGATCCTGGAGGAAATCGTCCGCTGGAAGCCGGATCTGATCCACCTGCATACGGAAGGCTCCATCGCCCGCATGGTGCACACCATTGCCTCCAGAACAAAAACGCCCGTCATCATGACCGCGCATACGGACTATGCCTATTACGTGTTCGGCCGTTTTGAAAGCGCGCGGCCCGTTTACGCGCTGATGAAAACGCTCGGGAAAAAGGTGTATAAGAACGTTGCGGAGGTGACCGTGCCGTCCGATAAGGCGCGCTCCTTCCCGCAGCTGCAGCCGGCGGCGGACCGCATCGTGCTGGTGCCGAACGGCATCAAGCTGGAGCAGTATCAAAAGCCCGTTTCCGCGCAGGAAAAGGCGGCGATGTTTGAACGGTATGGGCTGAAGGACAACGGCTGCACGCTGGTGATGATCACGCGCGTCAGCCGCGAAAAGAACATCATGGAGATCCTGAAATATATGCCGACCCTGCTGAAAGAGCTGCCCAAGGCGCAGCTGATGATCGTGGGGGATGGGCCGGACCGCAAACGCCTCGAGAAGTTTTGCAGGACCGGCGAATTAATGGAGCATGTCGTTTTTGCCGGCAGGATCCCCGCCGACGAGGTCTACCGCTATTACGCCATGGGCGACGTATTCGTTTCGGCTTCCGTATTCGAGGTGCACAGCATGTCTTATCTGGAAGCGATGTCCTGCGGCCTGCCGCTTGTATGCAGGGAGGACGATAGCCTCAAGGGCGTGCTGGAGGACGGCGAAAACGGGTTTATTTACCGGACGGAAAGCGAGTTTGTTCATTCCATTGCAAGGATCGTGAACGATCGGGCGCTTAGGGAAACCATGCGAACGAACGCGCGGAAAAAAGCGGAAGCGTTCAGCGAACAGCGCTTTGTGGATCATATGCTTGAACAGTACGAAAAAGTCGCAAAAGAGCGGGAGGACATGCGCTGAAGGACGGAAAGGAGCGCAGGATGAATCAACAGACTTTGGAACGGTTCGATATGAAGGCTCCGCCGATGCACACCGCCTGGTATCTGCGTCCGCTGACGCATGTTCTTAGCGCGCCGGACGTATTATTTCATCGAACGAAAATCAAGAAAACCCGCATGGAAGGGCTCAAACCTCCCTATTTGCTGCTGTGCAACCATAACGCTTTTTTTGATTTCAAAGTGGCCATGATGGCGATTTATCCGCACTGCGCCAATCCCATCGTGGCCATTGACGGGTTCATCGGCCGCGAATGGCTTCTTCGCAAGGTCGGCTGCATCTGCAAGCGCAAATTCACCAGCGACATGATGCTGGTCAAACAGATCATAAAAGTCATCGAGAACGGCGATATCTGCATGATCTATCCGGAAGCCCGCTATTCGTTATGCGGAACCACCGCCGTGCTGCCCGCGTCTCTTGGATCGCTGTGCAAGCTATTGAAGGTCCCGGTGGTCACGCTGATCTGCCATGGACACCACATTGATTCTCCCTTCTGGAACCTGCATAAGCGCGGCATCAAGCCTACGGAGGCGGAAATGACCGTGCTGTTCACGCCGGAGGAGCTGGCAGCAGCATCAAAAGAGGCAATCAACGAGCGTCTCGTTTCCGCCTTCCAGTACGACGATTACGCCTGGCAGAAGGAACGGGGCATCCGCGTGACCTATCCCAAACGCGCCGAGGGCCTGGAAAAGGTGCTCTACCAATGCCGCCACTGCGGGGCGGAATACCGCATGGCGTCCCGGGGGACGGAGCTTTTCTGCCGGGCGTGCGGGAAAACGTGGCAGTATACGGAGCTGGGCGAATTACAGGATGAAAAAGAAACGCTGCGCATTCCCGACTGGTATGAATGGGAGCGCGCAAACGTTAAAAAAGAAGTAGAAGCCGGCCTGTACGATTCCGGAGAATTGCCGGTCACCGTCCGCTCTCTTCCGAACGCAAAGCGCTTTATCCTGCTGGGCGAAGGCAAGCTGCGCCACAGCATGGACGGCTTTTCGGTGCGCGGCGTCGACGCGGACGGCGATCCCTTTGAAATGCTCAAGCCTGTTCCAAGCCTGTATTCCTGCCATATTGAATATGAATACCTGGGCAAATTCGGCGATTGCGTGGATCTGAACACGCTGGAGGATACCTGGTATATTTACCCGCATGACTGCGATTTTGCCGTAACCAAAATGGCGCTTGCCACGGAAGAACTGTACCAGAAATGGCGCCGCGACAGCGGAAAACCGAATCCGCCGGGCCTGGCGTGATCGCGTCCCGCGGCTCGTTCCGATCGATCCGTCCCCGGGGAGCCGATGACGGCAATCATCTTTGCAATCAATATTCCTGCTATGGGTGCAATGAAATAATCCCTCGTACAGCGGAAAAGCATACGCTTTTATCGCTGATTTTCCGTTTCCTCCGCGGCGTTGCCATACAAGCGAATCTTTGTGATCCGGATCGTTCCGCCCGGGTAATCTTGCGCGCTTTCCAAGTGAAGATTCAGCTGCGGCGACCCCATGCAGGAGGGGGGAAGCTCAAAACAGAAACACAGGCCGTCTTCCGTTTCCGCAATCGAAAAGTCTATTGAGATACGGTCGCCGCTTTCATCCTCGCTGTACAAAGCCCATTGCCTGGGGCAGCCATCCGGCACCGTGCAATAGAGGATCATCCCGCAGGAAGAAAGCTCGTCCGTCGGGAAGATGATCGTGAAGCCTTCGCCTTTTTTCCATTCACCGGCGGAAGAAATCGAAATATCTGTAAAGCTGGCGGACGATTCCAATGCCTGATCGGGGACGATCACGCAATTGGATTTGATATTCCTTTTATACAGCACATATCCGCCCCTGTAATTGCTGCGGGCGTAATTGATTCTATCCATCACGGCGATGTCCGGTATCAAATCAAAAACAGGCGTCAGGCTGTGGTTTTCATTCGTTGACACGGTTATCGATTCCTGATCTGTCAATAATTCCCCGTTTTCATACCAGCCCGCAAATTGATAGCCGGCCAAATTGCTTACCTTGAACGTGACCTCACAGCCGGAAAAATAGACGCCATCCCAGGAGGATCCATAGAGGTGGGCTATATGATCATTAACCGTTAGCTCGAGCTCTTCCGGGATTTGATTAACCGAAAGGATGATAGTATCGTTTGATATTTCCAGTATTTCTTTAAGTCGTTCAATAGTAACGCTTCTTCTTTTGCTTAAAAAGGATATAAAAGAATTAATCCTATCTGTGCCAGTTTTCTGGTATCCGAGCTTGCCCCCGTTCCATCGCTCATCATTTAATGCAAAATACTTGTTATAATATAATAAAATGGGTGAAATAACGTCTTTAACATAATCCGGCGTTAGTTCGATGTTCGCAAAATCCATAATCCTGGTTAGAAACTGTTTTTGAAAAACAGGATTTTTCCAGAGCGACATAAAAAATTCATCGTCGACTAAGCTTTTTATCGCTTCCTTGGAAATATCCAGCGTATAGAAAGTCCAATCCAAATCCTGAAAAATCCAGCGCCAGCGTCCATCCTCATACGGTTCCGATCCATTGGTCATTGTTTTCCAGAGAGTCTTATTCCAATAAATATCCTCACTGTTGCAATAGGTAATAGCGGCCATATAAGTGATATAATTATCCATGTGAATCTGCTGACATGCATAGGCATATCCCTCTGCACTCTTCGGATTATTAGAAACAATCTTGGAAACAAGATTATCATATACCGCTTTATTGGTTTTTCCATCTTCGTCTTTTCCCTCTATCAGCCGATAGTTTTTGTATATCATGAGGTTATCTTTATCGATTCCAAAGAGTTTGGATATATAGTTTTCTTCCTGTTTTTCTCTTAATTCATAAAATCCCCAAAATTCTCCATTGATAAAGACGAGACAGGGAGTATATCCTGAAACTGGCAGTCCAGTTTCCCGAAGCAGGCTATGTGTTATAGAATCGCGTCCCGCCTGTCCTCGTACAACCAATTTGCTCATCGTTTTTACGCCATTGATCAGAGGATATTGGAAAGTATCCTCTCCATATTCTTTTCTCGCATAGAGATTAAAGGCCTTTTGAGCTTTTTCCCGTGTCTGGTTTCCATGAATTCGCAAACCAACATTTTGGGACAAACATAACTTTTCTTTTTCGTTAAACCATTGAATTAGAGCTGGAATCTCCCATGCTTTTCCATGTTGCGCGTAATTTCTTGGCCTATCATAAGCCCTGAGGTCACTGGAATACTTATCACTTCCCAGCCAGTCTCTGTACATCTTTCCAACAACGTATATTCCGTTATCCTCATCAAATAAATCATCCGGATCAGTGACTATGGACAGCACAGAAATATCCTGATAGTCTGAATAATGCTGATACCCGACAAAATAGGTGTTCGTTACAACGCTGCTGCGGTTTCCATCCGCATCGATCGCGACGGCGCGGATGATCGTGGCTTTCTTGACTTGTCCATCAGGCGGCGTCGCGCCGTCAATTGTTATATCCGTCCTCATGCTCAGCGTATTGGGCTGGGAAGTCGCGTCTTGTATATGGATAGGCGCAGTGTAGCGCGTCGAATACACATCCGGAATACTGCCGTCGGTCGTATAGTACACCTGATACGTCTTATAGCTGTCGATCGAAAGATCGAAAGGCGCTTCTAAAAGCCTGCTTCGTGGGAGAATCTGGGCGATGCGACATATACCTTCTTCACATACGGCGTTCCTTCCGCATTTTCGGCCATCGGAGTAGGCTCGGCAATATGCCATTCGCCGCTTTCCTGCAGGGAATAGGTGGTGTCTTTTTCCAGCGGCGGAAGATTCACTTGCTGCCGGATCTTTTTCTCGCTGTCGGAAAGGAACAGTTCTTCGCCGTCCGAGGCGGACAGCTTAAACGGCAGTTCTTTCTTATCCGCCGCCAGGATCAGGTATCCGTTTTCGGGAATCGTATAGCCGTTCAACGAATACTTGTTCAGATGATCCTGATCGTCGCTGATGTAAAAGCCATCCAGGGAGACGGGCTGGCCGGTGAGATTGCGAAGCTCAATGTAATCCGGCGCGGCGCTTGCAACGGAATAATGGCCGCCGTTATCGGAGCATATTTCATTGATGCAGAAAGAAAGGGAGGCTTCTGCCCGTGCAGCGGCAGAAGCCAATAAAACGGAAAACATAAGAAACAGGGTGGGCAGAAAACGTTTCACGCACAAAACCTCTTTTCTGCGGCTTTGGAGCTTGGACTTGTTTTACTTATTTTTTTTTCATGGAAGGATCCGTTCTCGTGTTGATGGTGCCGCCGATCTGGAAAAATCCATGAACGAAGGACAGCGGATCGTCCCCGCAAAGAACCGTGACGGTTCCGCCTTCCATAGAGATATAGCCTAAACCGGCGTCTTCGTTCGTGGTCTTGATGCCGTCATTGCCGGCGATTACGGAAATCTCACCGTCAAAGATTTCTACGCAGTCTTTCCCGCAGATGCCGTTATGAACCGCTTCCACGTTGATTTTTCCGCCCTTGATGCGCAAATCGTCCTTGGATACGATCCCATCCCGGTAAGCGCCGGAAATGTTCAAGGTTCCTTCGCCTGTGATGGTCAGATCGCTCTTGCTGTAAATAACGGCGTCCACCTTGTCCTGGTTCGCGTACACAGCGCCGTCGCTCAGATTGTTCACGGTATCCGCTTTCAGTTCAATGGTCAGTCTGGGCGAGCATTTTTTGATATGCAAAGCGGGGCCGTCTTCGCAGTGAATCGAAACGCCGGCGAAGCATAGCCTGACTTTCCCGGTCTGCTCGCAGTCGACGATGATCCGTCCGTTGCTCAAAGCCCCCTCAAGCAAATATTCGCCGGGGAGCGTAATGGTCAACGTGCTGCCCTCCGCATATACCCCCGGGTAGTCCGCGCTGATCCCATCGTCGCTCAGGACGATGCGGAGAGGTGCTTGCGCACTCTGCGCCAGCGCGGGAGCAGCGGAGATAACGCAGAAACAAACAGAGAAGGCAAGCAAAGCGGCAATGAGCCTCAGGGCAGGGGCGTTCCTGAAAGTAACGGAGTGATGCCTGCTGCAGGTCATAAATCATTCCTCCTTTAGATTTGGGGGGCATCGCTGGGCGCACATTATTCTCGCATGGCTGTTTCGATATGATTATAGCATATGGAACTGGAAAAATAAATTCTTCAGACCAAATTTTTCAAAAATCGATCGAGGTGAAAAGCGGCCTCCCAAGCATGGGAAGGAAACCGGGACATTGACTTTTTCCCCATACCGCAAAAATGCATAATTTAGGTATTGGATTGCGAAGGTTTATATGTTATAATGACATGTGGGGGTTTTACCCGTTTGTTTGTTCGCTTGCTATAATGAAGCGATATATCTTAAGAAACTACGGCGTGGGAGCCATCCGCTTTTCCCAACGGCGGCGAAATTGGCGGGCTTCGTTTTTTCAGCACGAGAAAGGGGCGGGTTTATGGCAATCAAAACAAGCAAAGAATTAAACATTGCAATGTTCGGCCACAAACGGATCCCTTCCCGGGAAGGCGGAATTGAGGTTGTAGTAACGGAGCTTTCTACGCGAATGGCCGCGCTGGGCCACAGTGTTACCTGTTATAATCGCTCCGGCCATCACGTGAGCGGTTCTGAATTTGACAGCAGCGCGTCGTATCTGTACAAAGGCGTGCGCCTGAAAAACGTGTGGACCCTCGACAAACGGGGGTTGGCGGCCATGTCCGCCTCTGTTTCCGCCGCCTTTTGCGCCGCCTTTGGCAAATACGATGTGGTGCATATCCACGCGGAAGGCCCGTCCTTTATGTGCTGGCTACCAAAGCTGCTGAGAAAACGAGTGATCGTTACGATCCATGGGCTTGACTGGGCCAGGGCAAAGTGGGGAAAATTCGCGTCCTGGTACATCAAAAGCGGGGAAAAGAACGCGGTTCGTTTCGCCGATGAAATCATTGTATTAAGCGAAAACGTACAGAAGTATTTTCGGCAGACCTATGGCCGGGACACCGTTTTCATTCCAAACGGCGTGGTCCGGATGCAGAAACGGGAGGCCGAGGAAATCCAAAAGCTGTGGGGACTGCAAAAGGATTCCTACGTCCTGTTTTTAGGCCGCCTGGTTCCGGAAAAGGGGGTTCATTACCTGATCGAAGCATGGAAGAGCATAAAAACCGATAAAAAACTGGTGATTGCAGGCGGAAGCTCCGACACCCAGGATTATATGGACCGCCTCAAAGCGCTCGCCGGGGACGACGTGCTCTTTACGGGCTTCCAGCAAGGGCAGGCGCTGGAGGAATTGTACAGCAATGCGTATATTTATGTGCTGCCAAGCGACTTGGAGGGAATGCCGCTAAGCCTGCTGGAAGCCATGAGCTACGGAAATTGCTGCATGGTGTCCGATATTGAGGAATGCGCCAAGGTGGTGGAGGATCACGCGGCGGTGTTTGAAAAGGGAAACATAAGCGATCTGCAAGGAAAACTGCAGGAACTGCTTGACCATCCCGAGGAAGTAAAGAAATACAAAGACGGCGCCTCCGTTTTCATCTGTAAAAAATACAGTTGGGACGACGTGGTGGACAAAACCCTCGGGCTGTATCGGACAAATAACCGGCATTTGGAAAAACGTGCCAAACCAGACGGAGTGCAGGAGAAGAAATGAGCATTGCACGAACGCAACAACAATCAAAGGGGCTTTTTTATCGCCTGATCGTGATCGCGTACATTGGGTTGATGACAATAGCATTCTTTGTGTCGGCTGAAAAGCGTGGGATCATTCCGGCCCTCCCCACGATCCTGCGCTATGGGTGCGACGCCGGCGTAATCGTGCTTGCAATCGCGTACTATCTTGTCACCTACATGCGCAGTCGCCTCCGCGTGGCGACCACGTTGGCCTGGATATGGTCGGTTCCCTACATCGGTATGTCCATGATCTCCCTCATGATCTGGATCGTTCAGCGTGTGGATCTGAACTATATCAGCCGCGGCCTTATCAATGTCGGCTGCGCGGAGCTGAACGCGCTGGCCGTCGCCTGTGCCATTTGGCTGTTTGGCGAAAAAATGGTGGATTACACCTTTTTCGGCGCAGTCGGCGGCGTTCTCCTCGTTGCCATGCGCGCCGTGATGGATTATGGGATCGGAGGTTTTGTCGGCCAGTATATCTCATTGGTGCTCACCTTTGCGGCAAACACAGGGCCTGCGATGCGCTATATGGAATTCCACGATTTAGGCCAGGGCCTTGGCTTGTTCATGATGTATTATATCTGGACGTGTAAAAAAGACAAACGCAGCATCCTTCTCCTGGCAGCTTCCTTTGTGTGCTTCACGCTGAGCCTGAAACGGATCGACGTGATGGCGATCATCGCGGGCATCATGATAGGCCGGTATTTGAATAAACTGACATTCCGAAGGAGATGGTATTTTCTCTTTGCTTTTGAAGCGGCGCTTATAGTTTTCGCGTACGTTTATCTGGCTTTGATAAAATACGGGTATTATGGCGTCATTATGGATCGCTTGGGCATCGACACAATGAGCCGCGACATCATCTATGAGTATTACGCTGATTATTTTGATTTTTCGCCTACCTTCCTTGGACGCGGGCTAAGGTATATTTATGTGCACATGCTGGAGACGGATGAAAAGATCCGCGTTTCGCGGTCGGTCTACCTGGCGGTGATCAATGCGCACAATGAATATATTACGTATATGATTGAATTGGGTTTCTGGGGCTTTATCTTCTGGCTGTGGAGCAACAGCTGGTATCGGATGAACGCGATCCGCAGGTTTTTCGGCTGGGACGCCTTGACGCTTACCTTGATCGTCGTTTTGTACTCCTTTATATCGTATGCGACGGACAATACGTATTTTTATTATTCTATCAACTATGTTGGCTTCGCCACAAGCGGCGTGGCGGTACTCTCCAGCAAAAGAGCGCTGGAATACGGATAAGAGTGCGCTTGGGATAAGCGGTTTTCCATTGATGAAAGTGAAAGGAGAGAACAGCGCGACATGCGAAATCTGATCACCCAGATCATCTTTGTTCTGCGGAAACACTTTTTTCGGATCCTTATGTTCTCGATCGTGTTCGTTGCCGCTTTTTGCATCTATTTCTATGTGCAAAGCCACCAGAAGGCGTCGGCTATCCTTACCTTTACCTATCCGAACGCATCTGAAGGCCTCTATCCGAACGGAACGTACTTCAACGCTTATAACATTTTTACGGACGAAGTAATCGAAGACGCCATTCGTAATGCAGGCTTAGAGGGAAATGTCAATCCTCGCAATCTTATGAACGAGATCTCTATTCGTCCGAGGAATAACGCTTCTTTGATCGCGACCCAGTTTATCGTCAGCTATGAGGCGGGGCAAAACGACAATCTTGGCGCCGTCAGCGCAAACGGCCTTCTGAATTCGCTCATTTATTCGTATATCGGCCATTTCCACGAAATATACAGCAATGACCAGTTTGTGCTGATCTTTAATGTCGATAATGATGAAAACCTCGAATATCTCGACCTGATCAACTATTACAATATGTCTTTGAACCAAATGCAGAAATACCTCAGCTCCCAGCAGAGCAGCGACAAGGACTTTATCAGCAGCGATGGCATTTCTTTCCAGGATTTGATCAACATCATCGAAAGGTACAGGATCTCCACGCTGAAAGAAATCAAGTCCATTATTTCCGAGCGCGGGGTCACATCCGATCAGGGAACCTATATGGAACGCTTGAACTATCGAATACAGAATCTGACGAACAACTATGATTACAATCGAAAGCTGCAGAAGCTTTACAAAAAAATACTCCAGGATTATGAGTCGCGGCTGACGAGCGTCGTGTTCATTCCCTCCCTTGATTCGGAACGGAAATTTTATATGTCCAAAACAAAAATCGGTATCGACATTCTCGCCCTCAACGCTACGACATATGAAGAAAGCTCGGAGGAGATTCAGCGCCAGATCAACCAGACAGAACAATTTATCGCCATGATAAAGAATAAAGAAAACACTTCAATGAGTATATCGAACACCGCCCGGGTGGACAATCTGATCGCGGAAATGAAAAGCCAGCTGGAAGCGACCATGAATACGATCCGGAAAGTGGAAAAGGAATTCAGCCAATATAAAAATCACAGCTATGTTACGATGATGCCGTTGGAAATCAGCTTGATGGAACGCACCAAGGCAAAAAGCGTCGTTATGCTTACGGCAGTAATGGACGCGCTTCTGGTGGGCATCCTTGTTTTTCATAACAAAAAGAAAGGCATTGAAGCGAAATGAAAGATTTTCAAATTTTAAGATACATAAAGAAATGGCGATACATCATTATCTTTGGAATGGTGCTCGGCCTTTCTGTGTTTTATTGGTATCTTTCAAGACAGCAGTATTATTATGCCTCAATTAACATTGAATATCTAAACAGCAAAGCGTCCGAGGGCTTGACGCCCACAGGCAACGAGCTCAAGCCGGAGGAAATACGCACGGCGGTCATCGTCAGCTCTGCATTGGAAGAAGTCGATATGGATATCAACGTGGACTATGTCAGAGATTCGCTTTCCATTGAAGGCTTGCTGACGTCGGAAGAAGAAAACCGGAAGAAGGCCATGCTGGAAAAGGGCGAAGAATATACGATGACGCCCACAAATTATCGGGTGCGGCTGTCCATGAACTCAAGCTATTCAGTGGAAACCGTGCAGAGCCTGGTTACGGCGATCGTCAACCAATATATGACCTGGTACGGAAACCGGTATGTGATCACCAGAAAAAAGCCGGGCGTGGTGGATACGGAGCTTTTGGATAAATACGACTATATCATTTCCATGGATATGGTTTCAAGCTCGATCGATAAAATGCTCCAGTACATATACAGCTGCGAAGAATCCTTTCGTTCCTCGCAGACGGGCCTGAGCTTTTATGATTTGCAGACACAGCTTCAATCGCTGCAGAACGCGCAATATGAAAGCGTCTATGTGAAGGCCGTCAATTCCGGCATCACCAAGGATCCGCAATTGCTGCTGGATTATTACACCGCTGATATAGCCGAGCAAAACCTCCAGCGTGAAAAGCTGCTCCTTCAGGCAGATGAAATGGCGAGCCTACTGCAGATCTATGAGGAACGGATGCTGGAGTCCCAGAATTATTCAAGCTCGGGCACAGGGGATTCAACGGACGAGGGTTCCAATTCCATCATATTACATCAGGTGTACGAAATCTACGATGAGGATCATAATCCTGTCTATTCCCAAAACAACTATGAAACCCTGATGGATACCTATGCGGGTTATTTCGCCTCCGTTTACGCACTGGAAAAAAAGATCTCGGAAGATGAATTTATCCTGGCGCGTTTTTCTGGCGTTACCGAAGCGGCGAGTGAGAGCGCTCAGGCGGAAATCCGCGAAGAGATCATGTATCTCATTGAGAAGATCAACAGCATCTATGCCCAGCTGAACATCCTTGGCACAGAGTTCAACCAGTCCGAAGTCGCCAAGAATATCCGCGTCACTTCGAGCGCCCGGGCCAACAAGGGCGTCAATATCATGCTTTATATGGTGCTGGGCGGCATCCTTTTTCTGGGCGTTGGCTGCACCGGAGCGATCGTGTTGGGCCGCGCGGGCGACCTGATGGATTACGTGCTTTACACGGACAAAATCACGGGGCTGCCCAGCCGCATTTCTTGTGATGAGAAAATTGAAGAGATCGCCAAGGAGGGCGCGCTTGACACATTCAGCTGCGTCTGTCTGTTCGTTACAAATCTGGGAGAGATCAACAACCGCTTCGGACGGGAAAAGGGCAACCAGATGCTTGCGGAGCTTGGCCTTATCCTGCAGATCGCAACCAAACAGTACGGCTTTATCGGCTATAATAACGGCAATCAGTTCCTGTGCCTGCTCAATAACAGTTCCTATGAAAAAGCGAAGGACATGCTGGATTTCATTGGATACGAGCTTGAAAAATCCCAGACGGAAATCAAGCCCAGCCTGACAGCGAAGATCGGTGAATCCAACCGTCTGTCGACCTATCAAATCAACAATTTGATCAGCGCTACCTTCAAACAGGAAGAGCTTATCGTTTTCAAACCGACGAATAAATAAATCAACGGAGGAACAAGGTGAGTAGAAAGAAATGGATCCGTCTGCCGTCGTCAAAAAAGACGCGGGATTCCTCTGCCATCAACGAAGAGAACGCTTCCAAGGAGCAGCAGGAGGAAAACAAAGACGAGCAGGACAAAGCAGAAGAAACGGCGTCGATCAAGGAATCGGCGGCAGCGGCCCCGAAAAAGAAGCCTAAGAACGAGCCTTCCCCCAAGCGCATTGCCTGGCGCAGAAGGCTGAAAAAGGCGCGAAAAGTTCTGTGCATCCTTCTGGTTTTCTTCGCGGCCGCCGCAGTCGGTTTGCATTATTACATTGAAAAAGAGAATGAAACCCTTGAAGTGACTTTTTATCATTTGCAGTCCGACGAGGTGGAAGCAGCCTTTCGTATCGTTCAGCTGAGCGATTTGCATCTTCATGAATTTGGGGAAAAGAACGCTGAGCTCGTCGATTGGATCAAGCGCCTGAACCCGGATATCATTGCGATCACCGGAGATATGAATAATCGTTTTAACGACGATACCCACGTCGTGACGGAGCTTTGCACACAATTAACGGATATTACAGACGTCTACTATGTGATGGGCAACCATGAATGGGTGGATTATATCCATCGCAAAACCAACATCAAGAAAGATCTTGTCGCTACCGGCGTGGTGATGCTGGAGAACAGTTATATTGAAACAGAAATAAACGGAAACAAGGTGGTCATCGGCGGGTTGGTCAATGAAGTGTCGAATTACGAAAAATACACCGGGCCCCAATTTATGGAAAAATTCATGAAAGCCGACGGTTTTAAGCTGTTGCTTGTTCATTATCCGGAGTATTTCCTGGGCACGCTGAATCAATTCAGGGTCGATTTGGCTATGTGCGGCCACACCCACGGAGGACTGATTCGGATCCCGCATTTTGGAGGTCTTTATGCCTCCGATCAGGGCTTTTTGCCGGAGCTTTATGAAGGAATGCAGACGGTCAAGGGAGGAAGCGTTGTGGTGGTCAGCCGCGGTTTGGGCAATAACTCCAAGATCCCCAGAATCAACAATAACCCAGAGATTGTCGTTGTTGATGTGAACTGGTATTAACAATAAATGGAGCGAAGATGAAAATAGGAAACTTGGTCAAAGACTCCATCAAACGATTTTTGAAAATCTCGATCGTGTTCCTGGGCTTTTCCATCATCATGCTTTTCATTTTCTTTTCGGGCGTATTCTTGGGCCAGCAAGAAAAACGGAAAGAGTATGGGAGCGAAGCAATCAATTTGGACAATCCGAAAGATGAAAATGCGAACGAATCGGATACCGCCGTATTGATCGATAAGGAAGGGCTGAAATTGAAAGAGGTTACGCCGCTGTCCCCTGCGGATACGGTGGAAGCGGTGAAATAAAAACCTGACGGAAAGACGAAGCTCAGCTCACGCTGATGAGCGCGCATTTGCCCGTCAAGGAATCGGGAGGCAGACGAATGAGAATACTGATGGTCAACAAATTTCTGTACCCGAACGGCGGTTCGGAAACCTATATGTTCCAGCTGGGAGAATACCTGGAGCAGCATGGGCACAGCGTTCAGTATTTTGGGATGGAGCATCCGGATCGATGCGTTGGAAACAAGGTAAACGCATATACCTCCACGATGGATTTTCATACCAGCAAGGGCCTGGCCAAAATCGGCTATGCGCTCAAGACCATCTATTCCACGGAATCAAGAAAAAAGCTTCGCCTTGTCCTGGACGATTTTCGGCCAGAGGTTGTCCACCTGAACAACTTCAATTACCAGCTTACCCCCTCGGTCATCGTCGAAATCATGCAATGGAAGAAGGCGTCTGGCCAAAACTGTCGGATCGTATATACGGCCCATGATTTCCAATTGATCTGCCCGAATCATCAGTTGTTTAATCCAATTGAAAAGCATATCTGCGAAAAGTGCATCGGCGGGGGAAAGGGCCGGTTCGTCAACTGTGCAAAAGGGAAATGCATCCATTCCTCCACGGTAAGGAGCGTGATTGGATTCTGCGAGGCGTACTATTGGAACGCTCGCGGCATTTATCGCTGCCTCGATGCAGTGATCTGTCCTTCCCAATTTATGAAGGCCAAGCTGGATACCAGCCCTATCCTTGCGGCAAAAACCGTGTTTTTGCGAAATTTCACCGGCACTAACCGGTCGGCGGACGCGGACATATCCTCGCTTCCTCACCTTCCGGACCGATACGCGCTCTACTTTGGCCGGTTTTCAGCGGAAAAAGGGATCGGAACACTGATGAAAGCGGTGGAAGCGCTGCCGGTAATCCCCTTCGTTTTTGCCGGAAGCGGACCGTTGCAGGAGCAAGTGGATCAAATTAAAAACGTTGTAAACGTGGGCTTCCTGTCTGGCAGCCTGCTCAATGGCGTGATCCGGAATGCTGCGTTCAGCATCGTTCCATCCGAAGTATTCGATAATTGCCCGTATGCCGCCATCGAGAGCCTGACGCTGGGCACGCCGGTTCTTGGCGCGAAGATCGGGGGTATCCCCGAACTCATTGATGATGGGAAAACCGGCGAGCTCTTCCAGAGCGGAGACGCCGAGAATCTGAAAGCGAAAATCCAATCGCTTTGGGAAGATGAATCGCGTTTGAACCAGTATCGCGAAAACAGTAAATCCATTGTTTTTGATTCGGTTGCGGACTATGCGCAAAAACTGATGCAAATTTATCAGCCATAATACGATCAAACGAGAAAGCGGGGATATACGATGAGCAATCAGAAGAAACTGAACGGCACGGTGATCGTGACTTACCGCTGCAACGCGCATTGCACGATGTGCAACCGCTATAAAGCGCCTTCGAGGCCGGAAGAAGAGCTCAGCATCGAGACGATCAAAAAGCTCCCGCCCATGTATTTCACCAACATCACCGGCGGGGAGCCCTTCATCCGTGAAGATCTGGAGGACATCGTAGAGGTGCTCAGCAAGCTGTCGGAGCGAATCGTCATCAGCACCAACGGCTTTTTCACCGACCGCATCCTGAAGCTGACCGAAAAATTTCCCAATATTGGCATCCGCATTTCCATCGAGGGGCTGGAAAAAACCAATAATGAGATCCGGGGCCTGCCGGACGGCTACAAGCGCGGCTACGAAACCCTCAAGCAGCTGCGGGCGAGGGGCATGAAGGACGTCGGCTTCGGCATGACCGTGCAGGACCGGAACGCGCCTGACCTGGTGCCCCTCTATCGGCTTTCGGACGAGCTGGGCATGGAATTCGCCACCGCTTCGCTCCATAACAGCTTCTATTTCGTCGAAAACAAAAACGTGATCCATGACCGTCCGATGGTGGCGAAGAACTTTGAGGATCTGGTCAACGAGCTGCTGAATGCCAAGAGCCCCAAGAAATGGTTCCGCGCCTATTTCAACCATGGCCTGATCAACTATATCTACGGGCAAAAACGGCTGCTGCCCTGCGATATGGCCTTCGATACCTTCTTTATCGACCCGTATGGCGACGTGATGCCTTGCAACGGCACCAAGGATAAGGAGGTCATGGGCAACCTGAATACGCAGAGCTGGGATGAGCTCTGGAATTCCAGGCAGGCGGAACAGGTACGGGAATTCGTGCGCCACTGCGACCGGAACTGCTGGATGATCGGCTCGGTTTCTCCGGCCATGCATAAATATATCATGAAGCCCGCGCTCTGGGTTGCTTCCCATAAGCTGAAATTCTGGAAGAAAAAGAAATACTCCATGTACGAATTGAAGTGCTGCCGGGATTATCGGGACGGGAAGCTGACCAAGGAAATGTGCGATCAGTGCTCGACCTGCGATATGCATACGGAGGCGAAGGACGGAAGGGATACATCGACCATAGGCATGTAAAACCGATTTCGCAAGGAGCGACAGGAGTAGGTAGAAATGAAAATTCTGATTCTGCGTACGATGGCCAATGTACTGCGGTTGAATACCTATAATCTGCAGGAGGTCGGACTTGCGAAAGCGCTGACGCGGCTTGGCCATCAATGTGACGTTGCCTATTATACGGATGAGAAAAAGGACCGACGCGAAACGATCGTGTTTGACGGCGACAGGACGATCACGATCCTTTGGATGCATGGCTATAACTTTTTATACGAAGCCATTTATCCATCGTTGAAATCGTATATCGCCGATTACGATATCATCCAGGTCACCGATTATGTCGGGTTTAATTCCGTATGGCTGAATGCCAGACACCAGGAAAAAACTGTCAACTATCAGGGCCCGTATTATTCGCCCTATAATAAAAAAGACAATCTGAGAGCTTTTGTGATGGATCGGCTGCTTTTGCCTTTTTCACACCCGTCCAAAATGCTGGTGGGGACCAAGAGCACGCTGGCGACCCGCTATCTCCAGGAAAAGCGCATCCCAAACGTAACCACGCTGGGCGTTGGGATCGATCTTGACAATCTTACGCGTACGAACGATCAGGAGCCTCCTTCTTTCATCCGGGAAGTAAAAGCAAAAAAGCAATCGTTCAAATATCTGCTTTATATTGGCCGGCTTGAACCGCGGCGGAATATCCTTTTCCTGCTCGATGTGTATCGGAAGGCTTTGGAAAGGGACAATAATATCCGCTTGATTCTGATCGGGAAAGGCGACGACGACTATACCGCGGCTTGTCGGGAAAAGGCCGCCGCTTTGCAATTGCAGGATAAAATCATCTATCATCCGCAGCTGGATCAAAAATATGTTAAGGAGATTTACCAGTGCTGCGACTTGTTCCTGCTGCCGACGCGGTATGAAATATTTGGCATGGTGCTGCTGGAAGCGATGTATTTTGGCATGCCGGTTCTGACCACCTTTAACGGCGGTTCGAGCACCCTGATCCAGGACGGCCAAAACGGCTTTATCCTCAATGAGATGGACGAGAACCAATGGGCGGAGAAAATCTGTTCGATCCTGCAGGATCCACTTCTCACGGCCAGGGTTGCCAGCCGGGCGTCAGAATCGGTCGCACAGCACTACACCTGGGACGCATTGGCCCCCCGCTTTGTTGAACTCTATAACCGGCGCCTCAGGAAAGCCGATCAATAATCTGAAATATGCCGGCCGTAAAGGAGGATATAAAAATGATTTCCGTCGTTGTCCCCGTCTATAATATGCGGAAATATCTTTCCGAATGCATGGAATCATTGCTGAATCAAACCTATCAGGATTATGAAATCATCCTGGTGGACGACGGCTCAACAGATGGAAGCGCAGAGGCGTGCGATCAAGAAGCGGACAGATCCGAAAACGTTCATGTCGTTCATAAAGCGAATGGAGGCCTTTCATCCGCCCGCAATTGCGGAATCGATCATGCGAAAGGCGAGTATATCATCTTTCCCGATCCCGATGACTGGGTGGAGCAGAACTATTTGGAGCACTTGATTACGGAAATGGAAAAAGAGCATGCCGACCTGAGCATCTGCGGGTTTTATCGTTATAATGCAAAAGAAGAAAGCGTATTCAAGCTTCCGCCCAGAGCAGTTCTCGATACCAAAACGGCGCTGGACCGGCTGGTGCTTCCTTCCGATTTTTCAGGCTATGCCTGGAATAAGCTGTTCTCAATGAAGATTATTCAGGAAGCCGGCCTGCGGTTCGATGAAGAATTGCGAAGCCTCCAGGATCTGCATTTTTGTTTCCGCTATTTTCAGCGCTGCGGCCGTATCGTATGCGATCCGACGCCTTTATATCATTATAATATTTCTTCCGGCACATCCTCTTTCACTTCTCCCATTACGGAGAGGAACCTGAGCGCGTTTACCGCGTATGAAAAAATCGCCGCGCTGGCAAAGGAGACCCCCTGGCCCGAGTTGGTACGGGCTGAAAACGGGCAAATGTTTGAACGAAGCCTCAAATACATTTACCCTTATTATTGGAATAAAACCAATCGCCCCGAATTGCTGAACATGCTGAAAGCGAATCTAAAAAAATATAAGAAGGATTTCTTTCCAAATACCATCCATTCCTGGCGTTATAATTTTATGGCGCGCGTCGCGCTCGTCAGTCCAAGAGCTTATTACGTTTTGCTTCGCATCATAAGAAAAGCATCAGGTCAGGAATGAGCGCGGCGAGCGCGCGCAGCTTTTCCGGATACGGCGAATCCAAGTTCGATCAAAGCCTTTGAAAAACGCGTGCCGGGCAGCCAAGGATTGCCGGCATGCATCAGGGGGAGAACAAGAAGATGAAACGTTTTTTTTCTCGCGTATATATGAAGATCAAGCATGAGCTGCTAAGAATACGGGTGAAAAAGCAGGAATGGCAGCAGGGCGCAACAAAGCAAAAGAGGGCCCCGGAAATCATCATTTCTCTAACCAGCTATCCCAAGCGTTTTCCGGAGCTCGACCTGTGTATCAAATCGCTTGTCAATCAGAAAATGAAGGCGGACAGGATCATCCTGTGGCTTGGCAGCGATACGGGCAGGGAAGATATGGAAAAACTGGAAAGCAAATATTCTTCCTATGGGGTGGAGATCCAAAAAGACCCGGAAAACAATTTTTATTCTCACAAAAAATACTATTACGCCATGCGTTCTTTTCCCAAAGCCATCATCGTGACCGCTGATGATGATTTGATCTATCCTTCGGATTGGCTCGAGTCGTTATACCAATCCTATTTGGCAAATCCTGATTACATCAGCGCAAGGCGCGTGCACAGGATCACATGGGATCCGCAGGGGAAGCCCATGCCTTATATCAGCTGGCCGGGCGATGTGAAAGCGAAAGAAGCGTCGCACGGCCTGATCGCCACCACGGGAGCGGGGGCGCTGTTCCCGCCCGGGTGCCTGAAAGAGGAAGCTTTCCATCATGAAGTGTTTATGGAAAAAGCAAAAACCGCGGATGACCTATGGATAAAAATCATGGCTGTATTGAGCGGTAAAAAAGTCGTTTGGGCAAAGAATTCAATGATTATGCCGACTACGATCAATCTGCATCAGCAGGATGAACTCTCCAACCAGAATGTAGCGGACGGAAAAAACGATAAGATATTCCGCGATCTGTGCGAATATTACCATTTAGGGGAAAAAGATTTTTCGTAACGGATATCCCATTCGTTGACGAGCCATAGAGATTCTTAGGAAAGAAGCGGGTGCTTGTGAAAATAGAACGAACGAAAAATGCCGCTCGCAATATACTGTTTGACGGCATGCTGAAAATGTTCAACATCGTGCTCCCCTTTATCATGCGGACGGTCATGCTGCATTATCTTGGCGTGCAGTATCTGGGGCTGAACGGCCTTTTCAAATCCGTTCTTTCTTTCCTGAACCTGGCGGAGCTGGGCGTCGGCAGCGCTATGGTATTCAGCATGTACAAGCCCATAGCGGATGACGATACGCAATCCATCTGCGCGCTGCTAAAGCTGTACCGGACCTTTTATCGAGTCATCGGACTTTTCATCGCCGTGGTAGGCCTTGCGATCACGCCGTTTTTAAGGAACCTGATCAACGGCGAGATTCCGCCCGATATGAACCTGTACGTCCTCTATTTCATGAACCTTGGCAGCACGGTGCTTACTTACTGGCTGTTCGCGTATAAGCGCTCCTTGCTGGATGCGCACCAGCGCATGGATATCATCAGCAAAGTCAGCCTTTGCATCCAGCTGATCGAATACACGCTGAAATTCATATCGCTGATCATTTTCAGAAATTATTACGTTTTCCTCGCTATTCAATTTCTCGCCCAGGTCGCCATCAATGTGCTGACCGCCGTAAGGGTAAAGAAGCTGTATCCGCAGTATTCACCGCAGGGCAGCCTTCCCAGGGAAAAGGTGGTGGATATCGTATGCCGGGTCCGCGATTTGTTTACCTCGAAACTGTCCAGCGTCGTTTTCAATTATGCCGACACCCTGGTTATTTCCGCGTTTATGGGCCTGGCCGCTCTGGCAATCTATCAGAATTACTATTTTGTGATTATGTCCCTTCGGAATTTCCTGGAGGTGATAATCGGCGCTTGTATCGCCGGGATCGGAAACAGCCTGGTAACGGAAAGCGAAGAAAAAAACTATAAAGACCTGAGCCGACTCACGATGCTTTTCTGCTGGCTGATGGGCGTATCCACCGCCATGCTGCTGTGTATGTATCAGCCCTTCATGCTGCTGTGGATGGGCGAGGAAAACATGCTTTCTTTTCATTATGTGATCTGCTTTACAATTTATTACTACTCTATGGGCGTGAACAAGCTGATCAATATGTTTAAGGATGCGGCGGGGATTTGGCGGAAGGATCGCTGGCGCCCGCTGACGGCGGCCGTGGTGAACCTTGGCCTGAATTTGGCCACCGTACAATGGCTGGGCCTGTACGGCGTTCTGCTTTCCTCTGTGATTTCCATTGTGGTGGTGCAGATCCCATGGCTGTTTCATAACTTGTTTCAGGAAGTATTCCCCCGTAAATACCTGTGGCAATACGTGCGTATCTTCTGCCTCCTTGCCGCGACCGCGCTTCTGTCCTGCGTTGGGTCGTGGTTTGCGTGTTCTTTTATCCATCTGAGCGTATGGCCTACCCTGATCATCAACGCCTGCATCAGTTTCCTCATCCCCAATATTCTTTTCTTCGCGATATATGGCAGGAATACGATATTCCGGGAAAGCATAGCGCATATCAAAGGAATCCTGATCGGAAAACGGCTTGGGAAAAAAGGATAATCCAGCTGTAAGAAGCTGTCCATCAGGCCTATGCTATGGCCGGTAAATCTTAGGGCCTGATTCGGCTCTCACGGTCCGATCAAGCTGTTGATTTTTGGCTTTCACCTCTTCCGTGACCGTCCCCGCGTTTTCCCGGGACGGTCTTTTTGCTTTTCCCCGGCACAGACCGCCCTGCGCATGGGCCGACGTCTTCGTTTCCCTATTTGGGAATTGCCTTTTTCCCTCAGATCAAGTATAATAGGCCTGTATCATGAAAGGACGGAGGACGCCATGCTTGGCATACTGTATTTGATCCTGTTCGGTTACTGCGGCACATTGATCCTGTTCTGCCTGTTTCCGCGGAAGTCTCTATTGGTGCGGATCTGGCTCGGGCTGTGCCTTGGACTGGTTCTCATGATGTGGCTGCCGGCCATCGCCGCGTTCATTCTAAAATTTTCGATCGGGGCGCACGCGCTGGCCATGGGCGTATTGATCCTGCTGTCGGTCCTGGCCTATGTCCTGCGCGACAAAGCATCCTGGGCGCCCTGGACGGAGCAGGATACCCGGCTGCTCAAAACCCTCGCTTTTACCGTGCTGCCGCTCACGCTGATAGGCGCGTACCTGCAATGGACGCATATCATCATGCCGGTTTCCAACGGCTCTTTGCATGTCGGCCAATCCACCTATGGCGATTTGCCGCTGCATTTATCCATCATTACCGGCATGCGCAACGCCTCGTTCCCCGCGGATTACAGCATCCTGCCCGGCTATCGGCTGGCTTATCCGTTCCTGGCCGATACGTTATCCACCAGCTTTATGCTGCTTGGCCTGCCGCTTCGCGCGGCTGTGCTGGTGCCGGGCATCCTGATGACGGCGCTCACGTTTACGGGCTACGCCATCCTGGCTGACCGGATGGCGGCAAGCAAGCGCGCGGCGATACTTGCCGTTTTCCTGTTTTTTGTCAACGGAGGCCTGGGCTTCATGTACCTGGTGGATATGCAGGGAGAGGTGCTCGGCTCCTATGGGAACAACGAGCTGCAAAGTGTGAAGGGGCTGTGGGAACGCATTGAGGCCGTGCTCAGCGGCTGGTATCAGACCCCCACCAATCATGCGGAGTTCGGCACCTATAACCTGCGCTGGAGCAACGTGATCGTGGATATGATGGTGCCGCAGCGCACCACGCTGGCCGGCTGGTGTCAGGTGCTCCCGTGCCTCTATCTGCTCTATGATACCCTTCAGCCGCCGACGCCATGGGGCGTGGAATTCATGAATGATGAGGGCGGGCCGACCGCCGTATGGCATAAGCGCGAGCTGACCTGGCGGCAGATGCTGCTGCTGGGCGTATGGGCGGGCATGCTGCCGATGGTGAACACGCATTGCTTCCTGGCGCTTGCGCTGGCGAGCCTGGGCTTTATGATCTACGATCTGGTCCATTGCCGTCACGAAATGAAAAAAGCTTTCCTGTTCTGGCTGGTTTACGGTGCGATCGCCGCCGCCGTGGCCCTGCCGCAGCTTTTCATCTGGACCTTTGGGCAGACCGTCGGCAACGAGCATTTCCTGACCTTCCACTTCAACTGGGTCAACAATACGGGCGGCGGATTGCGGGATGGATACCTGTGGTTCTATATCAAAAACATCGGCGTCCCGTTTATCCTGATCCTGCTTTCCCTGCTCGAAAAAAACGAAAAGCGGCGCTTTCTGGCCGCCGGCGCGTTCGTCATTTTCCTGGCGGCGGAATTGATCCAGTTCCAGCCCAACGAATATGACAATAACAAGCTGTTCTATATCTGGTATATGCTGTGCGCCGTGCTGGCGGCGGATTACGGCTTTGAACTGCTGGACCGCATGAAGGGCCTGCGCGCGCGTCCCGTGGTCGCGGCGCTTTCGCTGATCGTGTTCTTTTCCTCCGGAGCCCTATCGATCGCCCGGGAATGCAAAAGCGATTATCAGATGTTTTCCAAGGAGGCTGTGGCCGCCGCGGAATTTGTGGAAGAGAACACCGAGCCGCACGCGACCTTCCTCACCGGCACCGAGCATATCAATCTGATTTGCAGCCTGGCGGGGCGCCGGATCGTATGCGGAACTGATATCTATCTCTACATGCACGGCTATGACACCGAAAGCCGCAAACAGGATATCCGTGCCTTTTACGCGGATCCGGTCGGCAATATCGGCGTGCTGACAAAATACGGCGTGAAATATATCTTTGTTTCCAGCTACGAACGCAGCGATTATACGGTCAATACCCAGGCCTTGGACGCCAATTTCCAGAAAATCTATGAAAGCGCGGGAAACGATGCCATCGTTATATACGCCGTGTCCGGGATATAAGGGTATGGTCAGAAGGTTTTTGGTTTATTCCCTGGATCATGGGCGGCCCGTCAAGGCGCTGTTCGCGGATACGATGAAATACCGGAATATTCGGGTGCAGGCGCTGGAAGGGGAAAACGTGACCTATCTCCTTTCCGGACGGAAGACGCCCATGACCGCTCCGATTTCCGATATCCTTTCCGCCTCCTACGCCCGGGGCGACGACGGCGATACCCTGCAGTACGTGCATAAAGAGGAAGATCCGCATGGGAAAACTGATGGAAAATGTGAAGACGCTCCTGAAAGATAAAAGCAGGATGCGGGAAATGGCTTTGTACATCGTGTTCGGCCTGCTGACAACGGCGGTCAATTACGCGGTGTATTTTGCGGTGACGCGCCTGCTGGGTATCCGGAACATGGAGCAGGGCAGCGCGCATTACAAATGGGTCGCCAACGCCGGCAACATCACGGGCTGGATCGCTTCGGTGCTGTTCGCGTTCTTTACCAACAAAAAATACGTGTTCAAAAGCGAAACGGACATAAAGACCGGCGCCTGGCGGGAATTTTGGCTGTTCGTGAGCGCCCGCATCGCGTCGCTGGCGCTCTTTGACGCCGGGCTTTTCAATTTGCTTTTGATGCTCGGCATGAACGCCGATTGGGATAAGCTGCTGATGAACGGCCTGGTGATCGTATTCAACTATTTCGCCAGCAAGCTGGTCATTTTCAAGAAAAAAGAATAGCCCCAAAAACGCGCAAAGCGGCGGGCTTGTATGCTCCGCCGCTCTTTTTCATGTCATTCCACCGGGAAATTGAAGCCGCTGTGGAAGGGCTCGACGCGCAGGCGATAATGCCACCATTCGTGCTGGAAAGGCTTGAAGCCGTAACGCTCCATGACGGATTTGAGCAGTTCGCGGTTCTGCCGCGCTTCCTGGGAAATCCCTTTTGCGCCGTGCCAGGCGAGCGAACCGAAATAGTCGAAGCCCGTTCCCATATCAAGGGGATTGCCGTCCATGTCCGTAAGGGTCAGATCGATCGCGCTGCCGCGGCAGTGGGCCGAATTTCGGGCGATATACCCCTGATCCACCAGCAGGCTTTTCTTTTTGTATTTCGGATAGAATTCAGCCTGCATGCGCAGGTCGTCCGCGTCCTTGGACCAGCGCACAAAATGCCGGACCGCGTCCTGCGGGCGGTAGGCGTCAAAGATCATGATGCGATAGCCCATCTGCCGAAATACGTCGGCAGCCTTCTTGAGCTGTTCCGCCGCCTCGATGGTCAGGATGGCGAAGGGCGCTTTATATCCGTCGATCACGTCGCCCACGAAATTATGCGTGCCCGCGTAGCGGATATCCAGGATCACGTCCGGGATCATTTCATGCACATAGCAAAAGCCCTCGGGAAGCGTATGGACGGGCTCCGGGACGGTTTCCGCCGACGCGGAGGAAAGCGTCAAAAAAAGCAAAAAAACGCAAGGCAGCATTCGCGCGGCCGATCTAACGCATGTCGTCATAGGTATATCTCATTTCCAGGGGATGGCCCCATAAGTAATAGGTGATGAAGATTTCCCGGATAGGGGAGGGCGTGCCCTTGGTGAGCAGCACGCACCAAACGTCCCTGCTCTGGCCGGCGGGGATCACGATCTCCCGGGTATCACCGTAAAACAGGATATCGGCGTCCGTCGGAGCGATCTGCAATTCCACCATTTCCGCGCTGACCAGCCCCGGATTCTTGATGCGGAGGGAATAGATGTAGTAGGTGTAATCCTGTGCGCTTGCAAGCGGCTCATCCCTGAGCAGCGTGCCCTGCATGGTCCTGTTGGAAATGGCGTCGCGGAGCGCGTCAAACTGGGCGCTCCTTTCCTGCGCGGGCAACACCTGCAGGCCCTTTCCAACTATCTCCAATTTGGTATGGTACATTTCATAGCACAGGCATCCGGCCACTGCCAGCACCAATACCGTCAGGATGATCGCCAAGGCTTTCAATGCTTATCCTGCTCCTCCATCTGCATCAAGATCCGGTTCATTTCGTCCACCATTTCCGCGTCTTTCAGGCGGAATTTGAATTCCACACGGCGGGACGCGTCCATATCCACGGTGCCGTCCGCCTTGTAAATGGGATCGGAAAAGCTGCGGCCCTTCGCGGTCATCAGCGCTTGCAGCTGGGAAATCTGTTTGCTGGAAAGCGACCGCATTTGCAGGCAGTATTCCGCCACGGACAGCGCGCGGGTCTGGCTGAGCCGGAGGTTCACCAGGTACGAGCCGGCGGTGTCCGTATGCCCCTCGATCACGATCTCGCCCATATAATCGGCGTATTCGTTTCGGAGCAGAACGCCCAGATATACCGGCAGGAATTGAGAGAGCAGCTCCTTGCCCTCCTCTTTAATTGTGCTGGAATTGGAATCAAAAAATACGGTGCTTTCCAGCATGATATCGCCGGTCGTCTGGTCTACCTTGGCCCCTAAGTTGGCTTCGGCGAGGGCCTGCGTCAATTCCCGGATGATCTTGGTGCGGACGCCCACCATATCGTCGATCTGCCGCTGATAGGAGAGCATTTCCGCCCGCTGCGCGTCCAGCACCGTCTGCATGGCGGCGAGCGCGTCCGCCTGGGTGGCGAGCTGCAATTGCAGCAGGGCCTGCTCTTCTTCCTTGGTTTTCAAGGCGCTTTGGGCGGCGTGAAGCTCGTTTTCCTGCTGATCCAGCTGGATCTGGATGGCGGCCAATTCTTCCTGCTTGCCCATTAGGGTCACGTTCGCGGCTTCCAGCTCTTCTTCACGCTGCACCAGGGTGATCGTGGCCCGGTCCAATTCCGCCTGCTGCTCGTTCAGCTGCTTGGTTTTGATTTCAAGCATGCTGTAATACTGATATACGCTGTAAACCACGGCCAGCACGAACACCAGCAGCAGGGAGGCCATCATGTCCGAATAGCTGATCCAATGCGCCCCATGGTCGCCTGACTGCGGCCCGCGCCGGTTTCTGCTGCGCGCCGCCATCTTAATTGCCCTCCGAAACGCTGTCCGCGCCGAGCGCGGCGGTCATTTGGGCCAGGGCGCGCTGCAGCTTGGAAAGGGACTGCACGCAGCCTTCGGTTTCCTTTTGCAGCCGGGCCGCCTGCCCGGAGGGCGCGCTTTCGGCCTGACGGATCTCCTCGAGCTTTTCATTCATCGCGCCCATCAAATCGTGCATGTTCTTTTCAAACATGCCAAGCGCCTGGCTGAAGCCGCCGGACAGATTCTGCACGAACGCGGAATAAGAGTCGGAAAGCTTTCTGCTGCTCTCATCCATCCGGGCGTTCAAATCCCCGGCCATATTCATCGCGCCGTCCGCCTGCGTCTGAACGGCGGAAAGCACCCGCCCGCTCCAATCGGCGTATTCGTGCATGGAGGCTTGCAGATCCCGCTGCGCGGTCTTGATAGAGGCAAGGAAATCGCTTTGCTCCTGGGACGCGGTGAGCATGCCGGAAAGGACCTGGCTTCCGTGCGTCAGGAACGCGCCGCTGCTTTCCTGGGCTTGGTCGATGGTGTTGATATAGCTTTCAAACCGCTCCATGACCCGATTGGTCACTTCCTGAACCTGGCTTAAGCCGGAAAGGATCTGGTCGGCGGCGGCCATCGTACGGTCCATGGATTCAAAGGAGACGGCCTGCGCCTGGTTCACCTGGGACAAGGTCTGCCCAAGCTGGGTGAACTGATTGCCCAGCATGCGGTTCATTTGGTTCACGAATTGGCTGGCAATGCCCGCGACACCGTCGATTTGGGCCTGCGTCTGGCCGAGGATAAATTGGTTCATGCTCTGCGCAACCGGGGTAAGGCACTGCTCCACGCCCGAAACGATGCCTTCGCTCACGCGCGAGCCCATATCGGCGCTCAGGCGGCGAAGCAGCGCGGAATGGTCCTCCTGCTGGCAGATCATTTGCACGTTGTCTTCCAGCGGCTTTTGCATCACCAAGTCCGCGAACGCATCCGTAAATTCGTCGATCGCGCCGGTCGCGCTTCCGTACGCCATGCGGTTGAGCATGTTAAAAACGAGAGAACAGGAAATGCCGGCGATAGAAGTCATGAACGCGAAGGTCATGCCCCCGATCATCTGGGGGATGCTGTCCATGGTTTTGGCGGCGTCGCTCACATCCAGGCCGCCAAGGCCGCGCATGAGGCCGATGAACGTGCCCAGGATACCCAGGCTGGTGAGCAGGGAAGGCACCACCTCCGCCAGCTGCGCGTGGCCTACGGAATAGATCACCGTATCGTCGTTGATATAATCCTCCACATTGCAGTTGAGCCCGCGCTGGTCAAGCTGCTCGGCGTTCACCAAAAACCTGCGCCAAGGCCCCTGCACCTCTTTGCCCAAAAACAGCACATCCTGCCATACGGGCCGGCCCTCGCCGCCCGATGTTTCCAACAGATGCACGCCGCGGCGCAGCCGCCGGGCGGACCGGTTGACCGGCAGCACGCATTTGACGATCCCGATCAGCATAACGAGCGCAATCGCGGCATAAATCAAAAAATCCGTCACATTAGCGGCAAAATTTGCCGTAAGATTCTGCAAAAAATCGGACAACCTTCCCACTCCTTCCGGAACCGTTTCTTCCTTATTGTAATCAATTCACTTCAAAATTGCAATATAATTGTAATAACTGAAACTGTAAACTTTCCTTAAACAGGGGTCGGATGAAAAAAATGACTTGTTGAAGAACGCGCGTGATGGTATATTGGAGATGTCGATCATTGAAAGCGAAGGAGCGCAAAACATGAAAAGGAAATCCGTTGGAACACATTTTTCCTCCTGCGTGCAGCCCGCGTTTATCATCGGTACGAAAAACGAGGACGGATCAAACAATTTCGCGCCGATCACATGGGTCAGCGCAACGTGCGAAAAGGGGAACGATTATTGGCTGGTCATCAGCATGTTCGGGAAGAAGCGAACCAAAGAAAACGTGCTCAGGACGGGCAAATTCAGCGCGAACCTCGTCACCACGGCGCTGCTTCCCCTGATGGATTATTTGGGCACACATTCGTCCATGAAGCAGAAAAAGGATGCGTTGCCGTTCGCAGCCGGCCTTGGCGCCGTGCTGGACGTGCCGATCCTGGAGAATAGCCCGTGGATCTACGAGTGCGAGGTGGGGAAGACCGCCGAGGTAGGGGAAAGCACCACCTTTTTCTGCCGGATCAGGAACGTTCAGATCGACGAAACGCTCACCTGTGCCGATCCCTTTGACGTGGATTTGACGAAGATCGATCCGGTGGTGTATTCGGGCATGTATCACAGCATCGGAAAGCGGCTTGGCAAAATCGGCGATTTCACGGAAGCAGAATAATAAAATAAATCTTGAAACGCAAAAACCGCCTCGGCTTCGCAGCGGAGGCGGCTTTGCGTGTTTGGGGGATCAATGCGCGTGCAGAGCGTCCTCGCGGGCGAGGCTGGCGATGTTCATGGCATGGTCGGCGATGCGCTCGAAATTGTTGATGGCCTCCAGGAAGATGACGCCGGATTTCGGGGTGCACTTCTTTTCCTTCAGGCGGTCGATATGTATTTTGCGCAGGGCTTCGGTGTTGTCGTCCACGCTCTGCTCCTCTTCTTCCAGCAGCGCCATGATCGAATCCGGGATGCCCCATTCCTCCAGGCCCTCCAGCGAGGTGTCCAGAATCTTCATGACCTGCGCAAACAGATCCTGCAATTCCAGGTCCGCCTTATCGGAGAGCTTGGCGTTCTTTTCGATGCGCTCCTTGGCAAGGCGCATCAGGTTCATGGCGTGGTCGCTGATGCGCTCCAGGTCCGTGACCACGTGGAACAGGTTCGCGATGCGCTTGCTGTCATGCTCGCTCAATTCCAGCGGCATCACGGCCACCAGGCCTTCGGTGATGGCTTCCTCCAGATAATCGGATAAATCCTCGTGATCGTTGATTTCCTGTTCATGCGTCAGATCCAGCGTCCTGAGCGCCTCGCAGGCAAGGATCAGATGGTCGTGGGTTTCGCGGCCCATGCGGCACACCTCGCGGTATAATTGCTCTGAGGCGAGAGCGGGGGTTTTGAGCAGGCGTTCGTCGTAATACTGCATTTTGAGCGCGGTCTTTTCCTCGGCCTGCTTTTCCGGGATGATGAGGCAGGAGAGCTTCACCAACAGATCGCTGAACGGCATTAAAATGAAGGTACATATCACGCTGGTCGAAATATGCATGAGGGATACGCAAAGCTTTGGGTTCGCGGGCACAAGCGCCTGCGCCCATTTGGTCAGCGGCAGAAAGAGGCTGATGAGAAGAACCAAAGCGGCGGAAATCACGTTAAAGAGCAAGTGGATCATCGCGGTACGCTTGGCCGCCGTCCGGGAATTGGCCATGGACAGAAGAGAGGGCGTGCACGCGCCGATCTTCGCGCCAAGCAGCAGATACAGCGCGCCGTCCATGCCGACCAGGCCGCCCGCCGCCAATACCTGTACGATACCGACGGAAACGGAAGAGCTTTGCAGCAGGGCTGTCACCACCATGCCAATCAGCACGCCGAGCAGCGGATTGCGAACCCCCTGCATCATGCTGAGGAACACGGGCCATTCGCGCAGCGGCTCCGTGGACGCGCTCATCAGATCCATTCCGATGAACAGGATGCCAAGGCCCATCGACACCATGCCCGCCTGCTTGAGGGTTTCCTTCTTGAACGCCATGATCATCAGGATACCGATGAGGCCGAAAATGGGGCCGGGATCGATTTCGATGGACAAAAGCAGGGATGTGACCGTGGTGCCGATGTTCGCGCCCATGATCACGCCGACGGACTGGGCCAACGTGAGCAGCTGCGCGTTCACGAAGCCGACCACCATTACCGTCGTCGCGCCGGATGATTGGATCAGCGCGGTCACGCAGATGCCGGTCAGGATGGAGACGATGCGGTTCCTGGTCATCATGCCCAGGAAACTCTTCAGCCTCGGCCCGGCCGCCCGCTCCAGGCCCTCGCCCATGAGGCGCATGCCGAACAGGAAAAAGGCCAGGCCCCCAAACAGGGAAAACACGGTGGATAAGTTCATGAAATCCTCCTGCTGGCAGGCCGTGCGGCCCGCATGGTTTTTTCTTTGCTCAGGGTGGCAAAGCGGCCGGCTTGGATGGCGCGGGACGTGCGGACAGGATGGCAGTGCATGCGGATCGCCGGCTCACACCAGATTTTTTGCTTGAGCTCGGGGAAGCAGCAAAGGGTGATATATTGGTAGGAGGAGAGCCACGCTTCATTTGGGCCGATGGGATCGCCGTGCAGCTTGTGCGGCTGGCCCAGGGCGGAAAGAAAGGCCTTGGTGAACGCCTTTGCGCCATACTGCGAAATGATTCCCGCCATTCTATTGCGAAGCGGCAACAGGAACGCTTCCGGCGCATCCTGGCTTCCGGGCAATCGGGCATAGCCCCGTCTGACCCTGCCGATCAGCCCCTGCAGCAGGTTTTCCCGCCGGCTGCCGATCGCGCCAAGGATCACATCCGGCATCAGATTGCCAAGGAGGCTGTTCAGCGCATTCATCGCTTCCTCTTCGGGCAGGTCTTTGAGCGCGAGCAGAAAGCTCAGCGTAAACAGAAACGCGTCCGCGCTGCTGCACACCCGGCGGGTCAATTGCAGCATTTCGCGGAACAGGCCATCCTGCCAGCAGGCGCGGTAGCACAGGGAACGCATGCTGTCGTCCGGCGTGAAAACCCGGCAGCGGCCAAGATGCAGCGCCGCGCCCATCCGCGGGAATATGTCGTCCGCGTTGATGATGTGATAAAGCGGGAAAGACGCGATATCGCAGCAGGGAGGATCGTACACGGCGCTTGGGGAAGCAAAGCCGTAGCCGATCATGTTCTGCCGAAGGAAACCGCGCATGACCTCCCGATAAGCGAACAGCTGCATCACCGCGCCGCCCTGGCTGTGGCCAGCCATCCAGATCCTGAAACGGCTGCCGGGCCTGTGGCACTCATCCAGGATGCCGCGCAGCGTCAATTGCTCCAGGCCCAGTTCCTTCGCCGTTTCCGGAAAGCAGATCGCGTCAAGGTTCATTTCAAAGCGTTTCGTCAATTGCAGGAATCCGGCGTGCATGCCCTCATCCGCGCTGAGGCGGAAATTGGAGAACCAATCGTAGATCCTTTTGCCTGTGCCCATGAACCCGATCGCAACCACATACCGCCCGCCGGACAAGGCGTGGATCATCACAATGGCCTTGCAGGTATCGCTGCCTTCTTTTTGGCGCAGAGCGCCGCGAAGCTGGCTGATCGGGTTGGCGCGTTTGAGCCTGGACTGGGCCAGGTAAGCCAGGTAATCGCCGATCATGTTGGTCAGCCCGTGGCCGGAAGCGGGGTTCACCTGCGTCCCGGTCAGGAGGGTATTATCCACCTGATACGATATATCATGCCATCCGGCGTTTCTCCAGGCCTCCATTTCAAGATTGTAGGAGGTCGCGGCCAGCTCCAGCGAAAGCAGCGCCGCATCCCGTGAAAACTGGGGCCGAAGCTGCCCGCCGCAGTCCACCCAGGGCATGGCCATGATCTCTGCGCTGCATAAATCGCACCCAGTATATCGCCCGGTCGTCGTCATGAAACAAAAGCTCCTTTAGAAGTCCTAACCTATATTATCATATCATTTTCCCGGGACGCGGGCAAGGGCTTTCTTCGCAAAAAAGCAAAAAAGTGACAAAAACAGCGCCGCCGAGCGGCGGCGCTGATCATATGGAAATGATTACTGAACGGAAGAGGGATCGGCCACGGCGAAAAACGCGGGCTTTGGGTTCATGGCGGCGTCGAACAGCAGCGGATAGTTGGCGGCGCGCCAGCTCATGGCATCTGTCAGGCCCCAAACCTGCACGGCCTCCACCTGGTCGGCATACTTGATGAGCAGCTTCATGATGCGGGCGTATTTATCCGCCTGTTTGGTGAAGCTGGATTCCGAATTGTTGTCAACGCCAATATCCAATTCGCTCACGCGGAGCCGAAGGCCCAGATCGGCGATCTTGCTGACGCATCCCAAAATCAATTCCATCCCGGGATAGCCGACGCTGTGATGCATCTGGAAGCCGTACCCGTCGATATTGCCTTCTTCGATCAGCGAATTCAGCAGCTTCATGATGCCGGCCAGCTTTCCGGGTATGGCGGTGTTGTAATCGTTGTAATAGAGCAGGGTGCCCTCCGGGGCGTATTTGCGCGCAAGCTCAAAGGCGCGGGCAACAAAATCCTCGCCGACCACATTGTACCAGTTGGAATGGCGCAGGGCGTTTGTTCCGTCGTCGATCGCTTCGTTCACCACGTCCCAGCTGACCACCAGGCCGGGATAGTTTTCGTCCATATACGCCATGACGCCTTTGATATAGTTTTCCAGCCGGGCCAGCATGACCTCCCTCGTCACAAAGGGCTTGCTCACCTCGTACCCCTCATGGAAGAAGGCTTCCGGCGTCTGGCTATGCCAGACCAGCACATGGCCGTGCACCTTGATCCCGTTCTTCCTGGCAAACTCCAGAAGGGGCTTCACGGCGTCGAAATGCACGGCGGCAGCGGTTTCATCCTCTTTTGCGAGCCTTTTGCTCGCAGTAACATCCAGGACGCTGTCCGGCTTCAGTTCGTTTTCCGGGGTCAGGATGGAAAACTGCTGGCAAATCAGGCTGACTGCCTTCGCGTTATAGACGGCAAACGCGGGCATGGCAAGGCCGAAATCAAAGCGGTCCGCGTAAATCTCTTTTAAGGAGGGAAGAGCGTCCACGGCTTCGACGACCATGGGCGGCTCCGTCGCCTTGGCTTCGGGCAGGCCGTTCGGAGCGGTCAGAACAAAATCCTTGATGTCGTATTCCAGCGTGCCGGCGCCGGAGGCCGTTTCCACATAGAGGACGAACCGATCAAAGCTGCCGGCCTTATAATCGCCCTCTAAGGTGACCCATTCGCCCTTGCGGGCGGTTCCATGGGCCAGGTTTTCGTAGGTTTCCGCGCCATCCTTGGAATGCGCGACGGAGACCATGAAAGCGGCGCTTTCCACCGTGTCCTGAAAGACCTGGACACTGAGGTGGTATTCGCCGTTTTCGATCAGCGCAAAATCCCTGCCGGGAGAGTTCCAATCGCTGGAGCGGCCTTGGGTATGGAGGACCCCATTCTTTGCCTGCACCATCGCGCCGCGGCCATACCAGCCGTCCGCCCCCTTCGTAAAATCGGACGCATAGACCGTTTCGCTTTCCGCCATGGCGGGAACGGCAAAGCAGAGCAGCATCGAAAAGGCGAGGAACAGAGCCATGATCTTTTTCATTCCGTCATCCATCCTTTCAGTATTTGCTAAGCACTATTGTACATGATCCGCGAGCATTTTTCAATTCCATTTTTGGATGCATGCAAAAACCGCCGCGCTTTCGCGCGGCGGCAAGGATCCGTTTTTGATCGATTCGGTCAATGCTTATTTGTTGGCATTGAAGGTATCGCACAGCTGCTGCCAGGCGGGCATGCCGGCTTCGATCAGTTCAGCGGGGGTCGCTCCGCCCAGAGCCCACAGCAGGCTGCTGCCCAGCACGTCGTTCTGGGTGCCCAGGTAGGTCACCTTGTTGATGCGGCAGTGTTCGGGCTGACGCAGCATCGCGTAGGTCTCGTCCACAGCGCGGTCGTCGGTGTAGTTGTACTTGTTGCCGATCCAGGCGTCTTCGTCGTCATAACCGGGGGTCGCATTGCTCCACAGGTCATAGATGAAGGTCAGCTTGGCGATGGTTTCTTCATCGTAGCAGGCGGGGATCATGGTGATGTTGTCGCTGATAACGGTGATGTAGGTATCGCCTTCATTGGGCACGGGGAACGCAACGCAGCCCCATTCGTCGGCCATGTCAGCCATTTCGGAGTTGTCGTTGAAGCCGCCGTAGGTCTGATACATATAGAAGCCGCAGTAGCCCTGCTTCCAGGCATCCTTGTACCAATCCCAGTTCGCGCCTTCGGGAGTGGGAGCCCAGTAGTTGGCCTGGAGTTCCTTGCCCCAAGTGAGAGCGGTCAGGGTTTCGTCAGAGTTCATCGCGGGATAGATGTTGCCGTTCTCGTCGAAATCGAAGAAGCAGCCGCCATTGGAGAACACGGCGCAGACATACATATCGTCGCCGGAGCCCAGGATGCCGTAGATGTCGTTCACGCCGTCGTTGTCGGTGTCGCGGGTGATCTGCTTGAGCATCGCTTCAAAAGCTTGCCAAGTCCATTTGCCTTCGGCCTGGAGATCATAGATGGTGCTCCAGTCGATACCGGCTTCTTCCAGAACGCGCTTGTTGAAATACAGGCAGCCGCGGGGCTCGCTGTAGCCGGAATAGAGGCCGTAGAGCTTGCCGCCGACGGTCATGAAATCCTTTTCAGCAGCGTTCCACTTTTCGTCGTTCAGGTCCACATACTTGTCGCTGATGGGAGCAGCGATGCCGTTGGCAACCAGGGAGCCGACCTTGCCGGGCTCGATGATGTACAGGCGCAGGCTGCCGTCGGGGGTGCCGGTGAAGTTAATCATTTCTTCGGCGCAGGTGCCCCAGTCGCCGCCCTGCAGCTGATGGACATTCACGTTGTAGGTTGCGTTGATCCAGTCACGATAAGCATACTGAGCAGCCTGTTCTTCGGTGGGATTATCGTTGCGGGCGCCGTCGCCGGACCAGTAGTCCAGGATCTGCACTTCCGCGCCGCCGAAATCGATGCCTTCAACGATTTCGGGATAGCCTTCGGGAACCTCAGCCAGAGCGGCACAGCACGCCACGAGCATCATGGCTGCCATCAACAGAGCAACAAGTTTCTTCATGATCTTACCTCCTTCATATTTCCATACGCTGACAGCGTACAGGTTCGATGCGAGTACCTTAACAGGTAAATAAAGTATATACCAATTGACCCGAAAAGGCAAGTGCTTTTTGTGCATTTTTACGCTTGAAACGGCATAAGCTTATTCTTTGGAGCCGCTCATCGCAATGCTTTCAACGAAGGTGCGCTGCGTGAAGCAATAAAGAACGATCAGCGGCACGGAGCAGATCAGCACGCCCACGAAAATGAGCTGCTGCTGGCGCGCGTTGGGCACGACCTGCGCCGCGTCGGAGCCTTTGTTGAAATAGCGGCTCATGCGGGAAACGATGGAAGAAAGCTGTACGGAATAGATGCTGTAACTGGAGAGGAAGTTGCGGCTGTAGAACAGATCCGTCCACTGCCAGACGAAGGAGAACAGGAAGCAGCTGGCAATGGTGGGCACGGCGTCGGGCAGCATGATCTTGGCGAAGGTGTGCATGGTGCCGCAGCCGTCCATGAAGGCGGCTTCCTCCAGGCTCTTGGGCACGTTTCTGAAGTACTGTCGGAGCATGTAGATGTACAGGCCGTCCTTTAAGCCCATACAGGTCAGGCTCATGAGGAGATAGGGGACGATGGATGTGCGCAGGTTGAGCGGCCCGCCTGTCAGCGCGGTAAAGATGCCCAGAAAATCGAACGCCGCGAACTGCACGTAGAGGGAAGTCTGGATGGTCTGGGGTGGCACGATGATGAGCAGCACCACGCAGGCGAACCAGAACTTTTTGAGCGGGAAGGAATAGCGGGCGAACCCGTAGCCGACCAGCGTGCAGGCGATCACCTGGCAGATGGAAACCAGCAGGGACGTCCACAGCGTATTCAGCATGGATTTGGGGAAGTTGGTCAGGTCGGCGACGATTTTGTAGTTATCCAGCGTGACGTTGCGGGGCAGAAGCACGATGGTGGAATCGTACAGATCGCTTTCCACCATGAGGCTCGTGCAGAAGCGGATGATCATGGGCTGGATGATCATGAAGCACAAGCCGAACAGCAGCAGGGCGCGGGCAACGGAAATGCCATATTTTTTTGTTTTGGATTTGATCAGGTAGACGGTATCCTGCTTTCCGGCGGGCTTGCTCTTCCCGACGGTCTTCACCGCGGCTGTGTTAGTCTTCATAGTAATGCACCCCCCTGTTGATGATGAAGGCACTGATACCGATGAAGAGGAGCGCGACGCCAAAGTAGATCCAGCTCATGGCCGAAGCCATGCCGAAATCGAAGTTGCTGTACATGACCACGTTGATGCGCTCCATCACGCGGTTGTCGTTCTTCATGAAGAAGTCGATGATCGTGTAGATGGTATTCACCAGCAGAAGCGGACTGACCATGGGGAAGGTGATCTTCCAGAACGCCTCCCACGCGGAGCAGCCCTCCACGTCCGCCGCCTCATAGAGCGAAGGGGAGATGGCCTGCAGGCCGGAGAGGAACACGATGATCTGGATGCCGCTGGCCATGACGATTTCGTAGATGGCGTCGATCATGTCAAACAGCAGGCCGAAGACGGAGTTGGCGACGCCGGAAAGGGAGAGCAGATCCTTCAGGGCGGCGGAAATGTTCACCCCCGAGGATTTGCCGACGGATTCCGCCATGCCGGCCATCATATCGTAAAACTCATTCTGTTTTTCGATGCCGGCCAGCACGCCGGAGGAGAGGATCACCGGCAGGAAGAAGATGGCGCGCGCCAGGGTGCGGCCCTTGAAATTCTGGTTCAGGATGACCGCGATCACGAAGGACATGACCAGCGTCGCGATGCCGTTGACGCCCATGCGGCTGATTTCTTCCACCAGGTATTGGTTGTAGTTGGGGTCAACCCCCAGCGCGTTCTGATAGTTCCGCACCCCCATAAAGGTCATTTCGTATCCTTTGCCGGGGATTAGCGTCACGTTGCTCAAGCTCATGATGATGGATGTGATCATGGGCCTGACCATGAAAAACACGAAGCCCAAAATGAACGGAAGGATGAACAGGACGCCCGTTCGCGCCTGGCGGGAGCGCATGGTGCTGAAGGTGCTGTTGCCGGGGATGAACGTCAGGATCGATTCCCTGAGGCCCCAGCTGTCGCGGCTGTTCTTTTTCTTCTTGCTCATTCCGCTTCACCCCCTTCCACGATGTAGCTGCGCGCGGGCACTGTCAAAGCGCCCTGGATGAAATCCGCTGTGCCGTAATTGACGTAGACGGTCTTGCCGTTTTCGTAGGTGGTTGCGGTCACGTCGGAAGATAGGATCTCGTGGTTTTGGATGGCCAGATTGCCAAGGCCGGCCATCGCTGTCTGATAATCGTTGATCAGGCGAATGGCTTCTTCGTCCCAGGCGTCGTAGGAAGAGCCGTACAGGCCGGAATGGGTGGTATCCTGGAGCACGCGGGCGTCCATCGACATAAAGGTGAAATGGAGCCCGGCCCCGTATTCGGCGCAGCGAAGCAATTCGGTGCGCCAGTCGTTGGCCAGGTTCACGGGCAGGCCGGTATAGCTGACCGAGCCGTGGATCGCGATCTGATAGAAGGGCACGGAAGCGTCGATGATAGAATAGCTGATGCCCAGCATGTCCATATCCGTGATGATCGAGGCGTATGGAACGGCATAATCAAAGCCTTCTTTGATCATGACCGCCTGGCCTGCCGCTTGCGCGTCCTTTAAGGTCTGGATGTTCATCTCCTTGACCTGCTCACGGGTGGTCAGGTCGTTCACGTTATAATCGCCGCTCAGGATATTGCCGATATCGCGGAAGGAAACGCCGTACGCGTTCCGGTCCTTGAGGGCCTTGATCAGGTTATCCGCCATCTTTTTGGCGTAGACGGGCTGCACCAGATAGAAATCATCCAAGGCTTCCATGGGTTTGTAGGTGATGATGTTGTAGGGATAGAGCTGCACGCGCTCGCGGGTGGTATAGCGGGCGGCGTCGCGCTGGGGCAGGAAGCCGTTAAAGAGGTTGCTGTCGTAGGCGAAGCAGGAGATGCCGTCAAAGTAGAGGGACACCTCGCGGTCCTTGGCGTAGCGGATCAGATGCTCCATGGCGCTGGTCCCGCCCAATTCGCCCAGCACCTTCACGCTGGTGAGTACCTTCTGCGTGATGCCGCCGTTGGCCCAGCCGCTGAAGCGGACGCTCAGGTTTTTGACGTTCTGGCCCAGCATGTTGGCGATCATGTCTTCCGCCTGGGAGAAGGTGGTGGTCGCGACGACGGATTTGACGGGCATGCCGAACTTGACCATCCGCTTATCGATCGCACCGATCATTTCCACCGAGATCGGCAGATCAGGGGAAATCTCGTTCTGCGCAAGCTGCGGATAGGCGGCTTTCAGATAATCGCCGTAGGACTTGGCCAAGTCCACATAGCTGCCGCTGTCGATGAAGCGGTACCGCTGGCGGATGGTGTCGCCGGGCAATTGCTTTTCAAACATGTAGACCAGGGTACCGGTCTTGTTGGAGACGTTGTATTGGTCGCCGTGGAGCACGGTATACTTGGCGCAGACCCAGTTGTAGCTGTTGTAGCGCATGCTGATATCCGCCTGCACGCCGGAATAGGAGCTGGCGCCTTCCATCACGCACACGAAGGATGCGCCGTTCTTGGACATGCCGAAAACGGGGAAGGTATTCTTGGTCTCGCTGATGACTTCCTTGCGGAAGGTGGCGTAATCCCAGCCGTACATGTTGGCGTAATAGCTGTTCTGGCTGAGCTTGCCGTTGTTGAGGTTGATGAGCGCGCCGCCGCCCTCCGGGATGAACATGAACCCTTCGTCCGCGGTGCCGGCCGCGCCGAACATGGGCAGCACGGTCAGGGAGGTGAGGGGGAAGTTGGCGCGGTAGCGGATCTTATCGTAGGGGATCTCCACCACGAAATCACTGCCATCCAGGATGTAGCGGACCGTCACGTTGAACACGGGCTTTTCCGTGGCGGACGCGGAAGCGATCAGCTGCTGATCCAATTCGTAATCTTCCTGGGAGTAGCCCACCTGCACGAAGTAATCCGATATGGTTTGGTAATCGGCTTTCTTGCTGGTGTCCAGGACGCGGATGGCCTGCTCGGCAGCGGAAGGATACTGCGCCAGGATGGCTTCGCGTTCGGCATCGGGCTTGGCGGCCAGGGATTCCGGAGAATAGACCATGTAGATGTTGCCGATCTTGCTGTTGATCTTGGACTTGGACAGGCCAAGCTCTTCCTTCATTTTCTCCGTGAATGCCTGATACCTTTCCTCCGTGATGGCGTAGGGCATCAGATAGACTTTGTTGATATCGCCGATGGAATAGGTGATCTCCAGCGTGTTGTCCTTCACTTCGCCGATTTCATAGTTGCCGTTCATGATGGAACGCTGGAAATTGTTGAAGGTGATATCCGCGGTGCCCTTGTCCTTATCGGTGTAGGTGAGGAGCAGGGTGGACTGCAGGGCGTAGAGGTTTGCCTGGCTGCTCTTGGCCACCGGGTCGTTCGCGGCGTTTTCGGGAATGGAAAGCCATTGCCGCCCGCTCGCTTTATCGGTGATTTTGAATTGGGTGGTGGAGGCGTCCAATTCAAAGAGCAGGGCGTCGTTTTCCATCACGACGGCTTTCCCGTCGCCATCGTAATACGCCACCTGGGGCAGCGGCGTCGTCTGCTCATCCTTCTGGGAATAGAGGGGGATACCCACGAAGATCACCAGCGCGGCCAACAGCGCCAGGGCGATGATCCAGGGGATCAGACGGCGGAGGATGGATTCTTTTTTCATTTTACGCCTCCCTCCTTAGTACAGCCGGAACGAGGCTTCGCGGTACAGAGATACGAAAAACCCGACCGCGTCGCTCAGGAGGCTGAAGAAAACCAGCAGCAGGAAGATAATGACCAGCGCGCCGAAAATGGTGGCGAAGAGGAAAACCAGCGTTTTGCCCGGGCCGTAATCGTGCACCTGCATAAGCCCGACAAACGCCAGGAACACGCACCAGATCACGGATATGCTCATCAGCACGGAATAATAGGACGCCTCGTCAAAGGAAATCATGTGGCTCAGGAGGATCAGGGGCAGCTGGATCAGCACGTAAGGAACCAGCGCGTAGCACATGGCCATATAAATATCCTTGAATCTGCCTTTGCCGTCAAACAGCGTGGACAGGGACCAGTTGGCCAGGCACAGGATCAGGAACGGGAGCAGTAGGGACGCACAGCGCTCGTAAATATTGATGTATTGGATGGGCGTCATGACGAACTGGAAATTCGTCAGCATCAATTTGAGCACGTAGGTCAGCAGGAAGAGGAACAGGAAGGTGTGCGCCGCCAGGAGCGACCCGCGCTTTTCATGCACCAGATCCCAGAAACCGTCAAAGGGATGTAAAATCACATACAAGCCATAGCGCAGCGTGGATTTGTACCGCTGCCATCCTGTGCTGCTCTTTTCGGCTTCCACAGGAGCGTTACTTAGCGATTCTGCGTTGCTCATACGCCTGCACCTCCCATCTCATTTTCTTTACCTGGCGAACCACCAGCGGGATCACCAGCAGCGCCGCCACCAGCACGACGATCCAGCCGATGTTCTTTTCCACCCATTCCTTGCGGTAGTAGCGATATGCCCGGCCGTAGTTTTCGCGGTCATGGGCCATCTGGAAGTATTCCATGGCTTCCGTGTACTTTTCCTGCCGCATCAGGGCGCGGCCGATGCCGATGAAGGCCAGGTTATAGTTGGCGTTCAGCTTGAGCACCTCGCGCCAGGAATCGGCGGAGGCGTCGTAATCGCCGCGCAGGTATTCGTCGCTGGCCTTGTAGATCAGATCGCCGTATTCGGTGGTCCTGAATACCGTGATGCTGCTTTCGTTTTCGTCCAGCACGAAGAGGTCTGTGCCCATGTGCTCAATGGAGATCGCGGAGAGGAACGCGCCTTCGCTGTTGCCCTTGGTGCCGAATGCCCACAGCATGATGCCCTGGGAATCATAGCCGAAGAGGCGGCCGCGCGTGCGGTCAACGGCGATGTAGATGTCGTTGTCCAGCACCGTGATATCCTTGAACTTGGAGGGGCCGTCCACGATGCTTCCGTCCACCCATTTCAGCTCGCCGATGGGGGGATATTTGTCGTTCTTGATGAGGATATCGTTGCCGATGCTGTTCAGGCGGCGGATGGGCTTGGCATTGTCCCACAAAAGATCGTATTCCTTGAAAACGGTATTGGTGGCATAAATGAAGCCGTCTTCGTCGATATAGATGTTTTCATACTCGGTGGGCACGAAGGAAGCCTGCTGCGCGCGCTGCTCTTTGGTGGTGAAGAACGTCTTCCAGATATAATCCCACATGCTGTATTTAACGGGGTTCGCGCCGATGAAGCCGGTAAACGTGCCGTCCGTTTCAAATTTGACCAGGCCCTTGTTGACGTTGGTGGCCAGGGCAAAAACGCGCCCGGAGGTATCGACCACCAAACGGGTGGGCAGGAAGTTGAGCTTCTGATCGAAGGTGGAATCCTCGGGCTTGACAAACGCCTGGATGAAATGGAGATCGGCGTCCATCTTGACGATGCGGTAATTGTTGGTATCGCATACGTAGAGGTTGCCTTCCGGGTCAACGGCGATATCGCTCGGGGTGTTGAAGGTGGAAGGCTCGGCCCCCTGAACGGAATCGATGATGCGTACCAGGGTAAATTCGGAATTTTCCCGGTGGAGCTGGAGGATGCGGTTGTTGCCCGTATCGCATACGTACAATTCTTCTCCGCTCACAAAGAGGTTCTGCGGCCTGCGCATGGGAACGTCAAGGCCCAGCGTAACGCTGTATATCACCTGGTCCACGCGGTACGCGTCGGGAGATTCGCGGATATCGCCCCAATAGTCGTAATTGTACGTATAAGAACTGGAATATCCGTCCTCTACCGCGAAGGCGCAGGCCATGGGCAGCAGCATCACGGCGGCCAAGGAAAGCGCCAGCAGTCTGGTGAATGATTTCACGGTGTTTTTCCCTCCTGTCGTATTAAGGATGTTGTATGGCGTCAATCCTTCAGACCGGAACTGGCCATGGTTTCCAGAATCTGGCTTTGGGACAGGATGAAAATGGTGATAGGCACCAGCATCACGATGACCTGTACGGCGGCGGCCACACCGGTGCGGGCGATACCGCCGGCCTGGATCTGCCCAAGCGCGTACACCAGGGTTTTCTTGCTTTCCGTGTAGATCACGGTCGCCGCGTTGGTGTTCCACAGGGACTGTACGGAGAAGATGATGATGGTCAGCCAGGCGGGCTTGACGTTGGGCATGACGATGGTCCAGAAGATCCTGAATTCGCTTGCGCCGTCCAGATGTGCGGCTTCGATCAGGGCGCTGGGCAGGCTCTCCATGGACTGCTTCATCAGGAACAGCCCGATGGGAGCGGCGAAGGCAGGCAGGATGATGGCCCAGTAGGTGTCGATCATGCCCATTCTGCTCATGATGACGTAGTTGGGGATGCCCGTTACATAGCCGGAGAACATCAGGGCCGTGACCACGATGCCAAAGAACGTTTTCCCGCCGGGGAAATCGTACTTGGAAAGCACGAACGCGGCCATGGAGGCGATGATCACGTGGCCCAGGGTGCCCACCAGGGTAATGAAAACCGTGTTGATCAGGTAACGGGAGAAGGGCACGAAGCTCTGGCCCATGATTACGATCAGATCGCTGAAGTTATCGAACGTCGCCCTGCTGGGGAACACGCGGGGCGGGAAGCGGAAGAATTCATCCAACGGCTTTAACGACGCCGCCACGGAGAAAACCAGCGGGAACACCATGGCGATGGCCACGATGAACAGCATCAGGTAGATCCCCAGATCGCCCCAGAAGCTGCGGTTGGGCTTGCGGCGCTTGGGCTGGATCAGCTTGATGATCGCGAACAGCCCAAACAGGACGATCACCGTAATCAGCTGGAAGCGGATAAACAGGAACGTGGAAATGGTATCCGTGGAAAGCTCGAAATTGAAGAAGAGGAATTGGATGGGTACGGTCTTTGCTTCCGGGTTCTCGGCGATCCAGTTTTCAATGCCCGAGGCAATGAAATTGCACGCGACCAGCAGGCACGCGAGCACCGCCAGGATGATGAGGGCGATCAGGGCGAAACGCCCTTTGCTCATTTTCGGCTTTTCTTCCTCGATTTCGCCTCGGAGCTGGGCCTGGAAATGGAGCAATTCCGCTCTGTTGCTGGTTTTGGGCTGTACAAACTTGGTGATTTCTTTCTTGCTCATGTGCCCACCTTCCTCAGCATCGCCTGAATGGCTTTATTGCACAGGATCATCACCAGGAAAAGCACCGTGGCGATGGCCGACGCGTAGCCCATCTCAAATCGGGAGAAGCCGTAGTCGAACAAGTGCGTTACGATGGTACGGGCAGCGTAGTCCGTGCTGGGGTAGCCAGCCAGGGCGCGCGGCACGTCGGATACGTTGAAGGCGGAGGTGATGCTCATCACGGCGCCGAAGAGCAGCATGGGCTTCATGCTGGGCAGGGTGATGAAGTACAATTCCTGCCAGCGGTTGCGGATGCCGTCCACATATCCGGCTTCATACAGGCTGCGGTCCACGCCCTGGAGGCCGGCGACGAAGGAAAGGAAGCCGGCGCCCATGCTCATCCACAGGGTAACGATGATAATGACCGTCATGATGTAGCGCGGGTCAAGCAGGAACAGCAGCGGCGCGTCCACCAGCCCGAATTGCAGCAGGATCGCGTTCAGCCAGCCGTAAGCGTCGCCGCGGAAAATGATCGAGAATACCGTGTACGCGCCGCCCGCGATGCTGGGCGCGTAGAAGACGACGACGGCGATCGTGCGCAGCCAGCGGGGCAGTTCGTTGATGAACCAGGCGAACAGGAAGGAAAGGATATATCCGATGGGGCCCGTGATCACGGCGATCACGAAGGTGTTCCTTACCGCCGTCAAAAACACTTCATCCTGCAATACAAGGTTGATGTAGTTTTGGAAGCCGATGAAGCGCGGCGCTTCCAGAATGTTATAGTAGGTGAAGCTGTAATAGATGGACGTGCAGATCGGAAGGATGAAGAAGGTGAAGAAGAGCACGGTGTAAGGCAGCAGGAACAGGTAACAGACCTTCATTCTTTTTGCCTTGGCCCAGCCGTAGCGCAAATTTTCCTTCTTTATTGCCCAATAGCTTGTGGATGACTGCATCTGATCTCCCTACTTTCTCTTCTCGAATTAGTCAATGGGCAGGTTGAATTCTTTGCGTTTGACTTTGATTTCTTCATTGATGGTCTTCGCGTAGGTGAGCAGCGTTTCGCGGGCGTCTTCCTTATTGTTGATGACGCGGCGGATCGCGTTGCACATATGGCGCGTGGTGGAATAGCCGCCGGCGATTTCGCGGAAGCCCACCGTATGGCTCATCTGTTCCTTCAGCACGGCCAATTGATCCGCGCTCCAGGCCAGCTTCTCCAGGGCCTGCGTATTGGCGGTGGTGTAGCGGGCGGAGGAACCCAGCACGCTTTCGATCTCACGGCCGAAGCGAACCTGCGTATCCGTGCTGACCCACCATTTCATGAATTCCCAGGCGTTCTGCTTCACCCGTTCGCTGTCCGTGGCGATCATCATGCAGCAGCTGCCTTGGGAATGAACGGAATGATCGACCGTGCCATCCGCCTGCACCGTGCCGGGGAACGCGGAAAAGTTCCACAGGCCGCGGATCTCGGGGGCGGAAACGGTCAGCGTATTGTATTGGCTGTAAGAAGCGACGGCGATCGGCATTTCGCCGGAACGGAAGCGGCTGACGAAATCGTATACCGTGGGCAGGCCGTAGTCGTTGTACAGCATGGTATACAGCTTGAAGGCGGAAACGCCGTTTTCGTTGTCGATCATGGTATGCATGGCCTGCTCGTCGTAAATCTGTCCGCCGTGCTGATAGATCATGGAGTTGAGCACGCTCATATCCACGCCGACGATATCGGGATACGGAATGCCGACGGAGAGGTTGTTGCCCTGGATGGTGGGCAGCATGGCGATCATGTCGTCCCAGGTATCGGGCACGGAAAGCCCAAGCTCGCTCAATACGTCTTCGCGGTAGAACAGGACCGAGAATTCCTGGGTTTCGGGCAGGGCATACACGCCGTCATTATAGCGGAAAGCAGTCAAAGCGCTGTCATAGAAGGGCGTCACCACTTCGCTGAAGTCCGAGAACTGGGTCAGATCCTCCACGGCGGAGCGCATGGCGTAGTTGACCGGGAACCAGCTGCCCACGGACAGCACCACATCCGGCCCGTTGCCGGCGACCACGGCGGTAAGCAGCGTATCCGCAACGACCAGCTTCACGTTGACCTTGACCCGGCCGTTGGTGGTAATGGGGGTGAAGGTATCATCCACCATGGTTTTGAGCACGGTGCTCTGGTCGCGGCCCGTCGTGATCCAGACCTCGAGGATGTCCTCGCTGTCGCCGTCCTGGTACACGTCGCCCAGGGAGTTGTAATCCACAAAATAGCTGGCGACGGCAGAACGCACCTCGTGCGCGAGCTTGGGGAAGAAGCCGTCGTTCACCTTGGGCAGGGACGCGTTTTCGCCGCTGATGACGATGGTATCGACGTCCAGCTTGGTTTCGGACATGTTCTTCATGGAGGTGCCCAGGGAGGTTATGTTATCTTTGAAGTTGCTGAACTGCTGGGTGATGCGTTCGGTGTGCAGCACGAAGTTTTCAAGCTGCACGGCCAGGGTCTGCGCGACGGCGATGCGGTCGCTCTTTTGGCCGGTCAGGGCCACAGTGTCGTCCACCAGCTGATAGAGGCGCTTGCTTTCCAGATCCATGGCCTCGATCACTTCGGGATAGACCTTTTCCAAATTGTAATCGCGGAAGCGGTCCGGGTTCACGCCGGTCAGGACCAGGACCTTGCGGTAAATGAGGTTCAAGCGGTAAATGCTGTCCTCGATCCGCTGCAGGATGGGGCCCATGTCGCCCAGCGTCGCTTCCAGGCGGATCGTGTGCACGCCCTTGGAAAGATAGAAGCGATAGGGGGCGCCGTCGCTGGCGGAGAGGGTGTTCATTTTCCAGGAAGTGCTGTACTCAAAGGGAACGGCGCTCAGGGCGTCGAAGGGGATCTCGCCGTCGATATAAATGCTGCGGCTGGAAACGGAGCCGCGCTGATACGCCTGGCGGCCCTTGATGGTGATGGTATAATAGCCGTCCTCGGGCACCTCAAAATCCCACTGGATCCACTGGCTGGCATTGTTCCACGGGTCGCCGCCGATATAATTGAGCACGGTATTGCGCACGCTGTAAGGATCCGTGGCGGGAGAGGAACGGTCATAGCGGGCGTACAGGGAGGGCGAGGAACGAAGCGCGGCGGCTTCGCCCTGCAGCGTCAGCTGCCAGCTCTTGGCGCTTTCGGTCATGGCCGTCTGCGGCTGCGCGGCGGAGTATTCTTCGTAGGTGGCAAAGCTTTGAACGGGCGTCAGCTGGATCAGGCGCAGCACCATGGGCTCGTTCACAGCCTTAAAGGTGATGGTGTTTTCGCCCGCCTCAAAATAGAACTTGTAAGGCTCGACCACATAGCCCATGTCGTCCTTGCAATACACCCGCTGCCAATCGAAGACTTCCGTCTGGGAGGGGCGGATGTCGTTGCCCTGGTTGTCCTTGCGCACGGGGGAAGCGTCCGTCCACAGGCGGGAGAAGCACAAAGAACGGGCGCCGGAAAAAGGCAGCTCGCCGTTGATGTACAGCTCGCGCTCAATATCCACGCCCCTGGCTTCTGTAGTCAAATATTCCAGCATGATATTATACATGCCGGTTTTGTCAACGTTCACCTTCCAGGTGACCGTGCCCCCGTCCGGGGTCAGCACGCACGCGGCGTCCCCCTGCTGCTGGATCTGCGCATCACCTTCAAAGGCGGTCAGATCCACCGGGATCATGCTTTCCCCGCTCGGCGCGTCGGCGTGCAAAAGCAGGTAGTTGGAATAGGTATCCTCCCTGCCCAGGCCGGATACGTCGGCGGTCAGATCCACGCCTTCGTATTTCTCATGGAAATCCTGGCTGCCGTTATTGAGCAAAACAATCAGCCCAATCACCGCCGCCAGACAAAGCAATCCGATCAGCCATCCAAATCGTTTTTTCTGCATGGGCTAGCCTCTCCTATTAGTTGATCCCTTTTTAGATTTGCACGGATTGATGGGACAAAAAAATGCCGCCAAATGTCATTTTCGGCATAATTTATGTGCATCACAACAATTATACATACAAAAACGTGTCATGTCAATTCATCGAAAACGATGTAATCTTTTTTTCATATTTTCTTTATAATTTATTAAAAACCATAAAAAACAAAAGCGTTTTCATATCGAATCAGGTACAATACGCTCGAAACATACCGAAGTATTCAACGCGTTTTCATATAAGTAACATGGCAGAATGCCCGCCCCGGATCCCGACTTCTCTGTTTTTGCGCGCAAAACTTAAGGAAACTGTCAATCAAGCAAGCGGCGATCCGTATATTTCGATCATACGCTTTTCTCGGCGGGGCTCATACTAATTCTCATCTAAAAGCATGAATGATGAGAACGGAGGAGATTCTTCGCTGGCTCAGAATGACACAAGTTATTTATGTCATCCTGAGCATCACGCAGCGAAGCGGAGTGATAAGCGAAGGATCTCCCCCTAGCTTTT
>JAFXZO010000076.1 GCA_017541205.1 Clostridia bacterium | reverse complement strand
TTTCCATTCCGTAAGGGATATGCACAACGCCTGGAACATGGCGCTTGTGAAGGAGGAAACAAAGGAAGGCGTGCTGGACGCGCTGCGCCACGGCAGCCTGTATGTTTCCAACGGCGCAGTTTTCGAGCGTCTGTATACGGACAAGGACTGGATCGTAGTGGAGTGCCACCATGATCCCCTTTTCGATCTGCCCGAAAAGACCTTCCGCTTCATCGGCCAGGGCGGCCAGCTGCGCCAGCTTCAGACGGGCAAGGGAAAAACCGCCGCCTATAAATACCAGGGCGACGAACAGTATATCCGCGTGGAAATGTGCTTGAGCTGGGGCATGGCGGCGTTCTCCCAGCCGTTCTTCCCGGAGAAGGATTAACCCTGTAAACAGTCCGCGGCCTTTTCCACGAACTCGCTGAAAATGGAATTGGCCCAGGCAAACCAGGGGCGGGTGAATTGCTTCGGATCGTCCTTGTGCACGCCCTCGTGCATGAGCAGGGTATCGGCGTCCATGCCTTCCAGCATCCGGGCGATCTGACGTATTTCTTCGGCGTTCACCGCCGTCAGGCCCTGGATGCACAGGGAAATGGGCCAAATATAATCCGGCGGCGTGTGGGGGCTGCCGATGCCTTTGGCGCACGCGCCCGAGAAATAATAGGGGTTTTCGGGGCTGAGCAGCATGCGCCGGGTATTTTGGTACACCGGATCGTCCGCTTCCACGCATCCCAAATACGGCAGGCTGAGCAGGCTGGGCACGTTGGCGTCGTCCATGAACACCGCGTTTCCAAGGCCGTCCACCTCATAGGCGTACACCGGCCCGAATCCCGGCCGATCGAAAACGGCGTACTGCGCAAGGCCCGCCCGGATCTGCTCCCGAAGCGCCCGGGCGCGGGCGGCCAGCCCGGCTTGCGGCCGCAGGGCGTCCAGTATTTCTTCCAATTGTTTGAGGGATTTTTCGGCGAAGAAATTGGCCGGGATCAGATACCCGTAGGTGCACGCGTCGTCGCTGGGGCGAAAGCCGCTCCACGTCATGCCGGTATAGCCCACCGGCGCGCCCTTGCCGCCGTTTCCCAGGGTATCGGTGGGGCGGCGGCAGACGCGGGAAAAATGGTACGGGGATCGTTCCATATGGCGCTGTTCCGTTTCCCAAACAGTCAAAATCCGGCATGCCGCCCGCAAAAAGGTATCATTGCACCAGGAGGCGTCCCCCGCGGTTTTCCAGAAGTGGTGCGCAAGCCTGATGGGATAGCACAGGGAATCTACCTCGTACTTCCTTTCCCAGATCCAGGGCCGCGCTTCCTCCGTCCAGGAGGTGTCGTCCAGGTGGTTCCTGCGATCGTTGGCCTCGCGGTTGAACGCGTTGGCGTAGGGATCCAGCGCGATATACCGGAACTGCCGTTCCATGAGGCCCAGGATCGCTTCCCGCACCTGCGGGTATTTCCGGGCGTGAGGCACGTAATGGTACACCTGGGCCGAAGAATCCCTTAGCCACATGGCGGGAATGTCTCCCGTGACCAGGAACACGGTGCCGTCGGATCTTTGCAGGGTCGTGTCCCAGGTGCTGCGAAAGCAATTGCGGTACATGGCCGCCAGTTTGTTCCGTCCCAGCGCCGAAAGCTGATCGCATACGGGCCTCGTCGCTTCCTCCAGCCAATCCATAGCGCCTGTCCTCCCTGTGTTTTTTCTTTTACTATACCAGATTGCTTCCCGTTTTTCCAGATGATTTGAGGAATTTGCCGCTCCGATCAAAAAAATGTGCCCATGAAAGAAGGAAATACCCATGAAATTCGTCACGTTTAATCTGCGCGTTGACCGCCCGCAGGACGGAGACAACCGCTTTGTTTTCCGACAGCCTCTGATCCTGCGGGCCATCGGCCGGGAAAAGCCGGACGTGATCTGTTTCCAGGAAGTGGAGCCGCACATGTCGGCATGGCTGAAAAGCAGTTTTCCGGATTACGATGCGGTGGGCTGCGGGCGGGGGGCAAAGCTGGACAGCGAACAGATGACGGTCATGTTCCGGAAAAGCGGTTATCAATTGCTGGAGATGCGCACGTTCTGGCTGTCCGAAACGCCCTTTGTCCCCGGAAGCCGCTACCCCGAAAGCTCCTGTCCCCGCTGCTGCACGGACGCGGTGCTGATGGAAGAAGCAAGCGGGCGGGTGTTCCGCGTGCTCAACACCCACCTGGACCACAGAGGGAAAGCGGCGAGGGAGAAGGGCCTTGCCCTGATCCTGCGCCATGCGGAGGAGATCGAATCGTTCCCCGGCGTTCCCATGATCCTGGCCGGGGATTTTAACGCCGAACCGGACAGCGAGGAAATGGAGATCCTGAAAACCTATCCCGGCCTCACCGACGTCACCCGTTCCATCGGCTTCACCTATCACGGCTACGGCAGGGCCGACCCGCCCGAGCAGATCGATTATATCGTGCTCAAGGGCGCGCTGTCCTGCGAAAGCGTGTGCAAATGGACGGAGGAGGAAAACGGCGTTTACCTGTCCGATCATTACCCGGTCTGTGCGGAAATCAGCTTTTGCCAAGGCTGATAAAGAAGGCGAAAGACCATGAAGCGCTATACGAAAAGCGAGCTCCGTCTGCTGCTCGCGTGCTTTTGGGCGTATACGGCGGCCTATATTTCGCGCTGCAATCTGTCGCCGTCTTTGGCGGCCATCGCCGCTTCGTTCGGCGTCAGCGCCGCCCGGGCGGGGCTTTTGCCCACGTGCTTTGCCATTCCCTATGCTGTCGGGCAGATCGTTTCCGGTCTCTTGGCGGATCGATACCCCGCTGTGCGCCTGATGCTCATCGGCCTGCTGGGCTCATCCGCGGTGAACGTGTTGTTTTCCATCTGTCCGTATTTCCCGCTGCTGGTCGCGCTTTGGTTTGTGAACGGGCTGCTTCAATCCATGGTCTGGACGCCCATCATGCGGATCCTGGCCGTTCAGTTTCGGGATTCCGTGCGGGATCACGCGGTGTTTTTCATCTCGCTGACCCTGATCTTTGGTTACCTTTTGGCTTGGGCGCTTTCCGGACTGCTCACCAGCCTGTTCGGCTGGCGCGCAGCCTTCCTGGTTTCAGGCACGGTCACGGCGGCGATCGCCGTTCCCTCCGTTTTGCGCATGAAGGGGCTTCCCGCCGGCGGGCCGTCCCTGCCCGGCGAGCCGCCAAAGGCGCGCGCGCCGATCCGAAAGCTGCTGCTTGGCACGAACCTGATCCTGCTGCTGATCTGCTGCTTTACCAACGGCTATGTGCGCGACAGCATCAGCTATTGGGCCACGAAGCTGCTGATGGACACCCAAGGCATTGATTTGAACAGCGCGGTGGGCATCATCCTGATCATCCCCTGCGTCAATTTCCTGGGGATCCAGATGGGCCGGGCGGCGTATCAACGGACGGGAAACAATCTGTATCTGTCCTCGGGCATCCTGTTCGCCGTGTGCACGGTGCTTTGCGCGGCGCTGGGGCCCGTTTCGCAAAGCAGCCTTCCGGGCTGCATCGCTGTTCTGGTGCTGATCTCCGCCATGACCTACGGGCTGAACCCGCTGCTGACCACGCTGATGCCCATGCTGTATTGCCATATGAACCGCGTGGCGCTGGCGGCGGGCCTGCTGGACGCGATGATCTATGCAGGCAGCGCGTTTTCCGGCTTCTTCGCCGGGTACCTTTGCGACAGGTTCGGCTGGAGCGCGGTGTTCCTTTCCTGGGCTGCGCTCAGCCTGATCGGCACGCTCACGTTGGAAGCCGCCCGCCGCGCGGGGAAACGCGGCGCGTAAAAATACTTGATAAGGGATGAAACAGATGAAGCTGTCCACGCGGTTTATCAAGGCGTCTATGGAAATGTGCGGTTTTGACAGGCATATCCCCGCGCCGTATATCCGGAAGACGTTCACGCTAAAAACGGAGCCCAAACGGGCGGAAATCACCATTTGCGGCCTTGGCTTCTATGAACTGTACGTCAATGGCCGAAACATCACCAAAGGCCCGCTCGCTCCCTATATCAGCAACCCGGACGACGTATGCTATTACGACCATTATACGCTTGACGGGCTGCTGAAAAAAGGAAAAAACGCCGTCGGGATCCTGCTGGGAAACGGTTTTCGCAACGCATTCGGCGGCTTTGTGTGGGATTTTGACAAAGCAGCGTGCCGCGGCGCGCCGACTGTGGCGCTGTGCCTGGAAGCGGCGGACGGGGAAAGCCTGTTTGAACTGGAGGCGGACGAAACCTTCCGCGTTCATCCGTCGCCGATCCGGTTTGACGACGAACGGATGGGCTGCCGCTATGACGCGCGCTGCGAGATCCCCGGCTGGAGCGAGGCGGATTTTGACGACAGCGGCTGGGCGAACGCCCTGCCCGAACAAAAACCGCGCGGGATCGCCAGGCTTTGCGAGGCGGAGCCGATCACGGTCACGGAGGAATTAAAGCCCGTCAGCATCACGTATCACGAGGAAATGCCCTTTTGCTATGAAAGCATGAAAAGCGGCGCGGCGCCCCTGGAAGGCGCCGTGGCAAAGCGGGCATACGTTTATGATTTCGGCGTAAACGGCGCGGGCGTGACCCGATTGGCTGTCAAAAACGCCGCGCCCGGGCAAACGGTCATCATCCGGCACGCGGAAGATCTGGTGCATGGCTGCGTGTCCGTCAATTCTACGGTTTTCCTGCGCAAAAACACGATGAAGCGCTATATCGAGTACGGCCAGACAGACGTGTATATCTGCCGCGGCGGGGACGAAACGTTTACGCCTTCATTCAAGTACGACGGCTTCCGGTACGCCATTGTGGAGGGGCTGACAAAAGAACAGGCGGACGAAAACGCGCTCGCGTTCCTGGTCATGAATTCCGCCCTGAAGGAGCGGGCGGGCTTTTCCTGCTCCGATCCCGTCCTCAATCAATTACAGGCATGCGCAAGAAGATCGGATCTGTCGAACTTCTATTATTTCCCCACCGACTGCCCCCACCGGGAAAAGAACGGCTGGACGGGCGACGCTTCCGTGTCGGCGGAGCACATGCTTTTGAACCTGACGGCGGAAAAGAGCCTGAGGGAATGGCTGCTCAATATCCGCCTTGCCCAGCGGGCGGACGGCGCGCTGCCCGGCATCGTGCCGACGGGGGGATGGGGGTTCGCGTGGGGCAACGGCCCGGCCTGGGACAGCGTGTGCGTGACCCTGCCCTATTATATCTACCGCTTTACGGGAAACAGGGAAGTGATCCTGGAAAACGCGGGCATGATGATGCGGTATCTGTATTATATTTCCCGCAGGCGCGACGCGCGGGGCCTGATCGCCGTCGGCCTGGGCGATTGGCTGGACCCCTTTGAAAAGGAGCGCGGCGGCATCGCCTCGCCTCTTTGCGTCACGGACAGCGCCACCGTTTTTGACCTCGCCCGCAAAGCCGCGTTCCTGTTTTCACAGGCCGGCCTGACCCGGGAGGCGGATTACGCATTCGCATTCGCAAAGGACGTGCGAAGCAGCTTCCGCAAGCACCTGATCGATCCGGAAACCGGCGCCGTAGCGGGCGAATGCCAGACCTCCCAGGCGATCGCCCTCGAAACGGGACTGTTTGACGAAAACGAATTGCCCGCTGCCAGGCGGCGGCTGGTCGAAATCATCCACCGGGATCGGGATGTGAACGCCTGCGGGATGATCGGCTTAAGGTACGTTTATCACGCCCTCGTTCACGCCGGGGAAGCCGATCTGGCTTATCAGCTGATCACGTCCCCTTCGCGCTCCTGCTACGGGTATTGGGCGGCCCATGGCGCGACTTCGCTGTGGGAATGCTTCCCCGATCTGAACGTCAGCGCGGGCGGCTCCAAGAACCATCACTTTATGGGCGACATTTCCAGCCTGTTCATTCAGGAATTCGCCGGACTGAAACCGAACCCGCGCTGCGACGACGTCAACGCCTGCGAGATCTCGCCGCGCTTTGTGCGGAAGCTGGATTTTGCGGAGGCATATTACCTTGCGCCTTTGGGAAAAATATCCGTTCGCTGGGACAGAACGCCTGACGGCATTGCGATCCGCGTCCGCGTCCCGAAGGGGATAAAAGGAAACCTCGTATTGCCGGAAGGATACCGCCTGGCGGACGGCCGTATGGAAATGCCGCTGAATGGCCTGGACGGCGCGACTGCGATCCTGGCAGTTTTTTCATCCTGACCGATCCTGCCGCCGGCCCCGGCCGAGGGCGCTCCGCCGCCCTGGCGCGCTGAGAGGGAATTGCCCGGTACAGCGAACGCACCGGCAAAGCGCAGACGACCGAATATGCCGCGCAGGAAGTGGTTTGCCGACATCATGGGTGAAATCCTGAAAGGCAATCAGGATATGGCGAACCGTCTGGCCGGAGAGAACCCCGGCGTGGAGCGCAGGGGCATCGACACGATCAAGGACTTCCTGAAGAAGCTGGCCGGGATCGAAGGGCCGTATATCAAGGGCATACAGAATGTTGTCGATATGCTGGGAAATGCGCTGAATCGGATCGAACGAGAGCAGAGTTTCTTCGCGACTTCTGAAAATATAATACTAATTCTCATCTAAAAGCATGAATGATGAGAACGGAGGAGATTCTTCGCTGGCGCTGCGCTGGCTCAGAATGACACAAGTTATTTATGTCATCCTGAGCATCACGCAGCGAAGCGAAGGATCTCCCCCTAGCTTTTCCATTCAATGATTTAGAAGATATATGGTATAAACTGCAAAAGGTGTATACAAAAGAAATCCCCTGACCGATCACGGAAAGGGGATTTTGCTATGAGCGGATGCCTCAGGGGATCAGCTCGTCCAGGGACATATGCAGGGACTTGGCCAGGATGCGGATTTTCTCGATTGGGACGGGGCGCGTGTCACTCTCCCAGCGATTTACAGTTACCATTGCGCCTTGGCCGGTATATCCGCACATCTCGCCGAGCTGCTTTTGCGTCAATCCTGTGGCCTTTTTGGCCATTCTGATTCGCTCTCCAAACAATGGCGGCGCCTCATTTCACCCGGCGAAGGGTATATATTTCGTCATCATGGCGGGCGACGGCGGATTTGATTTCCTCCTGTCCGTTTTCGAGGTTTTCCAAGCGCTGGTTTGTCTCCGCCTGGCCTTTCTCGAGGCTGTCCAAACGCTCGTTGGTTTCTGCCTGGCCTTTCTCGAGGCTGTCCAAACGCTCGTTGGTTTCTACTTGGTATTTCTCGAGGTTGTCCAAACGCCCGTTGGCTTCCTTCATGCCGTCCTTAAGTTCTCTTACATCGGATTCCACGGCGGTCAAACGAATGTCAATGCTTTCGATGCGCTCGGTCATATGGGCTATATTTCCCTCCATCGCATCGACCTTGTTATACAGGGCGTCAAGCTTTTCGCCCTGTGCGTTTATCTGCGGCTGCATGACTGCTTCAAGGTAGACCCTGATACGCCTCTCTGTCTGGTCTGCGCTTTCTTCGATCTTACGTGACAGCGTGTCAAACATGCTGTTCATAGCTTCGATAATGGCGCTGGTGTGCTCCTGGAGCTCCTTTTTTGTTGCGTACTCTTCCATCGCGGTCAACTCCTTCGCTGATTTCATTATAGCATGGCCTGTCAAGCCCTGTCAGCCCTGGAACATGCCGTGCTCATAGAGGTCATTGTCCAGCTCGATATAAGAGCGGTCACGGCCCTGGAAGGGAAAGCAAAGGTCGTGCAGGAGTACGAGCAGGCCGTTAAAAATGCACACGAGGCCCTAAACATCGCGGAAGGCAACCTTGGCAGGATAAGCACCCAGTATTTGACGGACGCGCGTACACAGGCTCAAAACGCCGTTACGGAGGCCAGGCAGAATATGGCGGAGGAACGGGCGGCGAAAGCGCAAGAGCAGGCAGCCAAGGCAGAGGAGGAGGAAGCCAGACAGGAAAACAATAACGTTGCCACCTTCAACGCGCAAGCCTTCGCGGATCAGCTGAGAGAGCAAGGGTACGACGTTACGCCGGCGGAAATGCGCAAGATAAAAAAGATGGCGAAGAAGATGCAGAGGGAATTCACGCCGGAAGCATCTGCGCGCCGGGCGGCTTTCGTTGACAAGGTGTCCCAGATGTATGGCGTCAATATCGCGTTTGCAGACGACACTTCTGACGGCACTGTGCAAAATCCGAACGGCTATTACGACAGCGGAAGCAATACGATCACGCTGAACAAGAACGCGACGGTGGGCGACGCCATGTATGCCGTGCTTGGGCATGAATTGACCCATGCCGCTGAAAGCTCCGGGACGTATGGCGATCTTGCTTCTGCCCTTCTGCGGATCAGATACGGCAACGATATCGGAAGTTTCGATGACTTTGTCCGCAGCGTGGAGAGCGGAGAGAACCGCAGCCAGGCCGCATCGGATATCCTTGCCAAGCAGCAGCAATACAGCGAACGCACCGGCAAAGCGCAGACGACCGAATACGCCGCGCAGGAAGTGGCTGCCGACATCATGGGCGAAATCCTGAAAGGCAACCAAGAAATGGCGAACCGCCTGGCCGGAGAAAACCCCGGCGTGGTGCGCAGGGTCATCAACACGATCAAGGATTTTCTGAAGAAGCTGGCCGGGATCGAAGGGCCGTATATCAAGGACATGCAGAATGTTGTTGATATGCTGGGGAATGCGCTGAATGAGGCGCAAGACCAGCAGAAAGAAGACGCTGGAAAGAAGTATGATTATGGCCGTGTAAATGATCCTGATTATTTGCTCAACGGAAAAGAATACTTCGATTACGACCGCAACTTATCTAACCGCAATTATTCCAACGGACAATACGAACAGCGCAGCAATGGCGGATTCATTGTTGACATGGGGCCTCTGCTGGTGTATTCTAATGCCGAAGGTGTTGTAGAACACGTACTTGACGTAAGCGATCAAACAGTCAATACCGCCAGCAAAATGAAAGACATGGCGTTCGATCTTGCGAAAGGAGAACTTGACTTTGAAGATCAACGAGAAATTATTGACAGCATGTCAGACAAGGAAGATTCCGCATTCCGATCTGTTGGCTATGGTCAAGCCAATAAAGGGAACAACGGGAGAGGAACGGCTGAATATTCAGAACAGGATAGCGGAAGAAATAGAACGCAAGTATCCGCTGAAGGAGAAATTTCAGACGCAGGAACAGTAAGCGATGATTGGCATGCCCGTGTTTACGGAACGAAAAGTAATACTACGCTGAAATATAGTTTCACTGACGGCGAAGTTACTCTCCCTTCCATGGGAATTGATCCTGCATACGCATTCAAGTATTCGGATGCAGACGTTGAGCAGGCAGAACAAACGATCAGAGAAAGAGAATCAGATATCAAAGACATCATCCAGCGGGAAGGATTCAAAGGACTACAAATCCAGAAGCCGGATGGCCGTGTCGAAGTCTTGACGCCTTCCATTCGGAAAGGCGTTCTTTGGCAACTTTCCTACTTCGGAAATGACGGCGTTGCTACCATGCATGAAAACTATGGGCAAACCAGCGACGCCAGTATAGACGAAGCAATCTACCCAATGGAAGACCTGTATTCGCACTTTGCGAATATGACTTTGCAGAATGATCTGGCAATGCGGACCCTTGACGAAACAACGGATGCGAGCAATGAACAGGAGGGCTTCAGGTATTCCCTCCCCTCCGACGACACGCTCGAATCCATGCTCCGCAGCTTCATGGCGAACGGCGTTTTGGTTGCACAAATGAACAGCGGGACGAGAGGACAGCAAAACAAATATTCTTTTCATGGAGTTCTTGCGATAAAAGAAAACGCTGCCCACTCGATCAATCCGAACGGCCGGATAGCCGAAGCCCCCGTAACCGCACAAGGCAACGTTTCTATTAACAGTATACTACGAGAAATAGCAGGATACAATGTCATAAATGGTCAAAATAGTGACAGCGCAGAACAGCAGAATGATAGCCTTCGTTATTCCCTCCCCTCCGACGACACGCTCGAATCCATGCTCCGCAGCTTCATGGCGAACGGCGGAATGCTCTCAACCAACGTGACGCCGCCCGGAACCGGCCTGCCCGGCCCGGCAAACACGAACAGTCAAGGCCCCAGGCAGCGCCAATTCGGCAGCCAGACCGCACAGAGAAGCGACGCGCTGCATGAAGAGGTGAAGCAATACCTGCGGGAAAACAGCGATTACGACCCGGACACGAACAGGGAGCAGATCGACAGGGCCATGGCCTGGGTGCAGGATCACGCGACGGACACCGATCCGACAGGCTATTACGGCGCATTGCAGGAAGCAACGTCCGACAGCTTCGATCCGTACACCGCCGACGGACAGGCCCGCATGCTGACCCTGATGGGCATGGCCGCCCTGGCCGACGATGTGGCCGCCGAAACGCAAATTGCGGACGCATATAACCGTCAGGGCACGGCGATCGGCCAGATGCTTCAGGCGCGCAAGATGTTCCAGATGATGACACCGCTGGGACGGAAGGCCGCGCTTGGTTGATCTTTTCCACCTGACGTTTGCAAACGGGTTCCTTCACATCGTCAGCGGCATGCGCCGCTGCGGATTTTCCCCACTCGTGCCGGACTTCCTTTCCGTCCGCTCCGGCGCCGTTTCCGGAAGGTTTTTACGCCGCTTCCCTCACGCAATGGTCAGGATGTCGGCAAAGCCGGTGACGTCAAAGACTTCCTTGACGATCTCATTGACGTTTACGATCTTCATGCCGCCCTTCCGGCTCATGAGCTTATGCGCCGAGAGCAGCACCCGCAGCCCGGCGGACGAAATGTAGGCCAGGTTTTCAAAGTCCAGCGTCAGGGTCTCCGCGGCGTCCAGGCCGGCGGTCAGTTCCTTCTCCAGCTCCGGTGCGGTCATGGTGTCCAGGCGGCCCTCCAGGGCGATTTCCAGGCTGGTTCCGTTTTGCTTCTTGGTGATGGTCATTTTCTTTTCCTCCGTTTCATGATTGCCGTTTTTTCCTTTGCCGTGTTTTTCTTCGGTTCGCCGCGCCGATCAGCGCGGCGCTCTCTTGCGGGCGGCATCGGGAAAGCAGGAAAACCGTCAGGCCGTCCGGATGCGCAGCACCGCCTGATTGGGGCGTTCATCCCCTTCGTTCCAGGTATAGTGCATCTCGGATACGGCGCTTTGCAGCACTTTCAGGGACAGCTCGTCGCCCTGTCTGGTCACGTCAAAAGCCGGGCCCTTGTAGCGGACGGTCAGCACCACGCTTTCCTCTTCCTCCGAGTATTCGATCACGGTCTGAATGCTCGGATGCTCCAGGGCGGGGATCAGCATTTGCTGCACCAGTTCCTCAAAGGCCAAATGCACGCGGTTGGCCGTTTTGGGGGTAATCTGGTTTTTGCTGCAATACTGGTCGATTTCGCCCGCCATGCCCAGGAAGTCGTAATCCCGGTTTTCGATATTCAGCTCCAGCACCTTGAGCTTTCGGATGAAGCGCCGGGTGTTTTCTTTCTGCGGATGATCGAAAATCTGCTCGGGGGTGCCGTCCTCGTAAATGCCGCCCTCGTCCATGTAGAAGACCCGGTTGGAGATGGCGCGGGCGAAATTCATTTCATGGGTCACGATCATGAGGGTTTTGCCGGTTTTCGCCAGCTCCCGAATGACGGCCTGCACTTCCCCCACCATGGTGGGGTCCAGGGCGCTGGTTGGCTCGTCCAGCAGGATGATGTCCGGGTCCATGGCCAGGGTGCGCGCGATGGCGATGCGCTGCTTCTGCCCGCCGGAAAGCTCGTCGGGGTAGTTCAGCGCTTTTTCCGCCAGGCCCACCGTGCGCAGCAGCCGCATGCCCTCGTCATAGGCTTCCTGCCTGCTTTTGCCCAGCAGATCCATGGGCGACAGCATGATGTTTTCAATGACTGTCAGGTGCCCGAACAGGTTGAAGCTCTGGAACACCATCCCCATCTTCTGCCGCACTTTGTTTATATCGCAATTTTTGCTTGTGATTTCCACGCCGTCCACCCAAACCTGGCCGGAGGTGGGCTTTTCCATTTGATTGATGCAGCGCAGCAGCGTGCTTTTGCCCGTCCCGGAGGGGCCGATCACCGCGATCACGTCGCCGTCGTGGATCTCCACGCTCACGTCCTTCAGGGGCGTGATATTGGGATACTCCTTTTTCAAATGCTCGATCTTTATCATGCTTTCCCGCAGCCTCGATCGACGCAAGTCCGCTTCATGGGGACATTGCTCGTTTCGGCTGATCTCACCGCCGACGTTATTTCTGCCGCTGGCAGCCGTCGGCGGTTCGTCCCCTTTCAGGATGCGGTCACGCTTGCGCTTCTTGGGGTCGATGCTGATTTTGATGCGGCTGACGGCCAGGCTGAACAGCCCCTCCAGCACGAAATAAATCACCGTAATGGCGATGAGCGGGAAGAACGCCTCATAGGTGCGGCTGCGCACGATGTCGCCCATCTTGGTCAGGTCCTGTACGGCGATATAGCCCACGATGGCCGTAGCCTTGATGAGCCCCACGATCTCGCCCTGATAGGCGGGCAGGATATGGGGGATGGCCTGGGGCAGGATGATCTTGAAGAAGGTGTGGCGGTTGGAGTGGCCCAGGGCGTAGGCGGCTTCGTACTGGCCCCGGTCGATGGTGCCAATGCCCATTTTAAGCAGCCCGAACACCGACGCGCCGAAGGTGAGCGTGAACCCGATCACCGCTACAACAACGCCGCTGATGGCGACACTGCCGAAAATGATGTAATACAGGATCATGAGCAGCACCACCATGGGCATGCCCTGCACCAGCCACATGGCGCATTTCGTCACGCCGTTGGCGAAAACGTTCCCGTTCCGGCAGAGCATGAACACCATAAAGCCCAGGGCTGTGCCGAACAGGATGGAAAGCACGGTGATGAGCAGGGTGGTCAGCACGCCGTTCCCGAACAGCTCCCAGCGATTCTCCCGGATAAATGTCCTGTTAAAGCTGGATACGATACCATCCCAAAAGGACGTATCTTCCTCCTGCGTTACTGCCTCAGCCGCTTCTTCCGTTTTCAGCACAACGACGACTGTGCCGCCGGAATAATAGGGCACGGAGAAATTGACGCTCTCCCGGCGCTCGTCGGTGATGGATATCCCGGCAGCGGCAAAATCCGCCTTGCCGGTCTGGACGGCGGGCAGTATTCCATCGAAGTTCATGACCTGCACATTGAGCCCATAGCCGTTGGCTTCGCAGAATTGAGCGGTCAGGTCGATCTCCGCGCCGACGATCTTGTTGCCGCGGAAATAGGTCATGGGCACATAGTCGCCCTCCGTAGCCAACGTCAGCATGCCTTTCGGAGCGGGGAACACAGCGTAGTCCGGCAGCGTCTTTTCCTCCTCCGGACCATATGCCCATTTTTCGATCACTTTTTCCAGCGCGCCGCTCTCTTTCACGGGAACGAGCCAGGCGTTCAGCTCTTCCAGCAGTGCCTCGCCTTTTACGGTCTTGGGCAGCACAAAGCCGAACTCAAAGGTATCCAGGTATTCATCCACCACGGTGAGATTCGGGTTCGCGGCGCAGAATTGCGCCGCCGCAGGTTCGTCTACGGCAAAACCGTCGATTTTTCCAGACTCCAGTGCGGCGATCAGATCAGCTGAGGAATTGATGTAGACCAATACCGCGTCGGGCAGAGCCTTTAATACAATGCCATCGAAGGTTGTGCCGGTCGCAACGCCGATGCGCTTGCCGTTCAATTGAGAAAGAGACGTAAATCCCGCCGCCGGCGCGCCTTGGTTTTTCTGCCCGTCATCCCGCACCATCGCGGTGACCTCCACCTCGAACAGCACGTCGGAGAAAGGAACGGCCTCGTTCTTCTCCTCTGTGTAGAACAGGTTCGACATGATGCAGTCGATATTGCCCGCCGCAGCCGCGGGAACGATCCCGCCAAAGTCGAACACCCCGAACTCCAATTTTGCCCCGAGCCAGGCGGCAAACCGATGGGCCAGCTCGATATCGTATCCCGCCAGCTCCGTGCCGACGTAGTACGAATAGGGCATGATGGAGCCCGTGGTGCCCACCCGCAGCGTAAAGGATGGATTTTCCGCCTGGGGAATCACGGGCATCGTTTCCTCTCCGCGAAGCACCCAGCGCTCATACATATCGTCCAGCGTGCCGTCCGCTTTGAGCTCGGCGATAAACTTGTTGATCTTTCCCTTCAGATCGGGAATGGACGAAACCGGGGAAATGCCCACGGCGATCTTGTTCGACGCATAGTTTTCATCCAGCAATCGCACGCCGGTCAAGCCGTTTTGCAGGGCAAATTCCATTTCCTTCCGCGCGTTCACGCAGGCGTCGACCCGGCCGTTGAGCACGTCCATATAAGCAAGGAAGATATCGGAGTAGGGCACCAGCTTCGCCTGCGGATAGTCCTGCGCCAGGGTTTGCTCCGCCGGTGTGTTCAGCCCCACGGCGATCCTGATGCCGGGCCGCGCAAGCTGATCCAGGGAAGTGATCGCGTCCCCGCCGCCGGACGCCGCCCGGTCCAGCGAAGCATCGCGGAGCACGGCCAAGGACGTGCCGCTGCGATAGGAGGGCGAACTAAAGAGCATGGTTTCCGCCCGTTCCTCCGTCACCGTAATGCCGCAGGCCGCGAAATCCGCCTTCTGCGCCTGCAAAGAGGGAAGGACGCCGCTGAAATCCATCGGGGTGATTTCCAAACGATAGCCGTTCGCTTCGCAGAAACGGGCGGCGATATCCACATCGTATCCCACGATGCGTCCATCCTTCACGAACGCAAAGGGAAGAATGGAGGTATCCAGCGCCATGCGCAGGGTGCCGTTCGTATCCGGCAGCGCTTCATAGTCCGGCACGGTATAGCGGCTGTCGTCGCCGCCGAACCAAATACCGTCGATCTCCCCCATGGTGCCGTCCGCCCAAAGCCGATCCACGAAGGCGCTGTACTGGTCCCTTAACGCACGGCCTGCATCCGTCATGGGGAAAACAGCGGCAAGCGAGCTGGAATCCATCATGCCTTCCACCAATTCCAGATCCCGGTTTTCAATCGCCGCAAAGCGCAATATCGGCTCGTCGGTACACCAGGCGTCTATCTTGTTGGCGCGAAGCGCCGCAAGGATATCCGTCTGCAAATTATAATAGCTGAGCTGAATATCCGGGATCGTTTGCGATGCTACTTCTCCGCTGACCGTGCCCGTCTGCACGCCGATGCGTTTCCCGCTGTACGCCTGCCAGACAGACGCGCCGCCGGCTTCTTCCGCGCAGACGGACGAAGCCATGAGAAGCAGCAGGATCAAAAGCCATGCGAGCCGTTTTCTCTTCATCGTGGTTTTCTCCCCTAATGCTGTCAGATTTTTCCAGGATGGGATGCATGCTGCAGCCTCCGGAACACAGGCGGCGCCGCGTTATCGTGCGATCCTATTTTTATTACAGATCCTTCCGCTTCTCACGGATATGCTCCCTGATCATGCTGTCCAGCTTCCCCGTGATCAGCCTGTTCAAAGTTTTATAGGAAGAAATGCCGTCCATATTGACTTCTGTGCCCGTCTTCGCCGCGTATTCCCTGATTGCGCCGCCGAAGATCCCATCCAGCTGCGTGGACAGATCGTTCAGCGCCCGCTGAATATCCGCTGTTCTTGCGTCCAGGATCTCCTGGAATCCGGCCGGGTTTTTCTGTACGCTCTCTTCAATGGTCATGGTCTTTCCTTCCTTTCTTTCCTCTCGTTCTGTGTGGGAAGCAATGGATCACGCCGCGCCGTCCATCGCTTCTTTTGCGCGGTATGATGCTGTCTTTTTCCTGTCTTTACACCGTATTATATCAATTTTAATCCGCCCTGTCCATCCAAGGTCCAAAAAAATGATGCTGAAAATGATCCGCGTTAGGGCTTGACCGCTGCCGAACAAAGGACCGGGCATTTGTACGGGAATTGTTTTTCTCAAAAACTCCGCCAATTACCTATTGACACAGTAGGTTTTTTGTGCTATCGTAACGGCAGTCAAACGAAAGGAGGCGCGAGGGATGTCCGAAACCAGGATTCGTTTTCAGCAGAGCATCATGTGCTGTCGAATGCTTTTCTCCCGGGCAGGTTCCGTGGCAGGGGCGTTCGGCTGTTTATCCACGCGCCTTCGGATGAAGGATAACGATTGATCCTCCTTCTTCTTTCTGCCATGTGCCCGGGAGCTTGAAAAACAGCCCCCGGTTTTTTGTTGCCGGGGAGGGAAACAGCACAGCGACAAAAATGAAAAGGAGAAAAAAATCATGAGTAACTATAAATTTGAAACCCTGCAGCTTCACGTAGGCCAGGAACAGGCCGACCCCGCCACCGACGCCCGCGCGGTGCCGATTTATCAGACCACTTCCTATGTGTTCCACAACAGCCGGCACGCCGCTGACCGCTTCGGCCTGGCGGACGCGGGCAACATTTACGGCAGGCTCACCAATTCCACCCAGGACGTGCTGGAAAAGCGGGTGGCCGCTTTGGAGGGCGGCAGCGCGGCCCTGGCGGTGGCTTCCGGCGCGGCGGCCATCACCTACACCATCGAAGCGCTGGCCGCCAATGGCGGGCACATCGTGGCGCAGAAGACCATCTATGGCGGCAGCTTCAACCTGCTTTCGCATACCCTGCCCCAGTACGGCGTGACAACCACCTTTGTGGACGCCCATAACCTGAAAGAAGTGGAAAGCGCCATCAAAGAAAACACCCGGGCCATCTACCTGGAAACCTTGGGCAACCCCAACAGCGACATCCCGGATATCGACGCCATCGCGGAAATCGCCCACAAGCACGGCCTGCCGCTGGTGATCGACAACACCTTCGGCACCCCCTACTGGATCCGCCCCATCGAGCACGGGGCCGATATCGTGGTGCACTCCGCCACCAAGTTCCTGGGCGGCCACGGCACCACCCTGGGCGGCATCATCGTGGAAGCCGGCAAATTCGACTGGAAGGCCAGCGGAAAATACCCGAACATCGCCGCGCCGAACCCCAGCTATCACGGCGTGTCCTTCTACGATGTGGTGGGCCCAGCGGCCTTCGTCACCTACATTCGCGCCATCCTGCTGCGGGACACCGGCGCGTCCATCTCCCCCTTCAACGCTTTCCTGCTTTTGCAGGGGGTGGAAACCCTCTCCCTCCGCCTGGACCGGCACGCGGAGAACACGAAGAAGGTGGTGGAATACCTGAAAAACCATCCCCTGGTCGAAAAGGTCAACCATCCCTCCCTGCCGGACCATCCCGACCGCGCGCTGTACGAGCGCTATTTCCCCAATGGCGGCGCGTCCATTTTCACGTTTGAAATCAAGGGCGGGCAGACGGAAGCCTGGGCGTTCATCGACGCGCTTCAAATCTTCTCCCTGCTGGCCAACGTGGCGGACGTAAAGAGCCTGGTGATCCATCCGGCCTCCACCACCCATTCCCAGCTGAGCGAAGAAGAATTATTGGATCAGGGCATTCGCCCCAACACCATCCGCCTGTCCATCGGCACGGAGCACATCGACGATATCATCGCCGATCTGGAAAACGGCTTTGCGGCCATCCGGGCATAAAAGACAGAGAAAGCACAGTCGAAACCCCCGTTATTCCTTTACAAACGCCTGTTCTTTTGATAGGATAATTCCAATTTCAGGAAAGGAGGCCGTTCGATGCGGAACCGTCCCTGGAAGCGATGTTGCGGCCCGCTGATCGTTTTTGCCTTCCGGCAGCCTGCATCCATCCTGTAAACCATCAAATAAAAGAAAGAAGGAAATGAACCATGAAGAAAATCATCGCCGTATTTTTCGCGCTGATCCTGTCCCTCGCCGCATTTGCCCCCGCTTTTGCGGAAGAAGCGCAGCCCACGGCCATCGATAAGGCGGCCTTTGACGCGCTCCTGGCCTCCGGCCCCGTTGCCAGCGATGAAGCGATCGCCGCCAGCACATGGGCCACTGCCGTGAAGGAAGCCGGTATCCTCCGGGTGGGCGGCACCCGCACCTCCTTCCTGTTCAGCCAGCTGGATGAAACCGACAACGGCATCCGGGGTTTTGACGCCGGACTGTATCAGCTGCTGGCCCGCTACATCCTGGGCGACGAAACCAAATTTGAATTGACCCAGGTGACTTCCAGCACCCGCGAATCCGTGCTGACCGGCGGCCAGGTGGACGCTGTGTTCGCCACCTATTCCATCACCCCCTCCCGGCAGGAAGTGATTTCCTTCGCCGGCCCCTACTACACCTCCCAGTATGCGGTGTTAGTCAAGTACGGCAACACCGAGATCACCGGCATTGACGGCCTGGCGGACAAGATCGTGGCGACCCAGGCGGGCTCCACCGGCCCCAGCATCCTGACCCAGTTCGCGCCCGACGCCATCGTGCAGGAATTTGAGGACGACATCCAGGCCCGCACCGCTGTGGAGCTGGGCCGCGCCGACGCCTATGTGACCGACTACACCCTGATCCTCAACTCCATCGTGAAGAATCCCGGCACGTATGCCGTGGCGGGCGACGTGTTCGGCCCCGAAGACCCCTACGGCATCGGCCTGCCCAAGGATTCCGACGGCGTGGCCTTCGTCAACGACTTCCTCAAGGCCATCGAGGAGAGCGGCCTGTGGGCCCAGCTGTGGCAGATCAGCCTGGGCGACCGCACCGGCATTGACACCGCCCCCGCCGCCCCGGCCATCGCCGAATAAGAGAAATGTAGCGGGGGAAACCGCTCTTTGGAACTGCATCGCACGGCCTGCGCTTCGCTTGCCCGCGCTTCGGTTCTAAGATACTTGCGTGGTATCGCGCAATACGTCTAAAGCCGTATTGCTAAAGAGCGGTTCCCCCCGCACCCCCTTCCGAGAAAGCCGTAATGGGAAGAGGGCATATTATACGTTGGTCTTAGAAACTGAACCCAGATTATAAGGGCCTCAAGACAATTTCGCCTTGAGGCCCTTTTCCGGGAGGCAGCCCATGACTGTTTCACAGCTTCTCAATCAATATGGCGACCGTTACCTCCAGGCGCTTTTCACCACCTGGAGGCTGACGTTTTTTTCGTTTCTCGGGGCGTTTGTGATCGGTATCGTGATCACGGTGCTTCGGGTGTCTCCGATCAAGCCGCTTCGTTTTTTCGGGGATTTTTACGTGCAGATCTTCCGCAACATCCCGGGGGCGGCGCTTTTGATCCTGCTCGTCTACGCCCTGCCGTACCTGAAAATCACGTTCCCCTATGACGTATGCGTGCTCATCGCCACGGTGCTGATCCCCTCCGCCTTCTGCTCGGAGCATCTGATGAGCGGGATGAACACCATCCATCCGGGCCAGATCGAAGCGGCGCGGGCCCTGGGCATGACCTTTTTCCAGCTCATCCGGCGCGTGGTGATCCCCCAATCCCTGCGTTCCGCCGTGCTGCCCCTGACCAACCTCATGGTCGCCACCATGCTCACCACCTCCCTGGGCTCCCAGGTGCCCCTTCGGCCCATGGAGCTGACGGGCATCGTATCCTACATCAACACCCGCAGCGCGGGGGGCGTGATGGCCTTTGCCATTTCCGCCGCCCTGTACTGCCTGACCGGGCTTTTGATCGGCGCGGCGGGAAGCTGGATCGACAGGAAAGTGAGGATACTGCGATGAAAACGGGTTCCATTCGGGATATCCTCTATGAAGCGCCGGGGCCGAAGGCCCGCAGGCGCATCGCCTGGGCTACGGCGGGGGCGCTGCTGCTCCTGGCCGCCCTGCTGTTCATCGTCGTCCGGCAGTTTTATGTGACGGGGCAGCTCGGTGAACGCTACTGGGCGTTCTTTGGCAAGCTCACCACCTGGCGCTTTTTGGGCGAGGGCCTGCTGACTACCGTGGAGGCGGCAATCACCGGCTCCGCCATTTCCTTCGCCTTGGGCTTTCTGCTCATGCGGGGCAGGCTGCAAAAGAACCGGCTGCTGCGCTGGGCCAGCACGGGGATCATCGAGTTTACCCGGGGCGTGCCCACGCTGCTGTTCATCTATTTCTTTTTCTTAGTGGTGCCGCAGACCGGCTGGAAGCTCAGCGCTTTTTGGAAAATCACCCTGCCCTGCGCCATTTCCGCCTGCGGCGTGGTGGCGGAAGCCCTGCGGGGCGGCGTCAACGCCGTGCCCAAGGGCCAGCGGGAAGCGGCCCTGTCCCTGGGTTACCGGGAAACACGGCTGTTTTATCGGATCATTTTCCCTCAGGCCATCCGTTTTGTCATCCCCTCCCTGATCGCCGAATTGGTGATCGTGCTCAAGGACACCACCTTCGCCTCCATCGTTTCCTGCGCGGACTTGATGCAGAACGCCAAGGTGCTGATTTCCAATTACGACGCGCTGCTGTCCATTTATCTGGTGGTGGCGGTGATCTATATTCTCATCAATTATCTTTTGAACAAGCTGTCCGACCGCCTGGCCCGGCGCATGAACCGGGCGGGCGCGGCAGAAAGGAGCGCGGCATGACGGAAAATGATCGGCCTGTCATCGAACTTAAGCACGTTCACAAGCACTTCGGTGATCTGCACGTGCTGAACGATATTTCCCTGACGGTGAAGAAGGGCGAAGTGGTGGTCATCATCGGGCCTTCCGGCTCCGGCAAATCCACCCTCTGCCGGGCCGTCAACCGTCTGGAAACCATTGATTCCGGCGAAATCCTCTTTGAGGGCGAGCCCCTTCCCCGGGAGGGAAGAAAGCTGGCGGAGATGCGCGCCAGGATCGGCATGGTGTTCCAATCCTTCAACCTGTTCGCCCACCGCACCGTCCTGGACAACCTGACCATCGCCCCCTGCGACGTGCTGAAAACCAGCAAAAAAGAAGCGCGGCAGGAAGCCATGCGCCTCTTGGAACGGGTGGGTGTAGCCGACCAGGCGAATAAAGTGCCCGCCCAGCTTTCCGGCGGCCAGCAGCAGCGGGCCGCTATCGCCAGGGCCCTGGCCATGCACCCCAAGGCCATGCTGTTTGACGAGCCCACCAGCGCCCTGGACCCGGAAATGATCGGCGAGGTATTGAACGTGATGGCGGAATTGGCCAAGGACGGCATGACCATGCTGATCGTCACCCACGAAATGAATTTCGCCCGGAAGGTGGCAGACCGGGTGGTTTTCATGGACGGCGGCTGCATCGTGGAAGAAAACACGCCCGAAGCCTTCTTCGGTCATCCTAAGTCTCAGCGCGCGAAGGATTTCCTTTCGTCCTTGACCGCGCACTGAACGTTTCAATTTGCCTGCCGTCTCCCGTTTATTTATTGAATCATCCCGCCGTGGAAACAGCATTCGTAAATCAGCCTGCCCTGATACGTGATGCGCTCTTTCCCCTGAAACCAGCTGAATTCGCCCTCTACGGAACAGGAATACGCGTAATCGCCGTTTTCATACCGTGCCGGGCCCCGATACGGCGCAGCCTGCGGCACACGCAGCAGCGCTTCCTTCAGAAAATCGCCGCTGAAAGGGCTGCCTGTCACCCGGCCCACGTAATTCATGCTCCAGCACGGCGCTTCGGCGATCCACAGCGCTTCCTCTCCGGCAAACTTTTCTCCGCCAAGATAAGTGTCATAGTACATCAGATCATTTTCCCGATAAACCAGGTCATGGGATCCGATCCTGGAAGAGGCTGTCTCCGCCCCTTTCCCGGCGTAGGTCGCCCGTTTTGCCCGGATCAGGAAATCCACGATCTTTTTATCCATCGTTCCATCCCTCTTTCCAATCCCGTTCTTGTATCCAACCATCGAAAGCATAGGTCTATTTTATTCGATGAAAGAAATGAATGCAAGCGCTGTCGGCAAAGAATTCGGAAGGCCCGCTCACGCTTCCCGTCAAATTGCCGCGTGCCGATCGATTGACACAGCGGTTATGAAAAACTATAATGAGATCGCGGCGGTCTTCGGCCCGCCGTATCAGGCTCCGGAAAAGGAGGGGGACGCATGCGGCAGGCGGTCGCGGAACGCTGGGGCGTGATGGAAGTCGCCCTGCCCGGCCAAAGCGCCGGAAATCCCTTTACCGATCACACCGTGCAAGGCCGCTTCACAGGCGCGCGGGAAGATGTGACCGTCTCGGGCTTTTACGACGGCGACGGCTGCTACCGGGTGCGGTTCATGCCTTCTTATGCCGGCACGTATCACTATGCCGTTTCCGCTTCCTTCTCCGATACGGTGCAGGAAGGGGATTTTCAGGTGATCGAAGCGTCCCCGGACAATCACGGGCCTGTCCGAGTAAGCGGGCAATACCATTTTGCCTATGCGGACGGCACGCCTTTTTATCCCCTGGGCACCACCTGCTACGTCTGGACGCAGCAAAGCGACGAGCGCATCCGTCAAACGCTTGCTTCTGTGAAAAAAGCCCGGTTCAACAAAATCCGCTTTTGCATCCTGCCCAAGCATTATGACTATAACTTGGGCGAGCCCCGCACTTATCCTTTTGAGGGAACGCCCATGGATTCCGGCGTGCTGACCAAAGAGAATTTCTGGCAATACAACGGCGGCGCGCCGGGCAACCGTTTTGATTTCACCCGCCTGAACCCCGCGCATTTTCAGCACATTGAAAAGTGTATCCTGGCCTTGCAAAGCATCGGCGTGGAAGCGGACCTGATCGTGATGCACCCCTACGACCGCTGGGGCTTTTCCTGCATGGACAGGGCGGCGGACGATCTTTACTGGCGCTATGTGCTGGCGCGCTTTTCCGCCTATCGGAACGTGTGGTGGAGCCTGGCCAACGAATACGATCTCATGAAGGCGAAAACCGAAGCGGACTGGGAGCATTACGCCGATCTGATTCAGGAAAACGACCCTTATCGTCATCTGCGCTCCATCCACAACTGCGGCCCCTTTTACGATCACGCCCGCCCCTGGATCACCCATTGCAGCATCCAGCGCCAGGACCTGTACCGCACCGCCGAGAATACCAACCTTTGGCGGGAGCAATATCAAAAGCCCGTGGTGCTGGACGAGATCGCCTACGAGGGCGACATCCAGCACGGCTGGGGCAACATCAGCGGCGAGGAAATGCTCCGCCGTTTCTGGGAGGGCGCGGTGCGGGGCGGTTATCCCGGCCACGGCGAAACCTATCTGAACGATCGGGAGGTGCTCTGGTGGAGCCATGGGGGCATGCTTCGGGGCGAAAGCTGGAAGCGCATCGGCTTTTTGCTGGATATCTTGCGGAGCGTTCCGGGAAACGGCCTAAGGTACATCCAGCCGGAATGGGATTCGGTCTGCGGCGTGCCGGAGGATGAAAAAATAGCGGAGCAAACGGGCTATCGGCTGTATTATTACAGCTTCATGCGCCCCTCCTTCCGCGTTTTCCATTTGGATGATACGAACGTTTATCACGCGGACGTGATCGACACCTGGAACATGACCGTGACGGACGCGGGCGATCATCAGGGCGCTTTCCGCGTGGCGCTTCCCGCAAGGCCCTATATGGCCGTCAGAATACATAAGATCAATGGAAAAAACCCATGAAGATTTGACGATCGGGGAAACGAACATGCCTTATGAAATCAAGCCCTTGACCGAGGAAGAGGAAGCGCTCGTCGAAAAAAAGATCATAGCGTATGCTGATGCCATAGCGCCTTTAGAGCCCCGCACCGAGGAGGAGCAGCTGATTTTCAGGATCGCGGACGAAAAAGGAAGGGTCCTTATCCAAGCGGCTCGAGAAAAATATCCCGGACTGCATCCCGAAAAACAACACCGCAGCAAAGCGGTATCAGGTGTCGCCCGGCGGCAGGGAAGACGCCGAGATCATCGGCAGGGGGCTCGATCAGTTTTGTGTTGAGGTCATGCCGGACGGACACGGCGATATCACGCTCAGCAAGAAGCTTACTGACAAGGACGGGAACCTGATCGCCGCCGTCATAGCCGGAGTCGACGGGGACGACACCGCCGAAATCGACGGCATCTGGGTGGATGAGCACTGCCGCAGGCAGGGCATCGGCACGGATCTTCTGCGCGGGATCGAGCGCGAAGCAAAGGAAATGGGCGCTTATGTGATCCTGTCCTACTGCTGCGACTGGGTATCCGGGTTCTTCTTCAAAAACGGATTCACCGCAAGGGGCGAGCTCCCCGACTACCCCAAGGGACATACCGCCTACGAGCTGGAAAAGCGGATCTGACGAAAAACCGCCGCGTGAAAAATCCCCCGTTTGCCGAAAGCCGCATAAGAAGGTATCCTTAATAAATCGTGAGGCGTATATGAAAAATGCGACGAGAGCGTATCTGGCCCAGGTTGCCAAGGAAATGGCGCTGCTTCCGTTCCACGGCGCGATGGACGGTCTTGCGTCCAATCTTGCGCCGCTCGTGCAGCCATTCCCCACGTGGAGCCTCCGGGAAGCGGACGGGGTATGGTGCGCGGCGTTTGTCTATTATTGCTGCAAGGAACCGTTCAAAAATTTTGGGAAAATCCCTTGACAGCCGCGGGCCTTCTGGATATACTATAATGGCTGTTTTGTGAGACTTTGATCACAACGCGCCATTGATAAATGCCCCAAGGCATTTTGGAATTAGAAGGAGTTGTTGCTGTCATGAAACGTACTTATCAGCCCAAGAAGCGCCAGCGCAATAAGGTCCATGGCTTCCGTGCCCGCATGAGCACCAAGAACGGCCGTCGGGTGCTGTCCCGCCGCCGCAATCGCGGCCGCAAGGAGCTGACGGTCTGATCGTCGCCTCCCGACTTTCTTGCATGGCTTAGCCCGCCCCCGCCGCTTGCCAGAGAGCATTGACCCGTGGGGCGGGTTTGCTATTGTTTGAGCGCCCGGGCGAAAGGGCGTTCCCGCGGCGATAGCAAGCGTCATCGCCGGAGGAAGCATGGAAAAGCAGTATCGCCTGAGGAAAAACGGCCAGTTCCGCTACGTTTACAAGAAGGGCAAAGGCGCGGCCTGCCGGGAAATGTCGCTCGGATTCGTCAAGGGCCCCAAGCTGCTGGCCGGCTTTGCGGTGAGCAAGAAGATCGGCAACGCCGTCACGCGCAACCTCGTCAAGCGCCGGCTGCGGGAAGCGTTCCGCGGGGAATTGCCGCGCCTCAAAAGGGGCATGTATGTGGTCACGGCCCGCGAGCCTGCCGCCGAGGCGGATTTTGCCCGCCTCCGCCAAAGCCTCAAATACCTGCTCAAAAAACAGGGCCTGTACCGGGAAGAATCCGTATGAAGCGTTTTCTGCTTTTCATGATCCGTTTGTACCGGCGTGGGATCAGCCCGCACACCAAGCCCAGTTGCCGCTTCATTCCCACCTGCTCGGAATATGCCGAAACGGCTGTCAGGCGTTTTGGCGCCGTTCGCGGCGGCGGCATGGCGATCAAAAGGATCATGCGCTGCAATCCCTTTTCCGAGGGCGGCTATGATCCCGTACCCGAAGCGCCCAGCGCAATCATTAGGAGGGACGAGAATCCTTGAACAGTGTTACGCAGTTTTTGTATAATATCCTGGCCGGCATCAACGGCGTGGTGGGGAACTACGGCGTTTCGATCATCATTTTCACGTTTTTGATGCGTATGATCTGCATGCCGTTCGACTATAAGAGCCGCAAAGGCATGCGCAAAATGAGCGCTATCCAGCCCAAGCTGAACGAGCTGCAGAAAAAATACGGCAACGACAAGCAAAAGTTCCAGCAAAAGCAGGCCGAGCTCATGCGCAAGGAAGGCTATAATCCCCTGTCCGGCTGCCTGCCCATGCTGCTCACCTGGCCCCTGATGATCGCCATGTTCGCGGCCATGCGCGCCATCGCCAACGAACAGCTGGCCATGCAGGCGTTCCGTTATCTGGCCGGGGAAGATAACGTGGTCTCCGCGGCGGATCGGTTCCTGTGGGTCAAGAACATTTGGATGACCGATTCCCTTTTCACCCCCATCGCCCCCAACGCCTCCGCCCTGCAGGTGATCACGCAGGATGTGTGGCAGCGCGCGTATGACCTGCTGAACGATGCCCAGCGCAGCGCTATTATCCAGAACCTGGCCGGTCAGGCCTTGGATTTTTCTTCCAGCGCGGCGGTCAAGGCCAGCGTGGAAGCGATGACGAACGCGCTGCAAAGCATCCCCACCTACGCCGCGGCGGTGGAGCCGGTGTCCGGCTGGAGCGGCCTCAACTTCTTCCTGTTCACCGTTACCCTCTACAAGCAGTATAACGGCCTGCTGATCTTCCCGATCCTCGCGGGCGTTACCCAGATCCTGCAAACCAAGTATAACCCCCAGATGACCGAACAGGCCACCGCCCAGCCCAGCAATGGCCAGGGCGCGGGAATGAACAACTTCATGAAGTATTTCTTCCCCCTCCTGTCCGTCTTCTTCTGCCTCACCTCCAACGCCGGCTTCGCCGTGTATTGGGTCACCTCCACATGCGTCATGTGGCTGCAAAGCATCGTCATCACCAAATACCTTGCCAAAAAAGATGAACAAAAAGCCAAATCCGTAACCGGAGAGGGGTCTGTAAAATAATGAAGAATTATGAAGTATCCGCCCGCACCATCGAAGAAGCGATTTCCCAGGGCCTGGAGCATCTGGGCGTTTCCATCAGCGATGTGACTGTGGACGTATTGGAAGAAGGCAGCAAGGGTCTGTTCGGCCTGTTTGGCTCCCGGCCCGCCAAGGTACGCCTGACCTTGAAGGAAGACGAATCCAGCGAAGAAGATATGGCCCGCTCCCTTTTGGCCGATGTGCTCAAGGAAGAAGAGCCCAAAGAAAAGAAGGCCGGGGAACCCAAGCCCGCGGAAGCCGCAAAGCCTCAGGAAGCCGCGGATAAGCCCGCCAAGCCCGCGCCCAAGCCCCGCAAGCCGCGCGAGCCCAAGGAAGCCAAGGAGCCCAAAGAACCGAAGGCGCCCAAGGAGTCTAAGGCCCCCAAAGCGCCCAAGGAACCCAAAGCGCCCAAAGAACCCAAGGAAGCCCAGCCGCCCCGCGAGATCGTGCCCGCCGAGCAGGCGGACCGCGCCACCCCCGCCGGCCGCGCCCAGGAATTCCTCCAGGAGCTGACCCGCCTGATGGGCGTTACCGTGTCCGTGGCCGTGAACACCGATGAAGAGGGCAACGTGCGCGTCAACATGGACGGCGATACCCTGGGCATCCTGATCGGCCGCCGCGGCGAAACCCTGGACGCACTCCAGTACCTGACCAGCCTGCAGGTGAACAAGGGCCAGAGCAATTACACCCGCGTCACCCTGGATACCGAGGGCTACCGCGCCAAGCGCGAGGAAGCGCTGGTGCGCCTGGCGAACCGCATGGCGAACCGCGCCCAGAAGACGGGCCGCAAGGTGTCCCTGGAGCCCATGAACCCCTACGAGCGCCGCATCCTGCACAGCGCGCTCCAGGATCATCCCGCCGTCACCACCCATTCCGAGGGCGAGGAGCCGAACCGCCACGTCGTCATCACCCTGAAAAACTGAACCGATCTGCGGTTTTATCAAAGCAGCCCAAGCGGCTGCTTTTCTCTATGGAGGGATCGCAAATGAATATGAACCGTTTGGTTTCCCGCATCGGCGCTGCCGTCGTTTCCGTTTCCGTCTTTCTGTTCGCCGTCTTCCTGATCGTCGATTTTACCTTCGGCTCCTTCTTTGTGTGCATGTTCCTGCCCATCGGCTATATCATGATGGCGGCGGGGCTGCATCATGAAAGCGGGGAGGGCCGCCGCGTTCCCGCGATGGTCGGCATGGCGCTGTCCGCGGTGTACGCCGTGCTGATCTTCCTCGTCTATTTCGCCCAGACGACCAGCGTGCGGTTGGAAAGCCTTAACGAGCAGGCGCTTTCGATCCTGGATTTCAAAAAGGGCGGGCTGATCTTCAATTACGATCTGCTGGGCTATGGCATGATGGCGCTTTCCACGTTCTTCATCGGCCTGTCCATGGCGCCGGCGTGCAGGGCGGATAAGTGGCTGAAAGCCCTGATGATGATCCACGGTGTTTTCTTTATCGGCTGCTTTATTATGCCCATGACGGGTCTCTTTGCCAGCATGGCCTCCGGCAAAACGAGCAGCAGCGGCGTGATCGCCCTCGTCGCCTGGTGCGCCTATTTCCTCCCCGTCGGCATTCTGGCTTTCCTCCACTTCGGAAGAAAGCCTGCGTGATCCTTTTTCCATGCAAAAAACCACGCCCTGGCATCCTCCAAGGCGTGGTTCTTTTTTAATCTTGCTTTACTTCCGTTCCTTGATTTCCCGGCTGATCTTCGCCAGGAAGTCTTCCTTGGAATACACGGCGGTCTGGTCGGTCTCGCGGTCGCGGACGGAAATGTTGCCCTCGGCGATTTCCTTTTCGCCGATGATGATCATGTAGGGTACCTTGTCCTCCTGGCGGGCGTAGCGGATCTTGTAGCCGATCTTTTCGTTGCGGTCGTCCAATTCCACGCGGATGCGCTGTTCCTTGAAGTACTGATAGACCTTTTCGGCGTAATCCATGCTCTTATCGCTGACGGGCAGCACCTTCACCTGGACGGGCGCCAGCCATACCGGGAACACGCCCTTGGTTTCTTCGATCAGGTAAGCCATGAAACGGTCCAGGCTGCCCAGGATGGCCCGGTGCAGCACCACGGGCGTCTTTTCCACGCCGTCCTTATCGATGTATTTCAGGTTGAATTTAGCGGGCAGGCAGAAGTCCAGCTGGCAGGTGCTCAGCGTATATTCCGCGCCGACGGCGGGCCGCACGTTCACGTCCAGCTTGGGGCCGTAGAACGCCGCTTCGCCGATTTCCTCGGTGAAATCGATGTTCAGCTCCCGCAGCACCTCGCGCAGGGCGCTTTCGGCCTTTTCCCACATTTCGTCATCCTGGTGGTATTTCACCTTGTCTTCCGGATCGCGCAGGGACAAAACGCAGCGGTAATCCGTGATGCCGAAATCCTTGTAGGTGGAGAAGATCAGGTCCACCACGGCGCTGACCTCGTCCTTGATCTGGTCGGGCGTTACGAACAGGTGCGCGTCGTTCTGGCAGAAATGGCGTCCGCGCTCGATGCCCTTCAGCGTACCGCTGGCTTCAAAGCGGAAATCGTGGGCGATCTCGCCGATGCGGATGGGCAGGTCGCGGTAGGAATGGGGGCGGTTGGCGTAAATGCGCATATGATGCGGGCAGTTCATGGGCCTAAGGACGAACGCTTCGCCCTCCACCTCCATGGCGGGGAACATGTTGTCCTTGTAATGCTCCCAGTGGCCGCTGGTCTTGTACAGGTCCACCGTGCCGACGCACGGGGTCAGCACATGCTGATAGCCCAGCATCAGTTCCTTGTCGCGGATGTAGTTTTCCAGCTGCTGCCAGAGCGTATAGCCCTTGGGAAGGAACATGGGAAGTCCCCGGCCCACCAGATCGTCCGTCATGAACAGCATCATGTCCCTGCCGATGCGGCGGTGGTCCCTGGCCTTGGCTTCCTCCACCTGCTTTTCGTATTCCTTGAGCTCGTCCTGGGTGCGGAAGGCGACACCGTTCACGCGGGTGAGCATCTTGTTTTTCTGGTCGTTTTTCCAGTACGCGCCGGACAGGGCCGTGAGCTTGAACGCTTTGAGGGCCTTGGTGTAGGTCAGGTGCGGGCCCACGCACATATCGATGTATTCGCCCTGCTGATAGAAGGTGATCTGCGCGTCCTCGGCCAGATCCGAAATATGCTCCACCTTGTAGATTTCGCCGCGCTCCCGCATCAGCCTGACCGCCTCATCCCGGGGCAGGGGATAGACCTTGAAGGGCAGGTTTTCCTTCACGATCTTCTGCATTTCCGCTTCGATGGCGGGCAGGTCTTCGTCGGAAAGCTTCACATCGCCCAGGTCAATGTCGTAATGGAAGCCCTTTTCCGTGGCGGGGCCGTAGGCGAAGTGCGCGTCCGGGTACAGGCGCTTGATCGCCTGGGCCATGATGTGCGCCGCGCTGTGGCGCAGCACTTCGAGCTCCATTTCCTGGGGGCATTCGGCCACGCGGCCGTCGTTGTAGATGATCTTCATTTCTTTTCGTCCTCCTTTTGTTCCGGTATTCCGCGTCGCAAACCCGCAGGGGGTTTGCCCCTTGTGGGAGGGCATATGAAAACGCCCGCCCCGTCATGTGAATGAAGGGACGAGCGTGAAAGCTTTGTTCTTCGCCCGCGGTTCCACCCTTGTTGCCTGCTTTCCCGGTCCGCCGAACGCTTCCTCCCCGCATGGATCCCGCGCTTGCGTTCCCTGAAACCAGACCCCTTGATGCTGCGCTGTATCGGGCGCGGCCCGTCAACGGTCAGGAGGCGGTATTTCCGCCGCGGCCTGCATGCTCGCACCAAACGCATGCTCTCTGAAGGCCGGAGAAACGGAAACGTGTTCTCCCTCATCCCGTGGATGGGGGTATTATACGCCCGAACCGAAGCGAATGTCAACCCCTTTGCGGAAGGAAACCTTGCTTTCCTGCGAAAAATCCCGTATAATACTCCCTGCGCATATCGGGAGGACAAGGGATGAAATGTCATGCGCGGCTGCGCCCAAGCGCTGCTGATGACCGTTTATTGCCGAACCATCCGGAAGAAGGAATTTGACAAGGAGGCTGCCTCATGGATTTTGTCGCGATTCTCGCCAGGGAGTTTTCCCTCAGGCCCGAGCACGTCCAGGCTGTGATCGAAATGCTGGACGGCGGGGCCACCATCCCCTTTATCGCGCGTTACCGCAAGGAAAAAACCGGCTCCATGGACGATCAGCTGCTGCGCGAAGTGGCTGAACGCCTGGAATACCTGCGCAATATGAAAAAGCGCCGCGAGGAAATCGAAAAAGCGCTGACCGAGCTGGGCGCGCTGACCCCGGAGCTCTCCCAGCAGCTGGCGAAAGCCCAGACCCTGGCGGAATTGGAGGATCTCTACCGCCCCTTCCGGCCCAAGCGCCGCACCCGCGCGACCGTCGCCAAGGAACGCGGCCTGGAGCCTTTGGCCCTCTGGCTCCTGCTGCAACTGCCCAAGGGCAATCCAAACGCGGAAGCGGAAAAATATGTGGACGCCGAAAAGGACGTGCCAAGCGCAGAGGCCGCGCTTTCCGGAGCGCGGGATATCCTGGCCGAGCAGGTGAGCGACGACGCGGCGCTGCGAAAGGACCTGCGCTCCCTCCTGCTTCGCGAAGGCGTGCTCAAGACCAAAGCGGCCAAGGAAGAAGACAGCGTGTACAGCATGTACTACGATTATGCCGAGCCCGTCCCGCGCATCGCGGCGCACCGGGTGCTGGCCGTCAACCGCGGCGAAAGAGAAGAATTTTTGAAGGTTTCTCTGGCCGTGCCGGAGGAAAAGGCGCTTTTCACGGTCAAAGGCGCGTTCGTACGCGGAAACGCGCCCGCGTCGCAGCAGGTCGCCCTGGCGTGCGAGGACGCGTGGGAGAGGCTGTTGTTCCCCTCCCTGGAGCGCGAGGTCCGTTCCGAGCTGACCGACCGCGCCAACGAGCAGGCGATCCGCGTGTTCTCCCAAAACCTCCATCAATTGCTCATGCAGCCACCCATCAAGGGCAAGGTGACCTTGGGCGTCGACCCGGGCTTCCGCACGGGCTGCAAGCTCGCCGTGATCGACGAAAACGGCAAGGTGCTGGATACGGGCGTCGGGCATTTCACCCTGCCCGGCCAGGAAGCCGCCAAAGCCGCTTCGGCCAAGCTCATCAAGAGCCTGGTGAAAAAATACGGCGTCACGGCGATCGCCATCGGCAACGGCACTGCCAGCCGCGAAAGCGAGCAGTTCATCGTGTCCCTGCTGCCCGAAATGCCGGGCACGGCCTACATGATCGTTTCCGAAGCCGGGGCCTCCGTCTATTCCGCGAGCAAGCTGGCCGCGCAGGAATTCCCGGATTTCGACGTGACCCAGCGCAGCGCCGTTTCCATCGCCCGCCGCATGCAGGACCCCCTTGCCGAGCTGGTCAAGATCGATCCCAAGGCCATCGGCGTGGGCCAGTATCAGCATGACCTGAAGCAAAACGAGCTGACCCAGGCCCTGGACGGGGTGGTGGAGCAATGCGTGAACGCGGTGGGCGTGGAGGTTTCCACCGCGAGCGCGGAATTGCTTTCCCACGTGGCGGGCATCGGCCCGGCCCTGGCGAAAAACATCGTCGCCTACCGCGAGGAAAACGGCATTTCCTCCCGCGCGGCGCTCAAAAAGGTGCCCAAGCTTGGCCCCAAGGCGTTTGAGCAGTGCGCGGGTTTCCTGCGCGTGATGGACAGCAAAAACCCCCTGGACGCCACCGCGGTGCACCCGGAAAGCTACGACGCGGCCAAAGGGGCCTTGAATAAATTGGGGTATGATGGAAAAGATTTGAAAAACGGCGGCCTGCCCGGGATCCGGAAGAAGGCCCAGGAATACGGTTTGGAAAAGCTGGCGGGCGAATTGGGGATCGGCCTGCCCACGCTGGACGATATTTTGAGCGAGCTGCAAAAGCCGGGCCGCGACCCCCGCGACGAATTGCCCAAGCCCGTCCTGCGCACGGACGTGCTGGATATGAAGGACCTGCGGCCCGGAATGGAATTGACCGGCACCGTGCGCAACGTGATTGATTTCGGCGCGTTCGTGGACATCGGCGTGCATCAGGACGGCCTGGTGCATATCTCCCGCCTGGCCGACCGCTTTATCCGCCATCCCTCCGAGGTGGTGAAGGTCGGCGACGTCGTGAAGGTGTGGGTGGTCAGCGTGGACGAAAAGAAAAAGCGGATCGCGCTGACGATGGTGAAGGGGAAAGAATAAAGCCGTTCGTTACGAAAGGTTCGCCCGGAGCCACTGAACGGACGACAACAGATCGTCCAGCACATACCTTGCGTCGCAGCAATAAAGCTCCACAATTACGTTGCCGGGGTAAGCGCGTTCCTCCAGGCGGCGCAGGATCTCTTTGATGCGGATCTCGCCGCTGCCGACCGCGCAGCAATAGCATTTCGTCTGATCCGCGCGGCAAAAGGCGGCGTCCCGCTCGTGGCGCGGCGTGGCGCAGCGGTCTTTGAGGTGCAGGGTCCGGATCCTGTCGGCGAACAGATCAAAGGCTTCCAGCTCATCCTCCCGGAACGTGACGAAGTTGCCCGTATCAAACGCGCAGCCAAGGTCCGGGATCCGGTCCAAAAAGTATTTTAGGCCCGCCATGCAGTTATACGGCGCGAAGATCCCGTCAAAATCCTCCATCAGGACAGGCAGGCCCTTTTCCTTTCCGCAGGCGGCAGCCATCCGCATGCCGTCCAGCATCCTTCCTGCGTCCCGCGCGCTGTTGCCCGTGGACAGGAACCCGGGCACGATCAGCAGATTTCCGGCCCCGGCTTCGAGGGCCAGCTCAACGGCGGCGCGGGCGTCCTTTTCCGCCGCGCCCTTCGGGAAATCCAAAAAAGCATGCATACCCTCAACGCCCATCTCCAAGTCGCGCAGGATCGGGGCAAGCGCCTTTCCGTCCCGCTTCCAGGAATCGGCGGAAATGTACAATAATTCCATGCCCGCGGCCTTGAACGCGCGGAGGGTCTCCCCCATCCCGGCCCCGGTTTCCCGCACGCCATCCCATATGTTTTCGTAAAAAACGGCAATTTTCATCGGTTCAGGCTCTCCCTTTTGCATGCTTTCGTTCCAGTATAGCATAAATCCCGCAAAAGAAAAATGCTTTCCGTCGCGCCGGTATTATAGATTGAAGCTATAACTGGCAATACATTTTATCTTCCCGCCCATAGGCTTGACTTTGCAGGGCCTATCTTTTATAATATCTGCATCGAACGGCGTGCAAGCCGGAGAGGAGGCCTGCGGAATGAGGAATCCCTTGGCGCGAATGCAGATGTGCGCGGGCTGTGCTCCGCGCTGTTTGCGCTGCGCCGCTTGATGTGCGTTTTCGTCCGTTGAGCCCGCTTCGCAAGCACGCGGAGCGGGCTTTTGCTGAGATCATCCGGGCGAAGGCGGAACAAGAAAGGAATGCATGCATTTGTCTGAAGGCACCTCCCCTCTGATCGAAGTCCGCGGCCTGCGCAAGGTGTACGCCGTGCCGGGCGGCGAAGTGGTCGCCCTGGACGGGATCGACCTGTCCATCGAGCGGGGCCAGATTTACGGCATCATCGGCATGTCCGGCGCCGGCAAATCCACCCTGATCCGATGTCTGAACCGCCTGGATACGCCGACGGACGGCCAGATCCTCATCGACGGCCAGAATATCCTGGCCATGAACGGAAAACAGCTGATGACCATGCGCCGCAAGGTGAGCATGATCTTCCAATCCTTTAACCTGCTGATGCAGAAAACCGTGGCTCAGAACGTGCGCTACCCGCTGGATATCGTGGGGGTGCCCCGGGCAAAATCCGGCGCGCGGGTCAAGGAGCTGCTCAAGCTTGTGGAGCTGGAGGGCAAGGCGGACGCTTACCCCATCCAGCTGTCCGGCGGCCAGCGCCAGCGCGTGGCCATTGCCCGCGCCCTGGCGAGCGATCCGGAGGTGCTGCTGTGCGACGAGGCGACCAGCGCGCTCGACCCCATGACCACCCAATCGATCCTCGCTTTGCTTCAGGATATCAACAAAAACCTGGGCATAACGGTGGTGCTGATCACGCATGAAATGGCCGTGATCCGGCAGATCTGCAGCCGCGTGGCCATCCTGGACGGGGGCCGGATCGCCGAGGAAGGCACGGTGGACGACGTGTTCGTGCATACGCGTTCCGCGGCGGGCAAGCGTCTGTTCGGCATCCTGCCCTCCGAGGAGGATGACGCCGTTTCCGATGTGCCCGCCCTGCGCGTCGTGTTTGAAGGCGGCAAGGAGGGCATGCCCATCATCGCGGGCCTGGTCAAGACCTGCGGGGTGGATGTGAACATCCTCTCCGCCGATATCAAGCCCATCAACGGCCAGCCCTACGGGCAGATGCTGATCGAATCGCCGGATGATCCTTCGGTCCGCCAGCAGGTGATCCAGTACCTGACCGAGCAGGGGCTGACGGTAAAGGAGGTGCGTCAGGGATGAATTGGATGCATCCCCTCTGGCAGGTGCCCTACAAGGTGTGCATGGACGGCTGGAAAGGCCTGGGGAGCTTCCTGCACGGCAACATTTTCGGCTTCATCTATAAGCGCTCCTGGGACATCCTGTGGCCGGCGCTGGGCGAAACGATCTATATGACCCTGCTTTCCACGATCCTCTCCTACATCATCGGCATGGCGCTTGGCGTGGTGCTGGTGATCACGCGGAAAAACGGCATCAAGCCCATGCCGAAAACCAACATGGTGCTGGGCACGATCGTCAATTTCCTGCGTTCCATCCCGTTCATCATCCTGCTGGTGATGCTTTTGGACACCACCCTCGCGGTCACGGGCCGCATGACCGGCACCGTCACGATCTCCTTCCCCCTCACCATTTCCGCCTTCCCCTACGTGGCGCGCATGGTGGAGGGCAGCCTGATCGAGGTGGACGGCGGTGTGATCGAAGCGGCCAAGGCCATGGGCTCCAGCACCTGGCAGATCATCTGGAAGGTGCTCCTGCCGGAAGCCCGGCCCTCGCTCATCAACGGCTTTTCCATCTGCATGACCACCATCCTGGGCTATACCACCATGGCCAGCGTCGCCGCGGGCGGCGGCCTGGGGGCCACGGCCGTGACCTACGGCCTGTCCTACCGGCAGTACGATATCATGTATGCGGCCAGCATCCTGCTGGTGGTGCTGGTGCAGATCATCACGGTGTCCGGCACGTCCCTTTCCCGGAAAATGGATCACCGGATCCGCTGAACCCGTTATTTAAGCGTATGCTTGAATATAAAATGTATTTAAGGAGGCTGTATTCATGAAAAAGGTAGTTGCGATCCTGTTAGCGCTGGCGCTTTCCCTGGGCACGGTGGCCGCTGTGGCCGAAACCATCAAGATCATCGCCACCCCCAATCCCCACGCGCAGATCCTGGAGCTGGTCAAGGAAGACCTGGCTGCGCTGGGCTTTGAGCTGGAAATCGAAATCAACGAAGGCTATCTGGTCGAGAACCCCTCCACCGCCGCGGGCGACACCCAGGCCAACTTCTTCCAGCATATCCCCTACCTGACCCAGTATAACGAGACGGCCGCGGACGATCAGAAGCTGGTCTACGTCGTGCCCACCCACTTTGAGCCCATGGGCCTCTATCCGGGCACCAAGAGCAGCCTGGACGAGCTGGCCGAAGGCGATATCATCGTGGTCCCCAACGATCCCGTGAACATGACCCGCGCCTTCATCCTGCTGGCGGACGCCGGCCTGGTGGAGCTGCCCGAAGGCACCACCCTGGAGAGCGCCGTCACCAAGTATGACATCGGCAATCCCAAGAACCTGGAATTCCAGGATGTAAACGCTGAGCTGGCCCCCACCATGCGGGACGGCGCGGCCTTCGTGGTCATCAACGGCAACAACGCTTCCCTGGCGGGCCTGATCCCCGGCAAGGACGCCGTGTACTTTGAACAGCCCGGCAGCCAGGCCGCCGAAGCCTATGTGAACATCTTCGCCGTGAAGCCCGAAAACGCTGACGCGGATTTCGTGAAGGCCCTGGAGCAGACCGTGTACACCCAGAAGGTGTACGACCTGATCGTGAACAGCGGCTTCGTGCCCGTGTTCGAGGTTGCCGAATAATTGAAAATCCAATCATCCCCGAGGCCGCGCCCGCAAAGGCGCGGCTTTTTGCGCTCCCTGCT
>JAFXZO010000075.1 GCA_017541205.1 Clostridia bacterium | reverse complement strand
GTTCAATTCCGCCCCAAGGCACCTTCAATGCGGTAGTAGCTCAGTTGGTAGAGCGCCACCTTGCCAAGGTGGAGGTCGCGAGTCCGAGCCTCGTCTACCGCTCCATTTTTTAAGGCGCCATAGCCAAGTGGTAAGGCGAAGGTCTGCAAAACCTTTATGCTCCGGTCCGAATCCGGATGGCGCCTCTTATCCCAGCCGATGCGGCTGGGTTTTTGTTTTTACGAAAGGAAGGATCGCCATGGAGCGCGTGATCGCATTCGACGTGGAAACGCCCAACAGCTGGAACGACCGCATGAGCGCCATCGGCGTCGCGCTGATCGAGGATGGGAAAATAACGGGAAAATACGCCACCCTCGTGAACCCCGAAACGCGGTTTGACGCCTTCAATATTGCCCTGACCGGCATCACCCCGGAAATGGTCCGGGGCGCGCCGACCTTCCCCATGCTGTGGGAAAAGATCGGCAGGCTCTTCCAAAGCGGGGTGCTCATCGCCCACAACGCGCCGTTCGATATGCGCGTGCTGGCCTGCTGCCTCAAGGATTACGGCATTGCGGCGCCGGCGTCCCTCCCCTACGCGTGCACCGTGCAGATGGGCCGCAAATGCTACCCCCATCTGCCCGACCATAAGCTGAACACCCTCTGCTCCGCCCTGCGCATCCCGCTGGACCACCACAAAGCGGACAGCGACTGCCTCGCCTGCGCCTATCTCTATCTCAATTACCGCGAACACGGGCTGGACTTAAAGCCGTATCTGCGCGCCTATGATCTGAACAATCTCTGCACGATGAGGCGATAAAAAGCGCCGCCTACCGGACGGCGCTGCATATCTGAAACAGCAAAGCTTCGGGCGGCCGGCACAGGCCGCCTTTATCATGAATTTTTTTCGGCATGCGAAATAAACCCCGCGTCATTCCGTCCAATAAGTAAGGAGGTGAGCAGCGCATGCAAAAGATCAAGCCGCCCGATCCGGCCGTCGAGCAGCAATTCTGCGAGCTTGTGAGCACCTGTCAGACCCAGCTTTTGCGGCTGTGCTATCTGCACCTGCGGGACAAAGGGCTTGCGGAGGACGCCGTTCAAGATACTTTCATGAAGGCATATAAGGCGCTGCCTGCCTACCGCGGCGAATGCAGCATGAAAACCTGGCTCATGCGGATCGCGATCAATTCCTGCCGGGACGCGCAAAGAACGGGCTGGTGGAAGCACGTCAGCCGTCGGGTTTCCCTGGATATGCTGCCGGAAAAATCGGGCGATCTTTCCGAGGACGCCCTCACGGTGAATCTGGAAATCGCCCGGCTGCCCAGAAAGCTCCGGGAAGTGGTGCTGCTCTATTACTATGCCCATATGCAGATCACGGAAATCGCCGAAGCGCTGGGGCTGGCCCCTTCCTCGGTATCGGGACGGCTCAGCCGGGCCAAAGAAAAGCTGCGCACGGCGCTGAAAGGAGCGTATTTCGATGAGTGACCAAAGAGACAGGCGATTTGTTCGGGAATCCATCGATTCCGGCCTTTCCATGATGCAGGGCGATCCCCGGCTGGCGCAGCGGATCATGGATCGGGAAAGGACGAGGGGAAGCACCTTAAAGAAGAGGCTGTCGGCAGGCTTTGTGCTGGCCATTTTGTTGATGCTGTTCACCGTCTCGGCGCTGGCGGCGGCAAAGGGCTCAAATGTGCTGCAATTCCTCTTCGGCCGGCAAAGCAGGGATCTCCCGGAGATTCCTGTCACGGCTGTGCATCAGGAAGCGGCCGCGGACGGGGCGTTTCTGCAAGTGGATTCCGCAGTCTATGACGGCCGGGCGTTGGCCTTTGATTGGCTTATCGAGAACAGGGAGAGGGACATTCCCATGTATTGTAGGGTTGAGGATTTCACGGCAAACGGGGTGCGGATTTGGACGGACGGCACCGACAGCTTTCACGAGCAATGGATACCGGGGCTTTTCTCGGACGGCGCCTGGCAAGACGGCGAATATATCCTGCTGCCTGCGCAGGCGCAGGGCGCGGATCAGCTTCATATCGATATGCGGGTCACGCTCTATCGGCCCGTCCGCCCTGTATGGCGGATGGAAGCATTTCAGCCGGAAGAAGCGGCGGAGCTGGCGGCAGAAGGCTACTATGTGATTGCCGAGGGAGAAGGGTTCGTGGGATATGACGCAGGCGAAGGAGCATGGCGTCACTGGTACGGCGGGATTCCCGCGGAGGATATGGGCGGTTACCAAACCGAAACACTGGTCCTCTCCTTTGACATAGGCAAGCTGAAGGCGGATGCGGGGAAGCTGGAGACGGAGGCTGTCTATGAAAACGAGCACTGTACCGCCGTGTATGAGACCGCCCAGATCACTCCTTTGGGGCTGTATCTGACGGTCAGGATGACGCCGAAGGATACTGATTTCAAGAATAGCCGGATGATGCTGACGGACGGGGAAGGAAGGCCGCTTGCCGGGGCCGATGAAGACAGGTTTTTCCCAAGCGTCGGCGAAGAATACGGCCGTGACGGAAACGCCCTGCGAATCGCGCAGTATGTATGGAATGGGATCACCGCGAAGGATTTGCCGGATACGATTTCTTTGACTTGTTTTTTGTCGGACGGCGAGATCATGGTTTTCCCCGTTGGCGTGAGGCGCTGAAAGCAAAGAGAGCGCCGGAGCAGCGCCAAAAAGAACGGATGAATTGAAGCAATGCGCCCGTTTGCTTCGTTTGGCGATTCCCGCGCGTTTCGCTCTTTGCATTTCCCCTGTTTCCGCGCTTGTTTTCCTTGGTTCGGCGTGGTATAATCTCCGGGTGTGATTTACGCAAGAGCGGGAGGGGAATCGCGATGCGCATCGGATTTGATCATGACAAATACACCCAAATGCAGTCGGAGCACATCCGGGAAAGGATCGACAAATTCGGCGGCAAGCTGTACCTGGAATTGGGCGGCAAGCTGTTCGACGATTATCACGCGTCCCGCGTGCTGCCGGGCTTCCGGCCGGACAGCAAGGTGAGCATGCTCTTGAACCTCAAAGACCAGGAAGAGCTGGTGATCGCCATCAACGCGGACGACATCGAAAAAAGCAAGCTGCGGGGCGACCTGGGCATCACCTACGACGCGGACGTTCTTCGCCTGATCGACTCCTTCCGCTCCATCGGCCTGTACGTGAGCAGCGTGGTGATGACCCGCTGGCAGGACCAGCATAACGCCGTCCAGTTCAAAAAACGGCTGGAAAGCCTGGGCGTGCGCGTATACCGGCATTTTCCCATCGAGGGCTACCCCTACGACGTGAAGCATATCGTGAGCGACGAGGGCTTTGGCCGCAATGAATATATCGAAACCACCCGGCCCCTGGTGCTGGTGACGGCGCCCGGCCCGGGCAGCGGCAAGATGGCCACGTGCCTCAGCCAGCTCTATCAGGAAAAGTCCCGCGGCATCCAGGCGGGGTACGCCAAGTTTGAAACCTTCCCGATCTGGAACCTGCCCCTTAAGCATCCCGTGAACGTGGCGTACGAAGCCGCCACCGCGGATCTGGACGACGTGAACATGATCGACCCCTTTCATCTGGAGGCCTATGGCGAAACGACCGTCAACTATAACCGCGACATAGAGATTTTCCCCGTGCTCAACGCCCTGTTTGAATACATTTACGGGGCCTCGCCCTACAAATCCCCCACGGATATGGGGGTCAACATGGTGGGCAATTGCATCGTGGACGACGAAGCCTGCCGGGAAGCCGCCAAGCAGGAGATCATCCGCCGGTATTACGCCGCGCGCTGCCTGGTCCGCCAGGGCCACGCGGAAATGAGCGAAGTGGAAAAGCTGCAAATGCTGCTGCAGAAAATGGGGCTTTCCGACAACGACCGGCCCGTGATCGCCGCCGCCCGCGTGCGCGCGGAGCTCACCGGCGCGCCCGCGCTGGCCATCCAATTGCAGGACGGCACCATCGTGACCGGGAAGACCACCGATCTGCTGGGCCCCTCCGCCGCCGTGGTGATCAACGCGGTCAAGGCCCAGGGCGGCATCGAAAAGAAACGGCACCTGATCTCCCCCTCGGTCATCGAGCCCATCCAGACCCTGAAATGCCAATACCTGGGCAACCATAACCCCCGCCTGCACTCGGACGAGATCCTCCTGGCGCTCTCCATTTGCGCCGCCACCGATCCCGCCGCGGCCCACGCCATGGCGCAGCTGAAAAAGCTGGAAGGGTGCGAGGCGCATTCCACCGTGATCCTCCCCGCGGTGGATGAGAATATTTTCCGCCGCCTGAAGATCAACCTGACCTGCGATCCGCAGTATCAGACCCATAAGCTCTATCATCCGTAACCGTATCCCCCTTCGCCCTTCGGCCTCGTCCGCGGGGCGGTTTTTCTTGCCGGATTGTGGTTTTTTGGCTTGTTTTTGCGCAAGAAATACGGAAGAAAGCCAAAAAAACGTTGTCACCGAAAGCGGTTTATGGTATAATAACGTGGCGGTCGGCGTCAGGCGCGCTCGGCTGCCTCAGCGGCTCCCCAAGGGAGGGCCGCCGGGCCGGATATACGGATTCTTGCTGTGGAGGTTGCGCATGTACAAGCTGCTGCTGGCAACGGACCGGGAGAATGTGGCTTCCCTGTTCCGGGATCAGATCAATTGGGCCGGGCTGAACTGCCGCGCCCCCTATACGGCTTCCACGCCCCAGGAGGCCATCGACCTGCTCAATTCCAAGGCCATCGACGCCGTCGGCTATCTCTTTTCGCGCCCCGACGGCATCCAGCTGACCAAATACCTGCGCTATGGCCGCCCCAGCCTGCCCATCTTCCAGGTCTGCGGGGGCAGGGAAGACCAGATGGCCGCGCTCAAGCAGACCGTGAAAGTGCTGGATCGGCTGCATGCCGATTACGCCGATGAATACTATGACGAAGAGGCCATGCTGACGCTCCAGCGCGATGAAATGGTGCATTCCCTCCTCGCGGGCGAGCAGCAGGATTGGGCCAGCGTGACGCGGGAGCTCAAATTGATCCGCGCGCACGTGAGCCTGGACCAGCCCTGCGTGCTCTACGAAATCGATATGCCCCAGGGCGACGTGTACCTGGCCGAGCATCGGGGCCGCGCCCAGGAGCGCCTGGAGAGCGCGCTGCGCAACAATTTCTTCGGCCGCTATGTGGAAGGGATCTATTACGCCGTCGCGGTCCTGACGCCGCGGCATATCCGCGTGGTGTGCATGCCCATGCACGGGCAGGAGCCCGAAACGCCCGACGCCTTCGGCGCGCGCACGGACGCGCATATCAACGAGAGCATCCTGAAAATCAAGGAATACCTGGATCTGGACATGATGGTGGTGGAATCCGCCTGGCTGAACAGTTTGCAAGATTTGCTGCGCCCCGCGCAGGCAGAATAAACAAGGAGGAATTGCTATGGGACTTTTTTCTAAGCTTGCCGGTCAGTTGGTTGACGTGATCGAATGGAAGGACGAAACCAACGATACCATGGTACATCGCTATAACCGCAACGACAAGGAAATCATGATGGGCGCGCAGCTGACCGTGCGCGAAAGCCAGGTCGCCATCATGGTGAACGAAGGCCAGCTGGCGGATGTGTTCGGGCCGGGCCGCTATGAGCTCAAAACCCAGAACATGCCCATCCTCACCGCCCTCAAATCCTGGAAATACGGCTTCAACAGCCCCTTCAAGGCCGAAGTGTATTTCATCAACACCAAGCAGTTCCTGGATCAGAAGTGGGGCACCAGCAACCCCGTCATGATGCGCGACGCCGAATTCGGCATGGTGCGCCTGCGCGCCTTCGGCATCTATTCCTTCCGGGTTTCCGATCCCGTCGCCTTCCTCAAAGAGGTCTTCGGCACCAGCGCCCTCACCACCGTGGAAGGCGTGACCGGGCAGATCAAGCGTACCCTGGTTTCCGGCCTGAGCGAC
>JAFXZO010000074.1 GCA_017541205.1 Clostridia bacterium | reverse complement strand
ATTTTATAACAGATAGAACAAAAACGCAAGCCTTTTGCCAAGAACTTTTCTGCTTCTGCCGGCGGGCCCTTTGCCATGCTTCCATAGGCGGCCGGCCGGACTTGCGCGGCTGTTCCGCTTTCTTTTTTTCCTTGCCAAACAGGCGCGCATCCTGTATAATAAGCAATGAAAACAAAGTGAAAAGGGGAGTCGATTCCAATGAAAATTTTGATCGTGAACGCCGGTTCTTCCTCGCTGAAATATCAGCTGATCGACATGGATACCGAAGAAACCCTGGCCAAGGGCCTGGTCGAGCGCATCGGCATGGGCGTGCCCGGGCACGCCAATATGAAGGTGGACGACAAGACCGTGTGCGACGTGGAAGAGCCCATTGAGGACCACGTGAAGGCCTGCCATCTGATGCTCGGCTTCCTGACCGATCCCGAAAAGGGCGTGGTCAAGGATATGAGCGAGATCGGCGCGGTCGGCCATCGCGTGCTGCACGGCGGCAGCAAGTTTACGGAGTCCGTCATCATCAACGATACCGTGATGGACGCGATCGCCGAAAACATCCCGCTGGGCCCGCTGCATAACCCCGCCAACCTCATGGGCATCAAGGCCTGCCAGGAGGTCATGCCCGGCACGCCCATGGTGGCCGTGTTCGATACCGCCTTCCACCAGACCATGCCGCCCAAGGCGTATATGTACGGCGTCCCCTATGAATATTACGAGAGGCTGCACGTGCGCCGCTACGGCTTCCACGGCACCAGCCACCGCTATGTCAGCAAGCGCGCCGCGGAATTCCTGGGCAAAAAGCCCGAAGAGCTGCGCATGATCACCTGCCACCTGGGCAACGGTTCCTCCCTGGCCGCGGTGGCGTACGGCAAGTGCGTGGATACCTCCATGGGCATCACGCCGCTCGAAGGCATGATCATGGGCACGCGCTCGGGCGTGATGGACCCCGCGGTGGTGCAGTATATCTGCAATAACGACCACATTTCCGTGGATGAAATGCTCAATATCTGCAACAAAAAGAGCGGCCTGCTGGGCATCAGCGGCCTGAGCAACGACATGCGCGATATCGACAAGGCCGCTTCCGAAGGCCATGAGCGCGCCAAGCTGGCCCGCGATATGCTGGTGTACGGCATCCGCAAATACATCGGCGCGTATACCGCCGCCATGAACGGCGTGGACGCCATCGTGTTCACCGCGGGCATCGGCGAAAACACCAACGGCCTGCGCTGGGATGTGATGCAGGGCTTTGAATACATGGGCGCCAAGATGGACAGGGAAAAGAACGACGCCATGAAGCCCGGCCACGCCGTCGATACCGATATTTCCGCCGCCGACAGCAAGGTGAAGATCCTGGTGATCCCCACGAACGAGGAAATCGCCATCGCCCGCGATACGCTGGAGCTGGTGACCAAGTAATTCAATTCATGCTCCGATATGGCAAAGCGGCCCGCTTGATTCTTTGGTCAGGCGGGCCGCTTTTGACGAAAAGCCGTTATTGCTGGGGCAGGTAGGCCTGTACGGCGCGGAGATGGGTCAAAAGCAGGGTGCGGATATCGATGGTGGAGGAGGTGGACTGCTGCACCAACTTTTCAAAATCATCCAGATCGGCGTACAGGACGGTAAACGCGTCGGCCTGGGCCATGCGTCCGGATTCGCCGTACATGGATACGCTCATGGCGTTCAGCTGCTCCATGTAAAAGATGTACTGCCGCGCCCTGGCCAATTGGGCGGCGGTGCCGGAGGAGGTGATGCCGCCGATCTTGTTCACCTCGTCGATCGCGCTGGCGCAGGCGCTGTACATGCGCTGGGTCAGCTGATCGCGCGCTTTATCCTGGGTGTATTGGCCGCGGATCAGGGTCACGGTTAAAAAGGCCGTCGCCGCCAGCAGGATAATGCAGGCGATCAAAAGCACCCTTCGATGAAACCGCAGATCGGCCATGCTGGCCTGCAGGTGCGGCTGGGATTTGCGATACATCATTTCTTTTCCTTCTTTCCCTGAAAAGTGGGGATCAGGCAACCCCAATCCTTGCTTTTTTGGCTGCCGGTGGGCATCCGACGCCTGATTATAGCACATTGCGGCCCATTCGTAAAGCAAAGCGGCAAAACAACCCGTTTTTCGACGAATAATACGCTTTATCTTCTATTATAAATATTGAATGGATTTGAGAAGGGTATGAAATGATAAACGCCCCTCGGATCGTCCTTGGCGCCGCCGATGGCGGCGCAGCTGAATCCGCCCGCGCGGCAGCCTCCGCCGCCGGGCCCTTTTCGGGGGGAGAGGCCGGATACGCTTTTTGCGCTGAACTGTCTTGAATTAATCTGCCGATTTGTTTATATACCCTTGTATTCCTTGTATTCATTCCACAGACTGACAGGAACACGACGGATTGTGAAGACGCCGAATGAAAGACAGGTTCATGATTCGGATCGAGCTGGATCCCTCCTGCCATACGCCGGAGGTGTTGATCCGGACGGATCAGGAGACAGCGCTGGTGGAGAGGATCGTATCCGCCGTTGAGCGCTGCGTGAAAAGCGACACGCCGCGCATTGCGGTGTTCGACGGCAATTCCGCGCTGCTGCTCAGCCAGCATGATATCGTGCGGGTCTATCCGAGCCGCGCAAGCTCATCGTCTGCGCAAGCAAAGGGACGTACGAAGCGCGCTGCTCCCTGCAGGAAATGGAAAAAACGCTGGACCGGGAGCGCTTTGTCCGCATCAGCCGTTTTGAGATCATCAACATGGAAAAGGTATCCGGCTTTGACATGAGCATATCGGGCACCATCCAGGTAACCTTCCAGGACGGCAGCGCCACTTTTGTGGCGCGGCGGTATGTGAACGCGATCGAAAAACGGCTGGAGCTTCTGTATACGGGGGGGAACGCGGATGAATGAGACGAAGAAAAAAGCCCTATGGTTTTCGCTGCTGGGGTTCGCGCTGGGCGTTGGGATCGGCGTCACCTTCCATATGCTGGCCGGCCCGGACGCGTATCTGGCGCAGGGGGAAAACCTGCTTTCCCTGCTTCTGTATTTCCTGCTGTGCGGCCTGTACGGGGCGGTGAACATGGGCACCTCCGCCCTTTATGCCATCGAAAAATGGAGCATCCTGCGCTGCACGTTCACCCACTTCCTGATCTGCGTGGGCAGCGCGGCGGTCTTTTTCGGCCTGCTGATCCTTTTCGGGTGGATGGAAGTGCCGCCCGCCGGCATAATCGCGCTGGCCGGCGCGGCGGTTGTGATCGTTTATCTGTTGATCTGGCTTGCGCAGTATATATCCTATCGCCGGAAGGTGCGGAAGATGAACGTGGCGCTCCGGCAATGGAGAGCGCGGCAAAAGAAATAAAACCGTTCGATCGCCAAAATCGACCGTTCGGACAAAAGCCCTTTCACAGGGGCTTTTTTTGGCTCTTCACGGAAACTTAGGGAAAGAGAGCCCTCAAATGTCATCCCGAGCGAAGCGGAGCTGAGAGGCGAAGCGCAGCCGAGGGATCTCGGAGTCAATCGCCCAGCAGGGAGGGAGATCCCTCCACTCCGCTTCGCTGGCACTCCGCTTCGGTCGGGATGACATCAAAGGTTTTTGGTTGATTGAAAGATTCCCTAACAAACCGTGAAGAACCAAATCATTTGACGTTCTTTATCTTCTGCAAGATTGAATGAAATAGATCGGGGGAGATTCTGCCCGCCGCAGGCGGGTAATACTAATTCTCATCTAAAAGCATGAATGATGAGAACGGAGGAGATTCTTCGCTGGCTCAGAATGACACAAGTTATTTATGTCATCCTGAGCATCACGCAGCGAAGCGGAGTGATAAGCGAAGGATCTCCCCCTAGCTTTT
>JAFXZO010000073.1 GCA_017541205.1 Clostridia bacterium | reverse complement strand
CATGGTGATGCCCGTCAGCATCGCAAATAAGGAAAAGCCTGCGTAGTAAATCGTGGAATAAGCGTAATAGTCCGGCCCCTTTGCCTGGAAGTAATGCCAAATCATGATCGCGCTGACAAAGAACCAGAACAGCGTCACAGCGATCAGCACGGCAGTATCGCCTGTAAACCCTCCTGTCTGCGGATCATATACCGTACCCAGCGGGCCTACGCGAAAAACCTGAAAGGCGATCTCATTCCCCTGTTGGTCGTACAAGCGGACGTCCGCCTCGCCCGCCTGATTCGGACGAATCGGAACGTTGACCGAGCCCGGACGAAGCGTTATATCGCCCAATCGCAAAACGTCCGCATGATCGCTTTCCGTCCGCGGTATGCTGTTGTCTTCCCGCAGTGCTTGTTCCACTCGCTCCTGGATCGGGATATGGGCAGTGTATGTTCGAAACACCGTCAAACGGCACAGCACGCAAAAAAGAATCAGCGCCATCGCACAAATCCCGATCTGCTTTGCAGCCTTCCGCATGGTTTTCCTCCTGCAGTACATCACAATATCATAGAACTTTCGGACGGGTTTTGCTATATCACCAAGTCCGTTTTCAGCACAGCTTCTGTCCTTCTCCCGTTATGCATGATCGTGGCAAGCAATGCAATCCGGGCCGAATTGCACAAAGCTTGTTGGTTGGCTCCGCCCCCAAGCCCCCGAATACCAGAGCTGATGCTCTGTGGTTGTGACGTTTGTCTGCATCAAACGCCGTTGCGGCTCACGCCGAGATGAAAAGAATGATCCCTGCGCTTATGCGCTTTCATGTAAGAGGTTCGTCTGATTGTGTGGTGTTCTTTTCATTATTGTGCGTTTGGACTATGCACAATGCTGTGTTTTCGGACGATGGTCAGAATCGTTCGAACGATGGAACTGCTGTAAGTTATAGAAGCGACTGGTATCAAATCTGGTGAGCGGCGGACTTTCGCTTTTTATCGATCATAACCACAGCGCTTGCGCTGGAAAACAGGGGTTTGGGGGCGGAGCCTACCAACAAGCTTTGTGCAGAAATTACTAATTCTGCATTGCTTGCCACGTTTTGTTTTCCTGCTTTCGCTGACATACGCAATGCAAAATTATACTTCACTGAGCCGCCACTTTTTCATAGGCTTACGCTTTCCGCATTCATCACAAGTATAGGGCCAGCCGATTTTCCACTCGAAGTATTCTTCTCTTGTGATGACATTCTCTTTCAGTTCCTGTTGATGATAAAGCCATTCCCGCATGAATCCATTCAGCAATGGATTATCAACCCACAATCCGCAGGGAGCATGTGCAGGCCAATTATCGCCATCATGATAATAAACATTATCGTTCGATTGGCCGTCAGTATCACCGTCTTGATGTGCTTTATGCTCTGGGCCATGGTTCGATTTTCGCTTCAACCGTTGCAGCTCAAAAGCATGGAACATTCCTGGGTGCTCTTCCTCCAACCAGAAGAGAAGCATCATCAGCTCTTCCACATTCTGCCCGGTTACATCCATCAGCGCCAGCGTATTGCAGTCCAATACCTCCGCCATCGTTTTCAGCATCTTCGAAGAAGGTACACGATAGCCGGATTCATATTGCGCGACACGCGGCGCGGCATTCTCGCCCAAACCGATCATCACGGCAAAGTCCGGCTGATTATATCCGCGAAATCTGCGGATACATTTGATCTTCTCTCCCGTTTTCATCAGGTATGGTTCCTTCCGATTTCTTTGAAACAACGTGTCTGTTTTTACAGACATGTCGTTTCATCCTTCTCCTGCATTATACAGGGAAGCGTTTTATTCGTCAAGAAAAATTTATCAAATATGCGAAACTGCTATTGACAGGTTGCTTTTCATGTGATAATATATATTTAGCAAATATGCGAAACTTTTTTGAAGGAGGTTTATCCCAGTCCCATGCGTTACCCCGTCCCCCAAGAAACCAACCGTGATTCCACCCAAGCGTGGATCACAAGCGACTATGAACCCATCGACCTGGCCGCCTGCTATGACTTCCCAATTGATTCCCCGCTGCCCAGCTGGGAGGATTGGCAGGCAATGCGATCCGAAACCAATCCCTTCCACGGCATTATCGAGCGAAAGATCGGCAATACGCGGTACACGATCCTGACCGACTGCGCCGGAGGAGAAACGCTGATTGATAAGGTAAAGCGGCTGATCTTCTCCGAGCCTTATCCCCAAAGGGAACATTGTGGTAAAATGGGTTGACAGATAATCCCGTGATAGATTATCAATAGGTGGCATATGGCTTGATAATGAAGAAAGGCAGGAAGTCGGGCCATGGAGATACAGAATCGGGCAATATACCGGCAGGCGTATCGCATCCTGGTATCCCTATATGGCCCGGACGCCGCGTTTCGTCCGGGGCAATATGAAGCCATTGAAGCTACCATGATCCATCGCAGAACATTGGTGGTGCAGCGCACGGGCTGGGGAAAAAGTCTGGTTTATTTTATCGCCACAAAGCTCATGCGGGAAGAATCCGGCGGAATGACGCTGGTGGTCAGCCCGTTGCTGGCGCTGATGCAAAACCAATTGGAAGCCGCGCAGAAAATGGGCCTTTCCTGCGATGTATTAAACAGTACGGTCAAGGATCGGCGGCAGGACATTTTGCAAAGCATGGTGAACAATCAACTGGATTTGGTGCTGGTGACGCCGGAAACGCTGTTCAGCCAGGACGTGCAAATGCAAATCTGTAAAATCCCCATTGGGCTTTTCGTAATCGATGAAGCGCACTGCATTTCTGATTGGGGCCACGATTTCCGGCTGCAATACGCCCGGCTTCGGGAAATCGTCCGGCTGCTGCCGCTCCATGTTCCGGTACTGGCCACGACCGCTACGGCCAATGACCGCGTGATCAATGACCTGGCTGAACAGTTGGGAAAGGACGTATTCGTATCGAGAGGCTCCCTTGCCCGTGAATCACTTTGGATTCAGGTTTTGAATATGCCCAACAAAATCGAGCGTTACGCCTGGATGCTGGAGCATATTCCACATATGCCCGGAAGCGGGATCATCTACTGCCTGACCCAGCGGGACTGCGATTATCTGAGCGACTTTCTCAATAAACACGGGATTTCCGCCCGCTCCTATTATTCCAGGGATGGATTGGAGGAAGAGAAAAACCGGGAAGCGGAGGAATTGTTCCGGCGCAATCAAATCAAAGCGCTGGTGGCTACGATCAAATTAGGCATGGGCTACGACAAAGGCGATATCGCGTTTGTCATCCATTATCAGATGCCTGCCAATATCGTTTCCTATTATCAGCAAATCGGGCGGGCCGGGAGAAACATTGAACGGGCGTATGTGGTGCTGATGCACGGGCAGGAGGACGAGGAGATCATTGATTATTTCATCCGCACCGCCTTTCCAACGGAAAAAGAAACGGGCGATATCCTGTCTGCTGTTACGGAGGCGGGCGGGCTGACGCTGGCAGGCATTGAACAAAAGGTCAATATCAGCCGCAGCCGGATGGATAAAGCCATCACGTTTTTGCAGAATGACGGTTTCCTTTACAAAGAAGACAGATTGTACTATGCTTCACCAAAACCCTATGTTTACAATCGTGCTCATTATGATGCCGTGACTGCCATCCGAAGGCAGGAAATGGAGCAGATGAAGGCCCTTGTCCGAACGAAGGGCTGTTATTCCCAGTTTATTATCCATGCCTTGGATGATCCTGCCCCTTTCCCCTGCGGCCATTGCGCAAATTGTCTGGGACGGCCCATCTTTCCTGAAACCGCCTCCTTTTCCGCCCGGCAAGCCGCCGCGGCGTATGTGGATAAAATGGTGCTGACCATTGAGCCGCGGAAACGGTGGCCGGCCTTTGCGGGACACAAAGCGGGGAAAATCCAGTATCAGAATATGCCGGGGGTGTGCCTCTCTAAATATGGCGATCCGGGGTACGGTGAATTGGTGCGGCAGGGGAAATACGCGAAGCCTGCGCGCTTCTCCGATGAATTGGTGGGGAAAAGCGCCAGTCTGCTGCTTCCATTGATTCAGGAAAAGCGCATCACCCATGCGGTTGCCGTTCCATCCCTGCGCAGCGGTATCGTGATGGATTTTGTGAAAAGGCTGGCGGCGCGCTGCGGGCTTACTTACCTTGAAGCTTTGGAAAAGAAGCCCGCAGAACCGCAGAAAACCATGGAGAACAGCGCGCATCAATGCCAAAATGCGTTTGAATCTTTTTCCATTCGGGAGGGAATCTCTCTCCCGGAGCGAATTATCCTGGTGGACGATATTGTGGATTCCCGCTGGACGATGACAGTATGCGGCATCCTATTGATGGAACACGGCTGCCAAGAGGTATACCCCTTCGCTCTGGCAGACAGCAGCCGCACGGAGGTTTGACATGAACGACAATTCCGCGATCATTTTCGCGCTTTGCAGCCACATCGGGGAGGATGAGCAAATCAAGCCCCTGGAACCCCGGGAATGGAGTGATCTGGCCAAGAAAATGATGGAGCGCCAGATGGAGCCCAAAGCGCTTTATCAGCTTTCCGATCCGGAAACCCGGGATGCGCTGGACATGGATGATGCAGCGTTGGAGCGAATCGGACGGCTGCTGAATCGGGAAGCCAGTCTTGCCTTTGCGCTGAATCATTTGCAGGACGCAGGCGTTTATGTGGTAACCCGGACTGATGCGCAGTATCCGAGACGCCTGAAAGCCGCTTTGGGAAACACCTGCCCGCCGCTGTTCTATTATGCGGGGGATTTGAGCCTGCTGGATCGGCCGGCAGTGGGATACGCCGGGTCCCGCTTGATTACGGAGGAAGATTTGACTTTCACCCGGGACACCGTCGCAAAAACGGTTCGCCATGGCTTTATCGTGGTATCCGGCGGGGCGAAGGGCGTAGATTCAACTGCGGAAACTGCCGCGTTGGAAAAAGGCAGCGCCGCAGTCTCCTTCCTGTCGGATTCATTATTGAGGAAAATCAAAGTACCGCAAAACCTGAAAGCGCTGCAAAAGAAAAACATGCTGCTGCTCTCAGCCGTAAATCCCGACGCGGGTTTTCACGCGGGCACCGCCATGATGCGCAATCGGTATATTTATATCCAGTCCCAAGCGACGGTTGTTGTCAAATCCGATTACAATAAAGGCGGCACCTGGTCCGGCGCTGTGGAGAGCCTGAAGCACCAATGGGCTCCGGTTCTGTGCAGAAATCAAGCGGATATTCCCGGCAATCAGGCGCTCATCAATCAAGGCGCGATTCCCATTGATTCCCAATGGGACGGCGATGTGAATCAACTGCTGGCATCCCGGAATTCCACGCAAACAGAACAACTCAGTATGTTTTCTTGAAATGTGAAAGAAAAATGTATCATGAAAGAAAAAGGCAATACAGTCTTTATGAATAAATACTTTGTCGCTTGCTTGACATCGGGGTGCCTGAGATCATGGAAGCGGTGCCTTTCGAGCCCTGCTTTTTTGAGGATTTTTTGTAGGGATTTCCAGACTGTCGGCTGCGACAGATGACTTCCATCAGGATGCGTGAAGACCAGGTTGGGGAATCCTCCATCATCCCAAGCTGGGCCGACGGCCTGACGTTGCATCTCCTGCGCCTTCTTAAGCTTCTGTTAGGGTTAATACGATTTGCAATAATTTTGTTCTTCATTATTTCATTGATAAGCAATTTATCGGGAGATATGGAAAACAATATATCGATTTATAGCATAGGAAATGCAATACTTGCAATTCTGTGTGCCATAGATTATTTTGTGCCCAAAATGCATTGGGGTGATAGGCAAATTAAAAGAATAGCAAATTTGTTTGGTGATTACGTATATAAAAAAGAATATGAAAAAGGAAATAGATACTTGAAAATATAGATCACATGGAACAATAACATGTTTATGCTAAAAGCTATTGACAATTTAGCACGCGTGCTATATACTTAGCACGAGGTGATTGATATGTACCAAATCATTCCCCCCTGTGAAACTCTGGAAATCGAGTTCAAAAGCGACAAAGGCAAGTTGCCGGACAACGATTTGATTGACGCGGTAGTAGCCTTTGCCAACACCAACGGCGGGGATTTGTATTTAGGCGTGGAGGACGACGGACGGGTGACCGGGCTGCATCCTTCCCATAAGGATATAACGCAGTTGGCGGCGTTTATTGCCAATAAAACCATCCCGCCTGTTTCCGTGCGGGTGGAAATGATTAACGCGGAAGAACCTGTCGTCATGATCCACGTGCCGCAGAGCAGGAGCATTGTCGCGTCCTCCGCGGGGAAAATCCAGCGCCGCAGGATCAAAGGGGACGGCACGCCGGAAAACGTACCTATGTATCCTTTTGAGATCAACACCCGGCTGAGCGAACTGTCGCTGCTGGACTTCTCCGCACAGCCCGTCCCCGGCGCGGTGTATGCCGATTTTGACCCGCTGGAGAGGGAACGGCTGCGGCGGATGATTTTGACGTACAACGGTGAAAAGACCCTGCTGGAGCTGCCAGACGATGAACTGGACAAAGCGCTGCAGCTGGCTGTGACGGTGAACGGGCAGCTTGTGCCCACCTATGCGGGCCTGCTGCTGATCGGCCGTCAGCAGAAAATCAGGGAATTGATGCCCACAGCGGAAGCGGCTTTTCAGATGCTGCGGGGCACCGAAGTTTCCGTGAACGAATCCTTTTTCCTGCCGTTGCTGGCTGCCGCCCAGCGAATCATGGATTTCATCGACGCCCGCAACCCGGAGCAGGAAATGGAAATGGGCATGTACCGCATGTCCATCCCCGAATTTGATAAACGCGCCGTCCGCGAGGCGGTCATCAACGCCTTTGCCCATCGGGATTATACCCGGCTGGGCCGCGTCCTGGTGCAGATGGACAGCGACGGCCTGACCGTCTCCAACCCCGGCGGTTTCATCGAGGGCGTCACTTATAACAACATCCTGACCGTTGAACCCCATGGCCGAAACCCCGTTTTGGCGGACGCACTGAAACGCATCGGCCTGGCGGAACGCAGCGGACGCGGGGTGGATCGTATTTATGAAGGCTCTCTGCGCTATGGCCGTGATTTCCCGGATTATTCCGGGTCCACCGCCGTCAGCGTGAAGCTGTTCATCCCTCGCGGGATGCCGGATAAGCATATCGTGCGGATGATCGCGGAATACCAGCAAAAGAGCGGGGAACCGATGCCGTTGGTGTCCTTGTTTGTGCTCAACCTCCTGAAAGAGAATCGCCGGATGAACGCGGAAGCCATCAACCAAGGGCTCAATCTTCCCGAAGCAAAACTCCGCGCCACCCTGGAACGCCTGACGGAAGCGGGACTGATCGAAGCCATGGGCAGCGGGCGGGGCAGAAACTATGTGCTGAGCGCAAAAATGTACCTCGATCCCGCGGAATACGTGCGGCAGACCGATATCGACCAGATTCGATATAAAGAGCTTATCATGAAACTGGCGGAGAAAAAAGAATCCATCACCCGGAAAGACGTGATCGAATTGCTGCACGTGGCCCCGCCCCAGGCTTATCGGCTACTGCAAAAGCTGGTGAAGGAGGGGCGGTTGGCACTGGAGGGGAATAAGAACGGCTCCCGCTATACCGTAAAGGAAAATGAAAGCAAATGATAAATCAGATTGATATTGAAAACTTTATAGAAGGTCAATACAGAAAGTATTTTCAATATACTCCTTTTGCAGAACGCGATCAGCAATATGTATCTTTCAGTTTTTCAGTGGAAGATGCAGCGAAAAAGTTGAAAGATGCTTTGTTCCGAGTTTTCAAATGAGAAGAAGCATGCTATAATGTTCCCGAAAGGCATCATAAAACATACTTATAAGAAGACCGAAAGATCCTGTGAATCAAACAATAAAGGTGGCATGGTTATGTTTTGGGAGAAAATGAATCAGAATATCTCAATTCTTCAGTATTTGGAATTCTTTTTGCGCATCATGATTGCCTGCGGCTGCGGCGCGATCATTGGCATGGAACGCAGCAGACGGTTGAAAGAGGCAGGCGTGCGCACACATCTGCTGGTCTGCTGCACCGCGGCATTGATCATTGTTGTATCAAAGTATGGCTTTGCAGACCTGACAGGAACGGAAGCAACTGGAGATTTGGGCGTTCGCGGCGCTGATCCTGCACGGATTGCAGCGCAGGTGGTCAGTGGCATCAGTTTCCTCTGTGCGGGCGTAATCTTTAAGCAGGGTTCCATGGTAAAAGGCCTGACGACCGCCGCAGGCTTATGGGCAACAGCAGGCATTGGTCTGGCGTTGGGCGCGGGGATGTATCCGCTGGGCGTCTTTACCACGATCCTGGTGCTTGTATTGCAGGTTTTCATGCACAAACTGCCAATTCACAACGATCAGTATCATAACAATCACATCGATGTCACAGTCGCTGATGATGATGAATTCCGTAAGGCGCTGTCCAGTCAAATCCAAAAATGGCAGGCACAGGTCATCGAAAGCAGTATCACGCATAACCAGGATGGGACTACTTCATATTCCCTGGAAGTCAAGATGAACAGCAATGTCAAACAGGAAGAAATATTTGCGTTTCTGGAACAAAACAGCAATATATCCTTCTTTCGCCAGACGAACAGCAATTGATTTGAACGCAGATAATATCGAACGGTGATACAGAAATGCGGTTCAGAGGAATATCAAAAGTATTATCAACCATTCCAGTTTATCAGGATATCTTTTGAAATTCTGTACCAAGGCATTTGTCAGGATTGTCAGAGACGGACAGATAAAAGTTCGTTTTGAGGAGTTGGAAAAATGATTTGCAAGTATATCACAGGGGGACTCTTCATCTTCTTTTTACTGGTTCTGCTGTATCTCCTCTTTCATATCTGGTTGGAAGGAAAACGTGAGCAGCGCATGCCCCATGAGATCGCTGGTGAAGAACTTCCGAAAGAACTGCAGGAGGCCGCCATTCGTCCCCTGAAGCTGCTGAATGGGTATTATGAAAAACGGGATCCAGAACAGGCTGGCGCCTGCATCGATGAAACCATGCTTTCGGATAACATGCGGATCTTGGGGACCAACCCGGATGAAATCTTCTACGGCCGGGAAGGCGCCAAATGGTTGCTGCAGGGCGACTGGAAACACTGGGGACAGTTGACGCTGGACGCGGATCAGACTGCACTCTGCCGGGCAGGCAGCGCCTTGTACTATGTCCTGCGGGGGAAGATTAAGCTGGATTACGTCCGTTTCCGCATTCCGATCCGGATCACAGGTATCCTGGAGGAAAAGGACGGCCTCTGGTACATCAGCAAGATGCAGTTTGTGAACAACCTGAACAGCAACTACCTGGTGGTAGCCTGGCTCCCGGCACTGGCAGCATTCATCAGCTTACTGTTCTTTGGCCTTTCTTATATTTTTTGAAATTGTTTGCTAAGCATATTCAGATTGAATACTGGAGCTGATTGAGATGAACAACCCTTTTGTATACTATCGCATAGAATCGCTGAACGACCTGAAAAGAAATGTAGTTTATTCTGTCAGCGACCTTGATTGGCATGCGGATCTATCACTTATACAAAGGTTTTATGCCCGATTCGGAAATAAACAAATCAATCCTGATGAGTTCGACCAATATATCGGGAATCCGGTGGCGATCAAGCGCGCTGGCGAAATCATAAGCTTTGCAATACCGTTATCATTCCGGGATGGCGAAACTGAAATTGGAGGAGTCGCAACTGTTCCGGATCAGCAAAACAAAGGTTATTGCAAGGCGCTTATTTCTGAGATGGCTTTCAGAATACTGAATGAAGGAAAAATCGCAACATTGACAACAGAAAAAACCAATCTCGCCATGCAAAAAGCCGCTGAGACGATCGGCATGAAGAGACTTTCATATATTTATCCCTAATAGTCAGCAAACTCGGAAGATATATTTTGAGTTATATGACCAACGACAAATCGGTATTTGGAATGAAAGAGGTGTACGAACATGGAATTGTTTGACCTGTATACCGCTGAACGGGAGAAGACGGACAGAAAGATGGTCCGGGGTGAACCGACGCCTGAAGGGTTTTACCGTCTTGTTGTTCACGTCTGCATTTTTGATGCTCAAGGCAGAATGCTGATCCAGCAACGGCAGCCGTTCAAACGCGGATGGTCGAACCTTTGGGATATCACAGTGGGCGGAAGCGCCATAGCCGGAGACAGCAGCCGGTCTGCCGCGGAACGGGAAACGCGGGAGGAGCTGGGGCTTTTTCTCGATTTGTCTGCTGTCCGGCCCTCTCTGACCATTCACTGGGAGAACGGCTTTGATGATTATTATCTTCTGACGCGGGATGTTGATATCCGTTCTCTGCATCTACAGGACGAGGAAGTACAGGCTGTGTGCTGGGCATCCAAAGAGAAAATCCTCCGGATGATAGACAGCGGAGAATTCATCCCATACGAAAAAAGCTTGATTGAGCTTCTTTTCTTTCGCAAGGATCACCGCAGTTCGCATACAAGAAGTGATCCGACCAACGATTGAGTTGAACTTTAATGAACCAGAGACAAATCGGAATTTGTAGAGGCGATAGAAAATGGTCACAAAGCATGTTGTTGTCCTTCCATACGACGAACAATGGAAGCAGGATTTCCTTATGATAAAAGATGAACTCATAACTGCTCTCGGACAACTGGCAATGAGGATTGACCACGTAGGCAGCACTTCTGTCGAAGGTTTATCTGCCAAACCCATCATTGATATAGATGTTGTCATTAAGGATTATACTGTGTTGGAAGAAGTGGTATCAGCTTTGGGAGTAATAGGTTATCGACACGAAGGAAATCTTGGCATCACAGGGCGGGAGGCATTTAAATACGACGGCAAGGAGCATTTAAGAAAGCATCATTTATATGTGTGCCCTGAGGATTCGCCAGAGCTGAAACGGCACATTGCTTTCAGGGATTATCTGCGGACTCATCCTGATGCTGTGCGGGAATACAGCCGTATCAAAGAAGAAGGAGCAAAACGATATCCCTATGATATTGAGCGATATATTGAACATAAGTCTCCGTTCATCGAGATAATCTATGCAAAGATAGGGATATAAATTCCAGTTTATCAGGATACCTTGGCACGCAATCTCGGAAGATAAAGGAGGGAATACGCCGTGAAACAAAGTCAGATTCATCTAGAAAAAGTAACCGATGACAATGTTGAAGGTATCGACAAATCAGTATTTGCGGAGGCAATATGGATAAGAAAACGATGATTGAAAACCTCGTCCGCGACGCGCACGAAAAAGCCGGCTTTACCGGTACCTGGCTGTACGCGGAAAAAGGCGAGATCGTGAGTAAAGGCGCGATAGGAATAAACGACCTTGAAAAGGGATCGCCCGTTACGGAGGATATGCTGTTCGACCTCGCCTCCGTCACCAAGCAGTTCACAGCGTCGGCTGTAATGCTGCTCAAGCGACGCGGGCTCCTCTCTCTCAACGACGAGATCACAAAGTTCTTCCCGGGGATCCCCTTTCCCGGCGTTACAGTCCGCCATCTTTTGACTCACACCGGTGGTCTGCCCGATTACGAGGAGTGGATCGAAAAGACGGCTTTTGCTGAGGGAAATATCCCCGGCAACGAAATCATGATCCGATTCCTGAAGGAAAGCGGCGAAAATGCCGGGTTCGCGCCGGGCGAAAAATGGGAGTATTCGAACACCGGCTACTGCGTGCTGGCGCAGATAATTGAGAAAGTCTCCGGCGTGCCTTATGAGAAATTCCTCGAGCAGAACATATTCATCCCCGCCGGTATGACCTCAACGAAGGTATATCACCGCAGGAAGGACGGGATCGCCGTACCGAACCTTGCTCTCGGTATGGTTTATGAGGACGACCACTATATCCTGCCCGACGATTCCGCAGATAAAGACAACAACGACGTCGTCCCGCTGGACGGAGTGAACGGCGATGGACTCGTGCATTCCAATATTTTCGACCTTTTCCGTTGGGACCGCGTGCTGCGGGAGGGTTCAGTCATCACCCTTGAAGAGCAGGCAGAGATGTATACGCCTACGCTGCTTAATAACGGAGAGTACGGGGAGGACGACGACTTGATAGGTCCCTCACGCTATGGCTACGGCTGGGATATAACAAACGATCCGGAGCATGGACTCATAGTCGCCCATTCGGGCGGCTGGCCGGGATATTCGCTGTGGTTCGAGCGTTTTATCAATGAGGACAAAGTGATCATCAAGCTATCCTGCCGCGATCAGATCGACGGACGGGCTATGAAAGTGCTGGTGCCCGGGATGCACGCGATAGCCTTTGGCAACGAGCCGGAGCCCGTCAGAACGGTTGAAGAGGTCGCGGTAAAGGATCCGGACAAGTCGGGCTGGGAAGCCCTATGCGGCAGATACGAAAAGCCGGACGACGATCTCTTCATCGACGAAGTGTTCATGAAGGACGGCGAGCTTTTCGCGAGGTTCATGACGGATACGGGAAGAAGCTGGGACTGGAAGCTCTTCCCGCTCGGCGCGAACGAGTTTGGAGTCAAACGGTGGTATTCGGTCGTATTCAAATTTGAAGAGGGCCGGATCAGTTACGGCGGGTATACCTGCAAAAAGCAGTAGACAGCATTTCGATAACTTCCGGTTTGTCGGGATACCTGTTGGAAAGGAATCTCGGAAGATAAATTGTAACCCCTGAAACAGAAAACCCGAAGTTAATCGTACAAAGGTTATTGTGGTAATCGTATTTTTCATGGAGAACCGTTTGCGTCGTCCACACGGACGGCGCTTTCAGTTTGCCCGAGGAGGTGAGCCCCATTGATCTGCGTCTATCCGGCGGATTGCACCGATTTTTCCACCAACGGCAATGGGGCGCTTTCTCCCCTGATTGCTACCGTGACAGAAACTCTAAATGGTGAATACGAACTATCATTGGTACATCCCATTGACGAAGCAGGGAAATGGCAGCGGCTGGTGGAGGGATGTATCATTCGTGCTCCGGTACCCGCCGCCATGACGCCCAGGGTGAAGTTTACCGCGCCGGGTGATGACACCAGAACTGAAGTATGGCGCATCCATACAGACTTTGCGATGATCTTTCTTTCCTCTTTTGTCAGGTGGTTTCCTTTGTTATCTGCTCCCATACACTTGGCCTCCTTTCTTCTTTCTGTGCCAAGTGTACAACTTATTTCCATCTGGATTTTCCTGTAAGACTAATTTCCAGTTCCCTCCCCACACTCTGGAAGTTACTTTTACACTTCACTGACGATTTTAAATCAGTATATACTTAATTAAATTATTGACAATTTGGTAATATTCATATATAATTAAAACAAATAAACCTCAAAAGGAGGGTGCCCCATGTTCAAAAGGTTCCTGGCTATTCTGCTTTGCCTGCTCCTGGTCGTTCCGGTTGCTCTGGCGGACGGGCTGTCCGTCGGGGACGTGAACGACTTCCTCAACAACTCCGCGAAGCTGGGCGAAGGAAGCAAGGCGAATCAGGTCGCCGTGATCCCCTTCGACCACATCGACGGCCCCAAGGATGAAGACCTGTTCTACGCCTTCGTTCCCTTCAAGTATGTGGCCCGCAGCTACATCAAGTACCAGGTCACCTTCATTTCCTGCACCTGCCGCAGCGCGGACGTGAACGTGTGGTCCACCGCATATGTGGAACTGACCCTGCCCTCCTCCGGCAAGATCGAGGATTCCGCCATCCGCACCCTGAGCTTCGACGCGGATTCCACCGGCCATTACCTGGGCGGCTTCTGGGGCGACAGCAACCCGCCGCCCACCGCGCCCAACGCCACCTATGAAAAAGTAAAGGCCGAAATGATTCCCTACTACATCGGCAAGACCTACGGCCAGCTGATGGGATATAGCACCATTGACGATTTCACCGATTATTCCGAAGGCGAAGGCCGGGCGGATTTGAAGGTGGACGCCTTCACAGGCGCTACTGTGTCCAGCAATAACATCCTGCGCATTGTCCAGGCGCTGTATGCCTACCACGCCACGGATTCCTTCTTTGACGGTGACGCCAAGGCCGCGGAGCTGCGCCAGGTTTTTGAGGCCAAGAAAGAAGTAGTGGCCTCCTCTGCCGCCGCCGCTGTGGCTGCTGGTGAAGTGGAGCTTCCCGCGCCCGTGGACACCACCAAGACCTACAAGGCCAATAAGGACGACACGGTGGAAACCGTCTGTGAGCCCGGCAACTTCGGCCCCACCTGCTCTGCCATCAACAGCGAAAACCTGCGCCAGTACCTGGGCCGCACGGATGTGAAATACATCGACCTGCGCGACTATGCCGACTACGCGAAGAAGCACCTGCGCAACTTTGAGTGCATTCCTTATTTCGCCCTGATCTTCAACGCGGAAGCCTGCAACGACGCATCCCTGCCCCAGCTTTACGGCGGAACGGTGGACGATCCCATTCCCGTCTACGCGGAATCCGACGAACTGCTGGAAGCCCTGTTCCCCAAGGGACAGACCATTTTTCTCATGTGCCAGAGCGGCGGCCGCGTCAACAACATGATGAAGCTGCTTGCCGCCCGGGGCTGGGATATGAGCAAGATCTACAACATCGGCGGCATGGCCCATTACGCCGGTGCGGAATACCGGGACATCGTGACCGATACGCCGGAAATCGCCATCAACGCCACCTATTCCTTTGAAGGACTGACCCGGATCGCGCCCAAGTAAACCGTTACAGCTTTTGCCCCTCCTTTGGCGCGTGATCCGAAGGAGGGGTTTTCTCATGGATAGGGGGATGAAGCTTTGGATTTAGCGGCGATGATCAAAGCACTGGGCGATCCCATGCGGTTCAGGATATTCCAGGAAATCGTGCATCAGAAGCACTGTACCCGCGCGCTGGCCTGGAAAACGGAGATCAGCGAATCCGGGGTTTCCCAGCACTTGAAGGTGCTACGGGAAGCCGGGCTTGTCTATCGGCAAAAGTACGGGTATCATGTGCATTACCTGCCCAGCCAGGAAGCTCTGGATTTCCTCGCGGAGCAGTTTGCGCAGATGCGGGCGCTGTCTCGCGCAATGAACCGTGATCCGCTGCAATGTGATTGCCGAAGCCGCCGGGAGGCGGAAAACCAGATCGTGATCGAAACGATGGAAAAGGAGAAGGAAATCATGAGAATCGCGGTAACCTATGAGCAGGACGGAACCATCTTTCAGCACTTTGGCCACACAGAACAGTTTAAATTCTACGATGTAAAGGACAACGCTGTGGAAAAAAGCCAAATCGTCAGCGCCGAAGGATTTGGGCACGGCGCATTGGCAGGCTTCCTACTTCGGCAGCAGGTGGATTGCCTGGTTTGCGGAGGAATTGGCGCAGGCGCGCAGGCCGCGCTGGCTGAGGCTGGCATCAAACTCTTTGCGGGCTGCGAAGGCAGCGCCGACGAAGCGGTGGAAAAATTGCTGGCGGGGACGCTGAACTACGAGACGAACCCGGAATGCACCCATCACGGACAGCATCATCATGACGGCGATTGCGGCCACGACCATTGCGCGGAGCATCACTGCCAAGGGAACTGAACATGAAAATCACAGCTTTGATTGAGAATACCTCCGCCCGCGGTCTTCCCACGGAACACGGCCTCAGCCTGTTTGTGGAAACGGCGGAGCATAAATTCCTGTTCGATATGGGGCAGACGGATTTGTTCGAGCGGAACGCGGAAACACTGGGGATCGCCCTGTCCAAAGTTGATTTCGCGGTGCTGTCCCACGGGCATTACGATCACGGCGGCGGGCTGAACACCTTCCTTGCTCTCAACGATCACGCGCCGGTCTATATGAGCCGGTACGCCTTTGAGCCGCACTATAACGGAACGGAAAAAAATATCGGCCTGGACCAGGGGATAGAAGCGAAGTCTTGAATTTTTTCTGTCTGTTCCCATGAAGAAGAAAAAGAAACAGGAGGCCGGTATGATCATCAGGAAACTGGACTATGAAGCATATAAGGGAATGAAGTATCAGGCGGAGATCGTTTCCGACAGATACCTGTCGATTGAACCCGCGGGAGAAGGGTTTGACATCGGATGGGTCATGAGTGACGAGCCGCTCAGAATGACCGTCAACGATTCCATGCTGTCGGACTGGCTGGACCATCCGACAGCATACGGCGCTTTTGAGGACGATCAACTCACAGGATTTGTGGAGGGTTTCCTGGAAAAGTGGAACAACAGATACAGGATCACCAATATCTGTGTGTTCGGCGAGGCCAAAAGAAGAAGGGGCTTTGGCACGCGGCTGATGGAGACCATCCTTGAGGAAGCAGTTCAGAGCAAGGCCAGGATGGCCGTGCTGGAGACCCAGAGTTTCAACTTCAGGGCGATCTCTTTTTACAGGAAGAACGGGTTTCAAATCATCGGTTTCGACAGATATGCCTATTCAAACCGGGGTCCGCAAGAACATAACATGCGGATCGAAATGGGTAAAGCACTATAACAGGCACGCAGCCAATTCCAGTTTGCAGCGAGATGGACAAACCGGGTTGCGGAAATGAAGAGAGGGAGATATGACCGGCGATTTCCCCGGAGAGGCTCAATACCAAACAGCTGCCGGTTTACGGAAATGAGAATGAAAACATGAGCGAACAGAAATACGCGAGCTGGAATCCTTGGCACGGCTGTACGAAATATTCGGAAGGCTGCCGTTACTGCTATGTTTACCGGCAGGATGAAGCATACGGCAGCGCGGTTTCATCGGAGCAATGCCGCAAAACGCTGAATTTCGATCTGCCGGTAAAAAGGAAGCGGGACGGAACGCTGAAGATCGCGCCCGGTTCGATCGTCATGACGTGCTTTACCTCGGATTTTTTGCTGAAGGACGCGGATGCATGGCGGGATGCGTGCTGGGAAATAATCAAAACCCGCGATGACTGCATGTTTTATTTTTTCACAAAGCGAATCGAACGGTTTCTGGAATGCGCGCCGGCCGACTGGGGAAACGGATATGATCATGTGATCGTCGGCTGCACTTGTGAAAACCAGGATCGGGCGGATTTCCGGCTGCCCATCTTTGCGGAGCTTCCGATCAAGCATAAAACGGTGATCCTCGGCCCGATGCTCGGTCCGGTCAATCTTGAAAAGTATCTGAACGGCAGTATCTGCGAGGTGGCTTGCTCAGGCGAATCAGGCGTAAACGTGCGGCCGCTCGATTATGAATGGGTGCTGGATGTTCGCCGCCAATGTATGAACAAAGGCGTCCCTTTTCAGTTTCATCAAACGGGAGCCTATTTTATCAAAGACGGAAGAATGTACCATATCCCTCGCCGTTTCCAAACGTCGCAAGCCCGCAAAGCGGGGATCGACTACAAAATCGTGGATGGATTCCTGCCGGATTTTCAGGCTCAAAATGCTATTTGATTTCATATATCCCTGCGTGACGACGGGAAGGGATTGGGAAAGAAAAAGAAATGGATAAACCCTATATCACCCATTATTACTCCAATACCGCCAGCGTTGTGCGCAGGATCGATGAGCGGATCATGCAGAGAGCTTCTCTGATATGATCTCATCGGATTGTTATTTCCGGGCATATCCCGGTTTGCCGTGAAACCTGTTGGAAAGAAAACGCGGATGAAGTGTTTTGAAATGCCTGATGATGAAAAGGGGCGGAGGATACCATGGATCAATGGCTGGAAACCAAACAGCTCCCGGTGCATTTTGTCTCGGCGGCGGGCGTGGTGTATCAAGAGGACAAGGTCCTGCTGATCCGGTCTGAAAGAAGGGGATGGGAGTTTCCCGGAGGGATCGTTGAACAGGGCGAAGCGATCCTGGACGGCTTGAAGCGAGAAATTTTCGAGGAGAGCGGAATCGCCGCCGAACCGGAAGCCGTTACGGGGATCTATCAGCATCTGGAATGCAGAAAGGGATACGGTCCCCTGGAGGGAATGACGCTGCCTACCAACGTCAATGTGGTTTTCAGGTGCAGGTATGTGGGCGGAAAGGTAACTGTATCGGAGGAATTCCTGGAGGCCGGTTGGTTCACGCCGGACGAGGCCATGCAAATCATCCGGTATTCCTATATGAAAAAGGCTTTTGAGGACGCGCACCGGTACAGCGGAAAGATACATTTTGCCGCTTTCAGGAAAGCCGACCGTGACATAGAATTCATAAGCGACTGCATGATCTGAAAAAGTTGAAATCTCTTGTTGACTCTCCCCTAAGGGGATCCTCTATCATGGGATACGCAAATGGAAAGGAGGGTATGGCATGCTGAAGATCGGCGATTTTTCCAGGCTGTCCCATCTGACGGTGAAGGCGCTGCGGTTTTATGAGAAGGAAAAGCTCCTGATTCCCGCGTCCGTTGACGAATGGACCGGTTACAGGTTCTACGAAACCAGCCAGCTGGAGGATGCGGCCAGGATCAAGGCCTGCCGCCAGCTGGATCTGTCGATTGACGAGATCCGGGCGATCCTGTCAGGCGCCGACATGATGCAGGTATTGTCCGATAAAGCAAAAGCGCTGTCGGAGCAGCGCGAGAAAACCGATATCCTCCTTTCCAGAATCCATCACATGCTGGAGGGTAAAGAAATGAAGTATCAGGCAACCGAAAAAGTCATGCCGGCAGCGACTGTTTTCTACGCGGAGACCGTGCTGGAAAACTACAGCGACATCATGCAGTGGATCCCTTCCCTGGGCGAGGAATGCAGAAAGCTGAATCCGCATCTCCGCTGCGCGGAGCCGGAATACGAATTCTGTGAATACCCGGACGGGGAATACAAGGAACACGATATCCAGATCCGGCACAACCAGGCGGTCACGGCCCGGGGCGTTGAGAACGACGTCGTCAAATTCCGGGAGATCCCGGAAACAAAGGTGCTGAGCATCTATCACAAAGGGGCCTATGACAGCATCGGGGAAGCGTATGCCTTTATCATGAAATACGCGGAGGATAACGGTTACCAGCCGGCCGGTCTGACCCGGGAATGTTATATTGACGGCATCTGGAACAAGGAGAGCGTGGACGACTGGCTGACAGAAATCCAGCTGCCGGTTCGCTGACCGGCGGCTGACGGGGAGGACAGATAATGGCTTTCGATTTCAAGAAAGGATATAATAACGCAGAAAGCGGTGTTTTCTGCCTCGGCGGGCCCCATACAGGAGCATGCCGAGCGTTATCATACGGAACGTACCCGCAGCAAGAAGGGAGGTTCATAACAGGATGACCGTGGCAGCGATGACGTTCCGGCTGCATGCCCCTTGGGTGCACAGCCTGAAAGAAAAGAGAATGACCGTTAAAAGCCTCGTCGCGCAGATGCAGAACAAGTTTCATGTATCCGCGGCGGAGATCGGCGAGCAGGACGTCCATCAGATCATCGTGATCGGCGTTGCAGCCGTCGTGCCGCATAACGCCCTGGCGGACAGCCTGATGGATGAAATATCACAGTTCGTGGAAACAGCCACGGACGCACAGCTTCTGGAGGAGACAAGGGAAATCAGATGACGATTTATATTGACGCGGATGCCTGCCCCGTCACGCGAATCGCGGAGGACATTGCCCGGCGGCGTGGCAGGAAAAACGAAATCAAACGCATTTTTTCGTAAAGAACTTCAAAAAACCCGCTTGACTCTCACACTGTGGCAAGCATTATGATGAAACCTGAGCTCAAACGAATCCAGCATCAGGAGGTACCGCCATGCTGAAAATCGGAGAATTTTCAAAGCTGTCCAGGATCAGCGTCAGGATGCTCCGCCACTATGATGAGATCGGCCTTTTGAAGCCGGCTGAAATCGACCGCTTCACGGACTATCGGTATTACAGAGAAGACCAGCTTCCCACGGCGGGCCGTATCGCCGCGCTGAAGGATATGGGCTTTTCTCTTGCCGATATTGCGAGGATCCTTGCGGTCTATGACGACCGGGAGCAGATGGAGCGGTTCTTTTCTGCCCGGCAAAAGGAACTGGAGGCCTTGTCACAGGATACGGCGCATAAGCTGACGCTTCTGGACGCAGCCAGAGAAAGGCTGAGAAAGGAAGAAAACATGCGTTACGACGTTACGATCAAAACCATTCCCGAACGCTATGCCGCGACCGTTCAGATGACCATCCCCCGCTACGAGGATGAAGGGATGATCTGGGGCAAGCTGGCAGAAGAAACCTGCCGGATGAATCTTGCGGAGGCAGACCCCTGCCTGTGCGCGGTGACGTATCTCGACGGGGAATACAAGGAAGAAAACGTGGAAATGATGGCGTGGAAGACCGTGAAGGGCAGTTATCCCGACACGGAGCACGTCAAGTTCCGCACGCTGCCGGCGGTGACGGTCGCAAGCTGCACCTACCAGGGGAGCTATACCCAGATCACGGACGTCTACGCCGCCGTCGTCGGGTGGATGGAGGCCAATGGCTATGAGCCTGCGGCGCCGATGTTCAACATTTATCATGTCAGTCCGCATGAGACGCAGAATCCGGACGAATTCGTGACGGAAATCTGCTATCCGGTGAAAAAGAAATAAACCCGTTTTCAAAGCGGCGGCAATCACGTTCAGGCAGCAAGGCGGATTCACCTTGCTGCCCTTTTGATGCTTCGATTTTTGCTTATGCGGGTGTTCCAAGTGCAAGGGAATTCTGCTATAATGGAAGCGGATCGAATATTGTAAGAGCAGACGTGACCATTGGCGGAACAGGAGGAGCACCATGTTCAACCGTCACGATGTTATGATGATCCGGCGTCACATTGCCTTCTACGGCTGGGTTCAAGGCGTCGGTTTCCGCTATCGGGCCCGCCATGCCGCAGCGTTATACGGCTGCACCGGCTGGTGCCGGAACGAGCGGGACGGCTCTGTGACCATGGAAATCCAAGGGACGGACGAGAATATCGATCGGGTGATCCTCGCCATGGAGCGAGGGACATATGTTCGGATCGAGAACATGGACAGCAGAAGGATTCCCCTGATTGAAGGAGAACAAGGATTCAAAACAGACTGAGGAGAAATGGCAAAAGGAGGCTTTATGAGAAAAGCGTATCAGCTTTTACTGTGCATCGCTTTGCTTGTTTCATTCGCCGGATTGGCAGAAAGCGACAGCATTCCCGCGCCAGGCCCGGATATTTCTGACAATGGCAGAAGAATAAAGGATGAGAGCAACACCGCGCTCGGCGTATCTGTTATCGCTGATCCGGTGCCGCCGGAAAACAAAGATACGCCCTGGTCCGGGAACTATGTCTGGTTCGGGGTCTATGACGGCAAACCGATCCGGTTCCGCGTGCTGGCAAAGGATGCCGCGGCCTATCCTTTTCGGCGGACCGAAAGGTGTGACGGACGAGGGATGTCCCGTGGATTTGTACACAACTTATAACATCGGCTCCTGCTCAAAAACATTTACGGCCGTGGCTGTTTTACAGCTTGCTGAAGCAGGCGGGATCCGGAGCAAACGGGCACGGAAAGTTTGGAGGTCCAATATGAATCAGACGGAAAAGGCCCTGGCGCTTGCAGAAAGCATCGGCGGGAAAAACAGGCTGAACTGTATCGCGGAAATTGATGAAACCGCGGCAGAACAGGCCAGAGAACAGGAAGCGGACAAACAGGACAAACTGTTGGCCGGGATCCCGGTGCTGGTGAAAGATAATATTGACGTGAAAGGCCTGCATACCACGGCGGGCAGCCTGGCATTGGCAGACAATATTGCCCGGGAGGATGCGCCGGTGATCCGGAACCTGCGCAGGAATGGCGCGGTGATCCTGGGAAAAACCAACATGACGGAGTTTGCCAATTACACAACCGAGGGCATGCCGGGCGGATACAGCTCCCGGGGCGGACAGGTGATTCACGCGGTGAATCCCAAGCTTTCGCCCACCGGTTCTTCCTCCGGATCGGCCGTGGCGGTTGCGGCGGGCATCGTGCCGATGGCGGTGGGAACAGATACGTCCCACTCCGTTACCGCCTGCGCGATGTTCAACGGCATCTGCGGATTGAAACCGCCGGCGGGCGCGCTTTCGGCAGAGGGGATCATTCCCATTGCAAGGACGCTGGACAGCGCGGGGGCAATGGCACGGGACCTGACCGACGCGCTGAAACTGTATTCCGCCATGCGGGATGAGCCGCTGCCGGAGCTGAAGCCCCTCAAATTGGACGGACTTCGCATTGCGGTGAACCGGGCCCAAAGGGAAACGCTGCCGGGAAGACGAAAACGCTTCCTGAACAGCCTGCTCAAGAGGCTGAAAGCGGGCGGAGCCGTGATCGGAGAAGTGGATCAGAAGGCGGCGCCTGAAATGGTGACGATCATGCGGTGGGAGTTTCGGCCGATGCTGGAAGCGTATCTGAAAAAATCCACAGCGAAGAGGAAAACCCTGGCGGAGATCGTCGCGTACTATGAAGCCAATCCGGATACCATGATGAAGTACGGGGACACGTTGCTGCGCGCGGCGCTGGATGAGACGCCGGGCGGACTTCGGGGGAAACCCTATCTGGATGCCCTGGAGGCGCGCAGGGAAGCCGTTAAACGGGTTACGGCTGAAATTGAAAACGATGACGCCGTCCTGACGACGGGGCCGACCAGCATCATGCATTTCTGCGGCCTGCCGACGGTTACGGTGGCGGGAGGAAAGAAAAACGCGGACGGCGTGAATGAGGCGGTGATCCTGTACGGGAAGGATGAGTGCAGGCTGTATGAAGCCGCCCTGGCAATCGAACAGGTCATGCTGAAGATGGGGGGATCCGGAGATGAAAGCAAAAAAGAGAAAAGTCATTTTGATCGTTTTTTTCTCGCTCATTTTTCTAATCGCAGCTGCAGTGGTCTGGTTTTTTGAGTTCAATCCGACCGGATACCGCATGAGCGTTTCCCGCAGGGCTTCCTTTGAAGAAATAGCGGACAATGTTTATGTGAACAGGGATTACGCGGGAAGCAGAGAGGAGATCATCCGCCTGATCGGCGAAGCAAAATCGCGTGATGCGGTTTTTTTCGGATCATTGACGTGCCTGGATCACACGGTCATCATGATATGCGACGATGAAAAACTGCTTGCAAAGCTCGGCGGAGACCACGATACACAGACTGTTCTGTTTCCCGTAAAGAAGAGCTATATTTCCGTTTCTGCTGAATACCTGACCGTTGACGTTCTTGCGCATGAGCTTACGCACGCGGAGCTGTACGAACGGCTTTCGGGAAAAGCGTTTCTTCGGATCCCGACTTGGTTCGACGAGGGGATCGCCCTGCAGAACGACTACCGTGAACAGTACGCACCGGAAGCGTGGGCAGAACAGACCGATAACGGAAAAAACACTGTCGCGCATGAAGCCATGGATACGGCGGCGGAGTTTTATTCGGGCACAAAAGAAGATCGGCGTTTCCGTTACCTGAACGCGAAGCACGATGTCGCCGAATGACTGGAAAACCATGGCTTGCAGGGTTTCATGGAGCTGATAGACAGGCTGAACGGGGGAGAGGATTTCAGCGCTGCATATGGCGGCTAAGTCCCCGTTTAACGTTTTATGATGGCAAGAACCGTCGGAAAGGGCATAAAATATGAAGCAGAAGAAACCCATCGTAGGCGTCATGCCGTTGTGGGATGATGAAAAAGACAGCATCTGGATGCTGCCGGGCTATATGGACGGACTCCATCAGGCCGGGGCGCTTCCGTTTATCTTCCCGTTCTCCACGGACGAGGAGGAACTGACGCAGCTGACGGAACTCTGCGACGGGTTCCTATTCACCGGAGGTCACGACGTATCCCCGTATCTTTATCGCGAGCAGCCCATGGAGGGGCTTGTTTCCTGCTGTGAAAAGCGGGATCAGATGGAAACCGTTGTGCTGAAAAAAGCTGTGGAAGCGGACAAGCCTGTGCTCGGCATCTGCCGGGGCATTCAGCTCATCAACGCGGCGCTTGGCGGAACGCTGTATCAGGATCTCCCGCTGCAGCACCCTTCCGAAACAAACCACCACGGCCAGCCGCCTTACGACCAGCCTGTGCATGATGTGGCGGTATACAGGGATTCTCCGTTATATGCTTGTCTGGAAAAAGAAACTTTGCCGGTCAACAGCTATCATCATCAGGCGGTGAAGGCCATCGCAAAGGGGCTTCAAGTGATGGCCGCCGCGCCCGACGGCATCGTGGAAGCCTTTTACAAGCCGGATCAGCGTTTCCTGTGGGCCGTCCAATGGCACCCGGAGTTTGCGTACAGGACGGACGAAAACAGCAGAAAAATATTCGGCGCATTTGTCGAGGCGATGAAAAGAACGCTGTGAGAAAAGGCTGACGATGCCCCTGCGGATCGGGAACGTGAGCGGCTGGACCGTTCCTCTGGATGCGGGTGTATACGGATTTGGGATGGAGCAGAGGAGGCAGGAAATGTTTTTCTTCAAAAGGGCCAGCATAAACGATGCGGTTGAGGAATGCCGGAATACGCCGGGCGCTGTTCTCCTGGATGTCCGGGAGGCCGACGAGTTCCGATCCGGCCATATTCCCGGCGCCGTCAACGCGCCCCTGTCCGCGATTGAGCAAGTAACGCTGCCGAAGGACAAGCCGCTTTTCGTCTACTGTCTGCGCGGCACAAGGAGCAGGCGGGCTGTGAGCCGCCTTACGCGGATGGGGTATCAGAACGTCAAAAGCATCGGCGGGATCATATCCTACAAGGGACCGCTGGAAAAGTAAAACGCAAACGGAGGCGGTTATATCTCATAATGAGAGAAATGGAGAGCGATTTTGTATTGATTTTCCTCGGCTCGTGATTACAATAGGATTTGTGGTTATCAGAAAGGACATTGCGGAGGGATCATTGAATGCGAAGTATGGATCAGAGCTTTGATATACAGGCTTATATGACAAAAGGCGTGGAGCGGGTGGTGAAGGACGCCGTCAAGGCCACGCTCAAAAACCCGAAAGAAAGCGCCTTTATGCTCCGGTTCGCCGCCGCGAGCCGGGCCGCTTCCAAACGACGGGCGGAAACGGAAAAGAACGGGGAGCACGTCCCTCCCTTCCTGATCGCCAGCATTACCAGCAAATGCAACCTCCACTGCGCGGGCTGCTATTCCCGGTGCAACCACGCTACGGTGGACGCGGAACCGGTGGCGCAGATGACGGGCGAGGAATGGGGCCGGGTTTTCAGTGAAGCGGACGATATGGGCATCAGCTTTATCCTGCTGGCGGGCGGGGAACCCATGCTGCGGCGGGACGTGATCGAGGCCGCCGGAGAGCGCCCCAACATCCTGTTCCCCATCTTCACCAACGGCACCTTCATCGACGACAAATATCTTTCCCTGTTTGACCGCTGCCGCAACCTGCTTCCCATCATGAGCATCGAGGGAAACCGGGAAGCAACCGACGCGAGGCGCGGAAAAGGGATCTACGACCGCCTGATCGCCAACATGGACGCCTTTCAAAAGAAAGGGCTGATCTTCGGGGCCTCCGTCACGGTCACGACGGAAAACCTGAAAGAAGTATCCTCCGATTCCTTTATCCAGAGCCTCTCTGACCGCGGCTGCAAGGCCGTCATCTTTGTGGAATTCGTACCGGTGACGGAGGAAAGCCAGGAACTGGCTCCCGGAGATACCGAAAGGGAATATTTAGCCGGGGAAATCGACCGCCTGCGCAGGGAAGTCCCTGAAATGGTGTTCATCTCCTTCCCCGGCGACGAAAAGAGTTCCGGCGGGTGCCTGGCGGCGGGGAGAGGGTTTTTCCACATCAATTCCCACGGCGGCGCGGAGCCGTGTCCCTTCTCGCCCTATTCCGACGTGAACGTTCGGGAGAAGGGCCTGAAAGGCGCCTTGCATTCTTCCCTGTTTACCGCGCTTCAGTCCGGCGATCTGCTTAACGACGATCACAGGGGCGGCTGCGTCTTGTATGAAAAGCGCGAACAGGTGCAGGCATTACTGACTTAAAGCGGGAAAGGCGGCGGATGATCGTGAGGAACGAAGATTCGGAAAGAAAAAACAGCCGTGACGCTGTGATCGTGAGAACCAGCGTCATTGGGATTTTGGCGAATGTATTTTTAGCGGCCTTCAAGGCGGCCGTCGGGCTGACCGCCCATTCCATCGCCATCGTGATGGACGCGGTGAACAACCTGTCGGACGCGGCCAGCTCCGTCATCACCATCGTGGGGACGAAGCTGGCCGGGAAAGAGCCGGACAGGAAGCATCCCTTCGGCTACGGCAGGATCGAATACCTGAGCGCCATGGTGATTTCGCTGCTGGTGCTGTACGCGGGCGTCACCGCGTTCGTGGAATCTATAAAAAAGATCATCAGTCCCGAAACGCCGGACTACTCCGCCCTTTCCCTCATCATCGTGGCCGTTGCGGTTTTGGTCAAAATCGTTTTGGGCCGGTATGTGAAGCGCGTCGGGGAGAAAGTCCATTCCGATTCCCTCGTCAATTCCGGCGAGGACGCGACGCTGGATTCCGTGATTTCCGCGTCTACGCTGCTGGCCGCCGGCATCTATCTGATTTTCCATGTTTCCCTGGAAGCGTGGCTGGGCGCGGTGATCGCCGCGGTGATCATCAAATCCGGGATCGGGATGCTGAGCGAGACGCTGTCCAAAATCCTGGGGGAGAGGGCCGACGCGCAGCTTGCCCGGGACATCAAGGCGACCATCGCCGGCTATCCGGAAATCAGCGGCGCGTATGACCTGGTGCTGCACAATTACGGGCCGGACGCCTACAACGGCTCCGTCCATATCGAGGTGCCGGACACCCTCTCCGCGGACGACCTGGACAAGCTCATCCGAAAAGTCACAGTGACTGTTTTGGAAAAGCATCATGTGCTTCTCACAGCCGTCGGCGTGTATTCCTATAACACGAAGGACCCGGCGGCGGCGGCCGCCCGGGAAAAGGCGGCCCAGATCACGGCCGAAAACCCGTATGTGCTTCAAATGCACGGCTTCTATCTGGATCAGGCGGAAAAGACGATCCGGTTCGACATCGTGGTGAGCTTTGACGCCAAGGACCGCAAACAGGTGTACCGGGACGTATGCGAAACCGTCCAGAAAGCGTATCCGGATTACAGGCTGCAAATTGCCATGGACACGGATTTCAGCGAAGAAGCCGAGGCCAAATAAAAAGCGGAGGGATGAACATGAAAAAAATTGCAATGATGCTGCTGTGTCTCCTGTTGGCCATCTCATTTTCTGGATGTACAAAGAAAGCCGCTGTTAAAAACACGATAGAGGGGAATATGAAAACATACTATGAGATGACGGACGGGACGTGGATGTGTGAGGACCGATTGTATAAATACCGGCTTGAGATTGATGGCAGAATGCCGAACGCGGCTGTGGATTCATCTTTCGTATATTTAAGCAATTTAGAGGAGATAACCTTCGATCAGGCATATCAGGCTGCGGGGATCAGCAGCAATTCGGACGATTATTTTTCACCGGATAAAGCGGTTCTGGTAGAAATGAACTGAACAGGAACTTCCGGTTTGCCGGGATACCTATTGGAAAGAAAAAATGCTGAGCGCTTCATCCGATGTTAAAAGGAGCAAGCAGTATGAAAACAGCTGCACTTAAAATACCGGCAAAAAAGCGCGGCCTTTAACCATGCACTGCCTATCTTTTGCATTGGATAGCGGGAAAGGAGAAGGACAGGAATGAGAAGAACGGCTTTTGTGTTGCTCGGTGCGGTGCTGATCGCAATGCTGGCCTGCGGCTGCGCGGAACAGCAGGGGTTTAAGCGGACGGAGAACACGGGCGAACGGGCGGACACACATCCCTATTTGGTCGAAACGGACTCGGCAACGTGGTATGCTGCGAAAGCGGATATCGAGCTGCTTGGCGAGGACGCGTTCTTTGAAGGGCTGTATGCGATGCTGGCCGACGCCGAGGCGGATATGCAGGAAGCACGCGCGGCTCTGAAAGGCTTTATCCCCGATGAGATCCCGGCTGTCGATATCCTGACCGACTTTTGCGGCAAAGACGGGATGGCCGATACGGCGAACGCGTATTATAACGGAAGAAGAAATATCATCACTTTGTTCAACGGATGGGAAAACGCGCGTATCACGCTTTTGCATGAGTACGTGCACTATTTGACCATGCACTGCGCCCAAACCCGCACGCAATTCGGTTTCTGGGCGGAGGGCGTGGCGGAGTACGTCGTCAATTTCGTCTGCAAAAACCGGCTGGGACGGTCCGAAAATATGGGCTTTGAAATCGCCGGTTATCCCCCGGTGATGTGGGATCAGTCGTGGGACGAAGCGGAGAATAGTATCGATCCCCGGAAGCTGTATTTCGGGCTTGGCGCGCTTGCGGCAAACGGCGGACTGGTCGGACAACGCTACTATGCCGTTATGAACGAAACGATCGTGCGCACGGAAAAAATGGATAAGAACCTGAAGCCGGGCGAGCTTTCCCTTTGCGAGGCGTCCGGCATGATCGCGTATCTTGTGGACGCATACGGCAAAGATACGGTGTTCAATAACTGGGACGTCGATCCAAGCGCGATGAAAATGGTCTTCGGCAAGCCGTTTTCGGAGCTCTACCGCGAATGGACGGAATGGAACGCCGAACAGTGCAGAATCATGGGGATACGATTCTGATATAGGAAAGGCAATGACCATGCATCACAACTTCCTCTTTGATCTCGACCAGACATTGCTTGATTTTCACGCATCCGAGCATAAAGCCCTTGGAATCGTGCTAAAAGCAAACGGCCTTTCGTTCTCGGAGGAAATCTATCAGGCGTTTAAGGCATACAATCGATCCCTCTGGCTGGAGCTTGAACAAGGAAAGATATCAAGGACCGAGCTCTTTACCCTGCGTTTTGTGGATGTGCTTTCGTGGTGCGGGGGCGACGCGGCAGCGCTCGATCCGATGAAGGTCAACGATGATTTCATCAAAACCATGTCAATAAACGGCGTGCTCATGGACGGCGCGCTGGAATTCGTGAAGAAGATCAAGAGCGGGATCGGGGATGCGAGGATCTATGTCATTACCAACGGGGCGACCGTGAACGCCAAGGGCAGGATCGCGTCTACGGGGCTTGATCGGTACATAGACGGCTTGTTCGTCAGCGAAGACATGGGCGTGGCAAAGCCGTCCAAAGCATACTTTGATATCTGCCTTGAACGGATTGGAGAGCCCAAAGCATCCTGCATCGTGATCGGCGACTCCCTCTCGTCGGACATGCTCGGCGCGAAAAACGCTTCCCTGCGTTCCGTGTGGTTCATGCCTGCCGGGGACGTCGCCGATGCCATGCGCGCGTATGCTATTGATTTTTGCGCTTCGTCTTTCGACGAACTGTATGAGATCCTCAAAAGATGGGCGGAAACCGAAGATAGAATAATGAGGAAATAACGCTTGAATGGATGTGCGATGAGGGCTGGAAAGAAATTTCCCTATGACAACCATCCGATCTATTACGAAAGCTGCGGCGCGGGCAAGCCGCTGCTGCTGCACGGCAATACGGCTTCCTCAAGGAGGCTCGATCCGATCATTCCGATGCCGGCCGAAAAACACCGTGTGATCACGATGGATTGTCTTGGCTGCGGGCGATCCGATCGTCTGGCCGCCCGGCCTGCCGATCTGTGGTACGAATGGGCCAGGCAGGTCCATGCTTTGTGCGCGCATCTTGCCCTCAGTAAAGTGTATCTCGTGGGAACCAGCGGCGGCGCTTTGGCTGCGGAATATCCGCAGCTTGTGCGGGCGGCGGCCCTGGGCATCACGCCGATCCTGATCGCGGCCGATCCGGCTTCCGATGTGGAAACGCCGTATCTGAAAATCAGGGCTCTGAGAGAACTCCTTCAGGAATGGATATGAAAGGCGTTTTGATACGTCGATCAAGATAGGGTTATCGGAGAGGAAGGGATTCAATGGATCATCCGTATATCATTCGAGAGGCTGTTTCAGAGGATGCAGAGAAAATGATTCTCTACCTGAATCAAGTGGGCGGAGAATCTGATCATTTGTTACATGGAGAAAATGAATTCAATGTTCCAATTGAAGGCGTAAAACGGAAATTGGCTATGAGCAAAGACGCTCAGAACAGTATTGTTCTGATCACTCTTGACAACGGCCAGATCATTGCGAGAGCAGAATTAGAGGGATATTATGCGGCAAGAATCCGCCATAGGGCCAAATTCTCGATTTCCGTAAAAAAGGCGTACTGGAATCAGGGAATTGGGACAGAAATGCTTAAAAGAATTATCGAGCAAGCAAAGAAGATGGAGCTGAGGGTGATAGAACTGGAAGTGATCTCCGATAATGCAAGAGGCATCCGTTTGTACCATAAAATGGGATTTATTGATATAGGAATATATAAAAAATATTTTTATGTAAATGGGATCTATAAAGACGCCGTAGTGATGCAGAAAGTATTGTAGGATGTGATGCGCTTCATTATGACTTATGGATCAAGATCGGAGGAAGAACGAGAATGACAGGTAAAAAGAAAAGCAAAGGAAAAAGGATCGCCGCGTGGATCGGGGGGATCGTGGCGGCGCTGCTCATGATCGTCCTGGTTGGCGGCTGGGTGATGTTCGGAACCTTTATCAGCGCCGCGAACACAGTGCAAAAGCTGGAGGACGGCCTATACTGCATGGAATACACCGGGGATTACGGGTTTGACCAATTCCTCAAACAGGGCGGCGCGGCCAGCGATGCCGCTGTGGCGGATTACCTGACCAAGTTTCTCTCCCACGGCTTCTACAAGGGAGAAAACAAGATACAGACCGGGGCTTTCGGCTGCTCCACCATCTGCCTGACGAACGGCCGGGGCGATACCTTCTTTGGCCGCAACTTCGATTGGGGAGCCTGCCAGACCATCATCGTGCACACCAAGCCCTCCGATGGGTATGAATCGGTGTCCACCTGCAACCTGGATTTCCTGGGGTTTGGGGAGGATTACCGTCCGGACGGCTCCATGATGGACAAAATGCAGGCGCTGGCGGCGATTTACGTGCCTGTGGACGGCATGAACGAAAAGGGACTGATGATTGCCGACCTGATGGCGGGCGATCAGGAAGAAACCCACCAGCAGACCGATAAAGCCGACCTGACCACCACCACGGCCATCCGCCTGCTGCTGGACCGGGCCGCGACCGTGGATGAAGCGATCGCGCTGCTCCGGCAGTACGACATGCATTCTTCCATGGCTTCCGCGCATCATTTTTCCATCGCGGACGCGGCGGGCAAAAGCGTGGTCGTGGAATATGTGAACGGGGAAATGCTGGTGACGGAAACGAAGGCGGTCACCAATCATTACCTGTGCGAGAGCGAAAAGCAAGGCGTGGGTTCCCGGCAATCGCATATCCGCTTCGATACGCTCACAGCCTGGGATGGGACGGCGAACGAAGCCGCGGTGAAATCGCTGCTTGAATCCGTCGCGCAGAAGAATTATCCTCAGGGTGACGGCAGTTATGAAAAAACCATGTGGAGCATCGTGTATATTCCCAAGGAATGCCGGGCCGAGTTTTTCTTTGCGGAGAACTACGACGCCGGGTATCCGCTGCGCCTTCGCGATCAAGCCGGATTTGTGAAGCGCTGAAACAAAAGATAAGGATGACGGGATATGAAGATTTACGTTGATTTTGACGATTGCCTGTGCGAAACCGGACGGTACTTCACAGGGCTTGTGGCGGAAATGTATGGAAAGAACATCCCATACGGGGATATCAGGTACTTTGATCTGCAAAAATCGTTTTCGCTGACGGATGAGCAGTATGAACAGATGATGATGGAAGCGCACAGACCGGCGTCGCTTCTGTCATTTGCGGAAACGCCGGGCGCATCCAAAACCATCAACGGTTGGCTTGACAAAAGCCATGATGTATCCATCATCACAGGGCGTCCGTTCAGCGCGTATGATCCGTCGCGGACATGGCTGGATGTTCACGGCCTTGAACGCGCCAAGCTGTACTGCCTGAATAAGTATGGGCGGGACAGCTTTATCAAAAACAGCGATTTCAGCCTTGAACTCGAAGATTATTACAAAATGCGGTTTGATTACGCCGTCGAGGATTCGCCGGCGGCATTCCGCTTTTTTGAGCACCTGCCTGCATTGAAGGTGATGGTCTTTGATCGTCCGTGGAATCGTCAATGCGCGTTTCCCGGCGAAAACTATACCCGCTGCTTTGATTGGGAGACGATAAAACGTCTGGTTGTATAAAGGATGGGAAGCAAACGAACGATGAAAAGGCCATGACGGATCTTGCTTATCCTTGCCGCGATGACGGCGCTCTCCGCCTTTGGCAGTGCTTCCGCCGACAGGAGGGAGGGGCTGATCGATCTTCAGCCGATGTCCCTGCGCATGCCATGATGAAAACGGATGCTTCTGATCGATCATTTGATTTTTTTCAAGGAGCTGAACAAAAAATGAAACAGCAGATCATTGAACGGTTTCCGGGGATAGGCTGCGCATGGGCGGATGCCGCGGGAAAAGAAAACGCGGAATACTGGGGATTTGCCGATCGGGAAAACCAGGTTTTCGTGGATGAAAACACGGTATTCCCCGCATGCTCCATCTCCAAATTTGTCACAGCGATCTGCGTCATGAAGCTGCATGAGCAAAAACTGATCGATATTGATCTCCCTGCCAATCAGTACCTGCACCGATGGAAACTGCTTACCGTGGAGGGGACACGGAGCGATGCTTCCATCCGATCGATCCTGTCCCATACGGCCGGCATCGTGGATGGTGAAGAAGCGTTCTCGGGGCTCCGCCGCGGTGATCCTTCCGTCAGCCTGGAGGACATTCTGGAAGGAAGGACGGCTTACAATCGACGCCCGGCGCGGGCGGAAAAGCCCCAGGGGACCGCTTTTGAGTATTCCGATGCCGGATACTGCGTTTTGCAGCAGCTGCTGCAGGAAGCCGGGCGTCAGGCGTTTGAAGAGATCGCCCGGGAGATCGTTTTTGATCCGCTGGCACTCAAAAGCACTTTCTTTGCCTCCTCCGGGAACGCGGCGCGTTTTGAAAACAGGATGGCGGCCGGCTATGACGAAAGCTTCCTGCCCATCCCGGGCAGATTTCCTCCGGTTCCCGATCTGGCGGCGTCCGGGCTGTGGAGCACGCCGAAGGAGCTGCTTGGGATCGCGGGGGAGTTTGTGAAAGCGCTTCATGGCGAAAGCGCCTTCCTTAAGGCGGGATCGGCACGGGAGATGGCGCGGCCGGCGAAGGATTTCCCCTGGACAGGCCTTGGCGTGTTCACAGGCGGAGAAGATATCCTAATATCGCAAGGCTGGGGAGAAAACGGCCAGTGCATGATGAAGATGAACTGCCGCACAAAAGAAATTTCCGTTGTGATGACCAACCGGAACCCGGGCGCCGATCAAACGGAGTCGGGGATCGAATGGCTTGTGAACATGAGATTCGCCGATCAATAAAAACAGGTCTTTCGAAAACCGGTATTTGTTTTTTTCACTGATCTTCTGATCTCGAAAACCTGATAAACTCATATGGAAGACCCAGTTTTTCCGAATATCTGCAAATCTCACTCTTTTCATCTTCGCCCATTTCTTCATATTGAGGAACCGTTCATATTTCGGATCCTTACGGATGGGATGCAGCTTATCCGACGGATTGAGGGAGGAAAGGATCAAAACTGTTCCGCCCACGCCTTTAACTCTTCCACGGACGCGTTGGCTGAGAACCGCTTGCCGGGCAGGACGGCTGTATTGCTGATCTTGGCCGCGCGGGCGGGCGCTTCCGTGCCGATATCGCTGCCGCCGGAGGTGGCGAAAAGCACGATCTTTTTGCCGCTGAAATCATAAGCGGCCAGGAAGCTGTCGATGATGGACGGCTCCCGATACCACCAGACGGGATAGCCCACGAAAACCACATCCGCGTCCGAGACCGGCGCATCGGTATCCCTGAGGGCGGGGCGGCAGGCTTTATCCTGCATTTCAACGGTGGAACGGGCGTGTTTGTTGGTCCAATCCAGGTCTTCCCGGGTATAGGGCACCGCGGGCCGGATCTCATAGCAAGGGGCGTTCAACGCTTCGCCCAGCCGCTTGGCCAGCCTGGCGGTCACGCCGCCGGCGGAAAAATAGGTGACAAGCGCTTTCATTCTGTTCTTCCTCCTTATGCTTTGCTGACAATGGATCGGGCGAAGGCCGCAGCGGCTTTCAGGTCTTCCGCGTCCGGCTTGCCCTTGTGGATGCCTTTGAATTCGCCTTTGCAGTGAAATTCCCTCTCCTCCATGGGGATCCCCGCTTTATCCGCCTCGGCTTTGACCTTTTTCCAGGTGGAATTCATCATGGCCGCCGAGCCGAAATTGACGATACGGCCCACCTTGGTTTTATCCAAAGACCGGATAAACTGCCGCACTTCCGGGTCGATCGTGAAGGCGTAATAGGAATTGCCCAGGAACAGGACGTCCACCGGCTCCGTCACCGGCGCGCTCAGGGGCAGCGCCTCCACGTTCAGGGCATCGGCGACGGCCTCCGCCAGGCGCTTGGTGTTCCCGGTTTTGGTGTAATACCGCACTGCTGCTTTCATGCTTTTTCCATCCTTTCCGCTTATGCTTTCTTCCCAAGCTCCGCGGCCACCGCTGCCCGGACTTCCCGCATGTCTGTGGTGGGCTCGAACCGGGCGATCAGATGGCCCTGACGGTTCACCAGGAATTTGGTGAAGTTCCATTTGATGTACGCCTTGTCGCCGAACTGCTTATTGTTCATGTCCGCGAACTTGTTCAGGGCGGCGTTTTTGAGGCCCTTGCCAAAGCCCGCAAAGGGCTTTTCCGCGGAAAGATAGGCAAAAAGCGGGTCGGCATTTTCGCCGTTCACGTCGATCTTCGCAAACTGGGGGAACTCGGCGCCGAATTTGAGGGTGCAGAACTGATGGATTTCGTCCTCGGAGCCCGGGGCCTGATTGGCGAACTGATTGCAGGGGAAATCGAGGATCTCAAAGCCCTGATCCCTGAATTCCCTGTACATGGCCTCCAGCGGTTCGTAGTGGGGCGTAAAGCCGCAGCCCGTGGCCGTGTTGACGATGAGCAGCACCTTCCCGGCGTATTCGTTCAAAGAAACCTGATTCCCTTTCCTGTCCTTCACATTGAAATCATACACAGACATTGTTTTTTCCTCCTTCAACATTTCTTTCTTCCATGTGTTTGAGCGCCTTATAGGTCAGTTGATACAGCATGCCGAATTCTTCCATCGTCAATCCCATGCATGCCGCAATAGCCGGGGGGATCGCAACGGCGCTGGTTTTGAGCGCTTTGCCCTTCTCCGTCAGCGTCAGCGTCAAAAGCCGCTCGTCCTCTTTGGTCCGCGCCCGGGTCAAATACCCCGCCTGCTCCAAACGTTTTAGCACCGGCGTCAGGGTGCCGTAGTCCAGGTGGAGACATGCGGCAAGCTCCCGGGAAGAAACGGTTTCCTTTTCCCACAGCACCATCATCACGATGTACTGGGTGTAGGTGAGGTTCAGGTCCTTCAGGTACGGCCCATATTGACGCACCAGCTCCTTGGCACAGGCGTACAGAGGGAAACACACCTGATTTTCCAGCTTCAGCGCGTCGTAAGAGCCTGTTTCGCCCGCCATTGTTCCTTCATCCTCCCAAATGCATTGTGCACAATTTGCTTGTGCGCAATTATTATAACCGACCGCTCCTCCCCTGTCAAGGGCAAAATGTCCGATGGATGAAAAAAATCTGGATCGGCAGTTAATATTGCGGATTGCCGGAAGGATTCATCCTGTCGGCGTATCGTAACTTCGCAACAAATAAATTTCATAAAAAAATGAAAAAATGCTTGACATGTTAGGCTACCCTAACTATAATATGAGTCGCGGTGGTTAGCATATTCTAACAATCGCGGATGACTGTGCGTATGCGTTTGGATGGGAGGGGGCAGGATGATGCCATTAAGCTATGCGACGCCCGGGGAAGAATCCGTTATCCGCAGGATCGGCGGCGGTCCGGAAGTGAAAAAGCATCTGGAAAACCTTGGGTTTGTTGTAGGCGGCAATGTAACCGTGATCACAGCCATGAACGGCAATGTGATCGTCAAGGTCAAGGAATCCCGCGTGGCCATCAACGATGAAATGGCCCGCAAGATCATGATTTAAGATGGAGGCGGAAGAGAATGAAGAACCTGAGAGAAGTACCGGTGGGCGGCAAGGCGAAAGTGGTCAGGATCCACGGTGAAGGCGCGGTGAAGCGCAGGATCATGGACATGGGCATTACAAGAGGCGTGGAGATCTTCGTGCGCAAGGTGGCTCCGCTGGGCGACCCCATCGAAATCACCGTGCGCGGATACGAATTGTCCATCCGGAAGGCGGATGCCGAAAGCATCGAGGTGGAGTGATTCTTTTTTGCTCGAAAGTTAGTTTTATCTAATTGGAAGCTTATAACAGGAGGAACGATACAATGGATATCAAAATCGCCCTGGCGGGCAATCCCAACAGCGGGAAAACCACCCTGTTCAACGCCCTGACCGGCTCCAATCAATTCGTGGGCAACTGGCCCGGCGTTACGGTGGAAAAGAAGGAAGGGAAGCTCAAAAAGCATGACGGCGTCACCATCACCGACCTGCCGGGAATTTACAGCCTGTCTCCCTACACCCTGGAAGAGGTGGTGGCCCGGAATTACCTGATCAACGAACGGCCCGACGCCATCCTGAACATCATTGACGGCACCAACCTGGAACGCAACCTGTACCTGACCACCCAACTGGTGGAGCTGGGCATTCCCGTGGTGGTGGCCATCAACATGATGGACGTGGTGAAGAAGAACGGCGATAAGCTGAACGCAGCCGATCTGGCAAAACAATTGGGCTGCAAAGTCGTGGAAATCTCCGCCCTGAAGGGCACCGGCGTCCTGGACGCGGCGGAGGCGGCCATCCAGGCGGCGAAGGGAACGAAAACCGTTCCGCAGCACACCTTCTCCGGCCCGGTGGAGCACGCCCTGGCCCACATCGAGGAAGCCATCGTGCACGATCTGCCCGAAGAACAGCAGCGTTGGTACGCCATCAAGGTGTTCGAGCGGGACGACAAGGTGCTGGAGCAGCTGAACATCGCCCCGGACACCATGAAGCACATCGAATCCGACATCGCCGCCGCCGAAAAGGAGCTGGACGACGACGCGGAAAGCATCATCACCAATGAACGTTACGTGTACATCGCCCAGGTCATCAAGTCCTGCTACCGCAAGCACAACGCGGGCAGCTTAAGCACGTCGGACAAAATCGATAAGGTGGTCACCAACCGTTTCCTGGGCCTGCCCATTTTTGCTCTGATCATGTTCGCGGTATACTGGATCGCCATGGTGGCGGTGGGCACGCCTGCAACGGATTGGGTGAATGACAATCTTTTCGGCGACGGGTTTCATCTTTTCGGCAATGGCGCTGCCCAGTACAGTGAAGCGTCTGAACGTTATGGCGATACCGACGCTATTATTTCCGCGTTCGCGGAACAGTATGAAGTGGAAATCGATGAAGAGAACCCGGAGGCATCCCTGAACGCCCTGATGGCTGCCGTACCGGAGGATGCCAGCGTGACCTATATCACCCAGGATGACGAAACGTTATCGACTGAGGAGCATCCGGATACCGGGAAAGCGGATCTTCAGGCTGCCGTGGCAGAATACCTGAGCACAGAGGATGGGTATAAATCCGACGTGGGCGCGCCAGCCCCGGCTAACTACGGCGTTTGGGTGCCCGGCATCCCGGCGCTGGTGGAAAAGGGTCTGGACGCCGTGGGCGCGGCTGACTGGCTGAAAGGTCTGATCCTGGACGGCATTGTGGCGGGCGTCGGTTCAGTACTGGGCTTCCTGCCTCAGATGCTGGTGCTGTTCTTCCTGCTGGCCTTCCTGGAAGCCTGCGGTTACATGGCCCGCATTGCCTTCGTGCTGGACCGGATCTTCCGCAAGTTCGGTCTGAGCGGCAAATCCTTCATTCCTATGCTTGTCGGCGTAGGCTGCGGCGTGCCGGGCATCATGGCCAGCCGCACCATTGAAAATGAGCGCGACCGGCGCATGACCATCATGACGACAACATTCATCCCGTGCAGTGCGAAGGTGCCCTTTATCGCGATGATCGCCGGAGCAGTTTTCAGCGGTTCCGCCTGGGTAGCAACCAGCGCTTATTTCATCGGCATGGCAGCGATTGTAATCAGCGGTATCATCCTCAAAAAAACAAAACGCTTCGCCGGGGAACCCGCGCCTTTCGTTATGGAACTTCCGGCATACCACTGGCCCACGCTGGGCAACGTGCTTCGCTCCATGTGGGAACGCGGGTGGAGCTTCATCAAAAAGGCCGGGACCATCATCCTGCTGTCCACCATCCTGGTGTGGTTCCTCAGCCGCTTCGGTGTGGCGGACGGCACGTTCCGTATGTTGGAGAAAGAGGAACTGGAATTGTCTATCCTGGCTAAAGTCGGCAGCGTCATTGCCTGGATCTTCGCACCGCTGGGCTTTGGCACCTGGCAGGCCACGGTGGCTTCCATCACCGGCCTCATCGCCAAGGAAAACATCGTGGGCACCATGGGCATCCTCTACGGCGGCACGGCAGCCTACGCGAACCTGGCCGCCTCCTTCACCGGCATCGCCGCCTACGCCTTCCTGGTGTTCAACCTGCTGTGCGCGCCCTGCTTTGCGGCCATCGGCGCGATCAAGCGGGAAATGAACAACGCGGGCTGGACCTGGTTCGCCATCGCCTATCAGTGCGGCTTTGCCTACGCCGTGAGCCTGATGATCTATCAGTTCGGCAATCTGTTCACCGGGCATGTGAATATCATTGGCCTGATTGCCGCCCTGGGCGTGCTGGGCGCAATGATCTACATGCTGTTCTTCAAAAAGTACCAGGAGGCCACCAGGCTGACAAGGAGGGTATGAGGATATGTTCAGTTGGCTTGCGGAAAACGCGGGAACGATCATCGTCAGCATATTGCTGATCGGCCTTGTGACGTGGATCGTCGTCCGGCTGCGCAAGGATAAAAAACAGGGGAAATGTTCCTGCGGCGGGAACTGCGGCTGCTGTCCCATGGCCACGTCCTGCCATAAACAGCCGTAATGCCTTGGAGGCGCGGGTAAGCTTGCCCGCGCCTCTCTTCATGGGGCAGATGCGCCAGGATCAGAACCGCCGGAAGGATCCTTGGCAGGATGCGCGGCATTCCGTGACACCTTGCGGGACAAGAGAAGGTGTGTTAAAATGTTGTCAGACGATGAATCGAAGCTTGTCGGACAGACGGAAAACGGAGGTGAATGCCGCGTTATGAGGTATCATTGGATCGACGAATACTTATTATCCAAAAAAGGCGTGAATAAAAATCTTGAAAATTGGAATTGGATCAGGTATCGGATCGAAGATAAGATGTTTGCGGCGGTGTGCTGTGATGAGGCGGGCGTGCCTTATTGCATTACGTTAAAGCTTGAACCGGTTGAGGGCGCGTTTTTCCGGGAGCAGTATAAGGATATTTATCCGGGTCACTACATGAATAAGGTGCATTGGAATTCCATCAATCCGGACGGCGAAGTGCCGGATGATGTATTGAAACGCTTGCTGGATAAATCCTACGGCCTGATACTGGCAAGCTTCAGCAAAAAGAAACAGGCGGAAATACTGGCATAAACAGCGAAGGATCAAAAGCATATAAAAATGATTGAAAGCGGAGTTTTCTGCCTCGGCGGCCCCGAAGGGGGCATGCCGGGCATCATCGTTTCAATATGAAATATATCCGCAGCCGGGAGGAACAGCATGGAATACCGGGGGATTCGCAAGATACACGAGGGAAAATTCATCACCCGCTATGATGTGGATTACATCACCGCGGAAGGGAACCCGAAGACCTATGAAATCATCAGCCGGAATGGCAATATCCGGACGCTGGAGGATCTGCAGAACAGGCAAGCGAACGCCGTGGTCATGGTTTTGACGGACGAAAGCGGGGAACGCATCCTGGTCAACCGGGAATTCCGCATGGCCATGGCGCAGTGGATCTACAATTTCCCGGCCGGGCTGATCGACCCGGGCGAGAGCGCGGAGGAGAGCGCAAGGCGCGAGCTGTGGGAGGAAACCGGGCTGCGGCTCGTGAAAATCGACAACGTCCTGGACAACAGCTACAGCGCCGTCGGGTTTTCCAACGAGCGGAACGTCTGCGTCTTTGGCGTGGCGGAGGGGGAATTCCGCAAGAGCACTTCGGACGCGGAGGAAATCGTCCCCGGCTGGTACACGAAGGAGGAAATCAAACAGCTGCTGCGGACGGAGCCTTTTGCGGCCCGGACCCAGGCCTATTGCTACGCGTGGGCGAACCGCTGAGGGGCTGGCCTATGATGCGGATCTTTGTCGCTTTACAGCCTGCGCCCGCGTTTCGGGATGCTCTGGCCACTTTGCAGGATCGGCTGCGGGCTGCCGGGGTGGCCGGGCGATACCTGACGCCGGCCAATCTGCATCTGACGCTGGCGTTCATCGGCATGTGGCCGGAAGACATGACAGGGCTTCTGCCGTCGGTCCAGCAGCCTTTTTCCATCACGCTGTCGCACCTGGGCATCTTTCCGGCTGCCAAAGTGCTGTGGGCCGGCATGGAGCCCTCGGATGCCCTGAACGGCCTGGCCCTCCAGGTCCGGCATGCGCTGACCGAGGCGGAGATCCCCTTTGACCGCCGGGAGTTCAATCCGCACATAACCCTGGTGCGAAAGCCGATCGTGCCGGAAAACCTGATCCTCTCGGATATTTGCATACCACAGGCAGCGATGACCGTAAAGGATGTATGCCTCTACCGATCCGAACATTGTGAAAACGGAATGGAATATACGGTGATTGGCCGCGGCAAAAGGCCGGTTTTATGATTTACCGGAGGAAAAACATGATCGAGACTGAAAGGCTGGCGCTGCGTCCGTTTACCGGGCAGGATGCAGCCGTTATCCGAGAAAAGCAGATAACCGAAGCCTCGATGGAAGAAGTCGAAGGGATGATAAAAGCCTGGGAATCAAAAACCTTTCAAGGCAAGTATTTCGAGATGCTCGCATTGGTGGCGAATGTCTCGGTCGTTGGCAGCATTTCCCTTTATGAAAAGACAAAAAAAGCCGCATCGATCGGCGTGGAGGTTTTCTCTGACGAAAGGGGCAAAGGATATGCGGCAGAAGGCATGAAACTAATGATAGAACTCGCGAGAAAACGCGGATATCGCATCATTCTGGATCAGGTGAGAGCAGATAACGCGGCAAGCATTGCACTGCATGAAAAACTCGGATTTGAAACGGACGGGTATCTCTATGAAAATGCCAAGGGGCATAAGGTTTTGATCTATCTGCTTTGTCTGTAATACATCATTCCGGTTCGAGGAGATAAGCGCGATGAAAAAGACAGGCGGTTCGGCGTATCTGATCTTAGCCATGCTGGCCTTTGCCGGCCTTGGCATGGAGGTTATCCTTGCTTTTGTTCTGGAGCCGCTTTTGTACCATGCGCCCATGCAGGCCTGGACGGATCCACAGCATATTTCGCACTGGATCGTCACCTGCGCCGTCTGGGGCTTGATGAGCTGGGGCATCATCCGTTTTGCTCGGAAGCGGTATGGCAACGGCCTGTTTGAAAAGAAGGAAAAGCCGTCCGCTTGGCAGTGGGGCGCGGTCGCCGCGCTGGTGATCGCCAGCCTCATTTACTCGTGGCTGGACTGGAACGGAAGCAAGGTCGTCCGGGAATTCAACGCGAACGGGCCGGCCAAGTTTATCTTCCAATATATCTACTATTGCTTCGAGGCGGCGCTTGTCCTGCTGATTATCGTGTTCGGGCAGGAGGCTTTTGAGCGATGGTTTCGCTGTAAGCATATTCCGTACGGGGGCATATTGGCCGCCGTGACCTGGGGGATCGCCCATTTCTTCACCAAGGGCAGCGCGGCGGGCGTCGGGATCATGCTTTCCGCCCTGGCCTATGGATGCGTGTACTTGCTGGTGGGGCGGGATATCAGAAAGGCGTACCCGATCATCTGGCTGATGTTTGTGCTGTAAGCATGATCGGCAAATCGATGAAAACAGCGTTTTATGCGCATACGGAAAAAAGACGCGGATACGGAACAGGGGGAACCCGCGGCCGGGGAAGGAAAAGGAAATGACGATCAGGCAGGCAAAAGAAGAAGACGTCATGCAAATCGCGGAGATCATGGTGGAAGACTGGCAAACCGCATACAGGGGGATCATGGACGATGATTTCCTGGATTCTTTGAGCGCGGCGCAGCGATTTGAGATCGAGATCAGGAGATACCGGAAATTTACAGTTGCAGCCGATCGGGATGAGGTCCTGGGTTACGCATGGAGCGAGGAGACGGACGATGAAGCGGCCGACTGCGAAATCATTGCGCTATACGTCCGATACGCAAAGCGGAAAAACGGGATCGGCCGGGCCTTGATGCTGCATGCCATGGACGGTTTCAGAAAAGCCGGAAAGAAAACGATGATCGTATGGTGCCTCAAAGAGAATCATGAATCAAGGAAATTCTATGAAAAAATGGGCGGAAAAGCGTATCGGGAGGGCACGCACAGATGGGGCAGCCGGGAATATGACATGATCTCCTATCGCTACCGGTTGGATGGATGACCGGGATTCACGGAAAAAAGGGAGGAGGACGAAGGATGAAAACCTGGACGAAGGAAGAGCGATACCGTATCCTGAAGAGCGCCGAAGAGATCCGCCCGCTGCATGACCGCATCAGCCGGTCGGACTATCGCCAGCAGTACCATATTCAAAGCATCACCGGCCTGCTGAACGACCCGAACGGTTTTGTCTTGCACGACGGATGGTGGCATTTGTTTTATCAGTGGTGTCCCTGGGGGGCGGTGCACGGGCTGAAATACTGGTATCACACGGTATCCGGGGATTTGGTGACCTGGAAGAACGCGGGCGTCTGCATCCGGCCGGATACGGAATACGACAATAAAGGGGCGTATTCCGGCTCCGCGCTGCCCACCGAGGATTCCCTCTATCTCTTTTACACCGGCAATCACCGGGACGAGGACTGGACACGGAAATCCTATACCTGCGTGGTGGATTTGAAGGACGATGGGACGGCGGTGAAGCTTCCGCCGCTCTTTGGCCCCAACGGCGGCTATACCGAGCACCAGCGCGACCCCAAGATCATCCGCAACAAAGAAAACGGAACATACTACCTCGTGATCGGCGCGCAGACCAAGCAGAAAAAAGGCTGCGTCATCATCTACCGCTCCAACGCGCCCACGGAGGGCTGGGCATTCGCCGGACAACTCAAGGTTCCCGGCTTTGAGGACTTTGGCGACATGTGGGAATGCCCGTCCATCGAGACCATCAGCGGGTACGACGTGCTGCTGTTCTGCCCGCAGCATCTGACGCTGCCGGGACGGGGCGGCACGGTCCACCATAACGGCTATTTGCTGGGGCATATGGATTGGGACACGCTGACCTTCACCCCGGACAACACCAGCTTCCATGTGCTGGACTTCGGCTTTGATTCCTACGCGGCGGAGTGCGCCGCAAACCCGAATGACAAAAACAAAGCCACGCTGGTGGCCTGGATGGGGCTGCCGGACGCGGCTTATCCCACGGACGAGGAGGATTGGTCCGGCTGCCTGACGCTTCCCCGGGAACTGCGGGTGCGGGACAGGCGGCTGATCCAGCAGCCCCTGGACGCGCTTCGCGCGCTGCGCGGGAAGAAGCTGGACCTTGAAGCCACCGATCTTCTTCCCCGCGTATGCGAAATGGAGGTGATCAGCCGGGGCGGGGATCTGGCGCTTCATCTCTTCGCCCGGGAGAATGGCGAAGGCGGGCTGCTGATCGCATATGACGACGCAGCAAAAACCATCACGGTGGACCGCTCCGGGTTCAGCAAACGCTTCAATACGGAGCAGGGAGAGCAGCGCAGCCGTCCTCTGCCCAAGAGCCTGTTCCATCTGCGGATCTTTATTGACCGAAGCTCCATTGAAATCTTTGTCAACGATGGCGACGCCGTTTTCTCCTCCCGAATCTTTCCCGCGGCGGGGGAAGAACGCCTGCGCATGGAAGGCGACGCCTCCATCCATCTGTGGGAGCTGAATCGGGCCGTCGCGGATGATTTTGTTTTGTAACAGCTTATCCTGAATCGCATACAATGATCTGACCATGGGAGGAAAAGCATTTATGATCTATCCTGCGGAGGAATTGATCCTTCGGAACCGGAAACGCTGTACGCTTCGTTCGGCAGAGCCTCAAGACGCGCTAAAAATGCTGCAATACATGAAAATCATGTTGGGAGAGACGCCGTTTCTCCTGCGCACCCCTGAGGAATTCGACTATACGCCGGAGGAAGAAGCTCGCATTTTGGATGGAAGGAAAAACGACCCCCGCTGCCTGATGCTGGTGGCGGAAATGGATGGACAGATAATCGCCAGCGCAGATGTGCGTTCCCACGGAAGAAAGCAGCGGGTCCTGCACCGGGCGGAGCTGGGCATTTCCGTTCGGAAAGATCATTGGCGGCAAGGCATCGCCTCCGCGCTCATGGAGCGGTTGATTGCGTTTGCTTCGCAAGCCGGATTTGAGCAGATCGAGCTGACGGTCGAATCAAAGAACCTTCGGGCCATAGGATTGTATCTCAAATATGGCTTTGCGGTTTACGGAACCCGTCCGCACGGGATGAAGTATCCCGACGGCAGCTATGATAATGATTACCTGATGGTCAAAATGCTGCAATGATCGTTCGGATTGCTTGATCACTGCCCGCTCGAGCCGATGCGGGATATCGCCGACTGGCGTTATGAAAAAAATGCGAAGGTGTGACAGCGAAAATGCGATACGAATATGACGCAGTGCTGCATGAGCTCCCGGACAACGGCGGGGCATACGTGGCCTTTCCGTGGGATATCCGGGCGGTTTTCGGCAAAGGCCGGGTCAAGGTGCGCGCAGAATTTGACGGCATCCCTTACGACGGCAGCATCGTCAATATGGGGCTCAAAAACCCGGACGGCTCCGTTTGCTATGTGATCGGCGTCCTGAAAGCGATCCGCGCCGCCCTGGGGAAAGGCGACGGCGATACGATCCATGTGGTCGTTGCCGAACGGGAATAACGGAGGCCATGCCTTGCCGCAGCAGCAAAAACCGCAGCCGTATTGGAGCTGCGGCAAAGGAAGGACAGGAAGAACGCATGGATGAAATGGAATTGGAAGCAGTGTTTTGATGCGTCCCCGTTGCCGCCGAAATAATGAAAATCATGAGCATGAAAGGAGAAAAGTCTATGAAAAAGGTTGCCGTGGTATGGTCAAGCCCCAATAAAGACGGTCTGACGGCGTCCGCCAAGGATCAGTTTGTAAAAGGGCTTTCGCAGGCAGGCGCCCGGATCGAGGAAATCCATCTGAATCAAAAGAAGGTAGAGCATTGCAGAGCCTGCGGCAACGGCTGGGGGACCTGCAATAAAACAGGCGCGTGCGTGATCCGGGACGATTTCGCGGAGATTTATCAGGCGCTGAAGGAAGCGGACGGGATCGTTTGGATCAGCGCGGTTTACTGGTCTGACATGACGGAATGCTTCAAAGCCTTCTTTGACAGGCTTCGCCGCTGCGACGCCGCGCGCAATCATTTTCTTGCGGACAAACGCTGCGTGCTGATCGCCTGCGCGGGCGGCACCGGCAGGGGGACCCTGGAATGCCTGACGCAGATGGAGCGGGGCATGACCCATATGGGCATGCGGGCGTATGACCGTATTCCGGTGGTGCGCTACAATAAAGACTACATGCTGCCCGCGCTGTACGAGGCAGGGAAAGCCTACGCGGACCGTTTGGAGAACGGCTTTGACATGTACTATTGACGGCTTAAGCCCAGGCGCAGCCATGGCTTCCCGGGCGCGTCCTCCTGCTGCATCAGGCGGCTCAGCGCTTCCTCGAACGCGCCCAGGAGCGCTTCATCCCGCAGGGGATGCCGCGGGGGGGGGACCATGCAGCAAATCGTATAACGCCGTGCCGTCGGCTTCCTGATCCTTGACCACTTCCCGGCCAGCCTGTCAGAATTCGGCGTGACCGTTTCCCGGCAGCCGTAAGGGGAAAGCAGATGCCGATTCAATGCATCGAACATGACCGTGACGGCGCGCAAAGCTGTTCCTCCCCTTTTATTTGTCTGTTCTTCCAAACAGCTTTTCCGTCAGTTCGTCATGAATGATCCGCCGAACCTCGGGACCCCAGAAATTGCCTTCGTGTTCAGCGCCATCCACATAATACGCGCGAACAGACGCGCCGGCGCCGCGCAGGCTTTGGTACATTCTTTCCATCTGTTCGCAGGGGACCACCGCATCCCCGGTTCCGTTGAGCAGCAGGAAGGAAGGGTACGCTTTTCCTTTCTCCACCTGAAGGGCGGGGCTGAACTGCCAAAGCTTTTCCTGCCATTTGGATTTGTCCGGCCCAAACATCTTTTTCAGGCGTTCCTCCGTGCTCTCTCTTCTTTGCTCCAGCCTTTGCGCGAACAGCGAAACCAGCTCCAAGGGGCCAAAGCAGGATACAACGGCGCACACGGCGTCGCTTTGTTCCGGATACTCCCGCGTGCGGTAGCGGGGATCGTCGCCCGTCAGCCCCATCAGGCAAACCGTGTGGCCGCCCGAGGAAGTGCCGAAGGCCGCCACCTTTTCTTTGCTTAAGTTGTATTCCTCCGCATGCGCCCGCAGGAAACGAACGGCGCATTTTACATCCTGCAGAAAGGCGGGGAAAGGATGGCCGTCCATCGTACTGCGGTGGCATACGGCGGCGACGGCGATGCCTTCCTCTGCGAAACGGGACAGCATGGGCAGCTCATAATCCAGATTGGGGGTGGTCCAGCCGCTGCCCTGCACAAACACGATCAAGGGCGTAGGCTCCACAGGCCCGCGCCGGTCGCGGTGCGCCCAGGGCAGCGCCAGGGTCAAGGTCTGTCCGTTTTCGGAATACACGACGCGCTGTTTCAGCTCCGCCTGGCCGGACAGCATTGGATTCTTCGGCAGATGGCCGATCGAAGGGATCATATCAGCAGCCTCCTTGACAGTTGAACAGCCACGCCGCCCAGGCCTGGCTGCTTTTCGCTTTTTACCGTTTCATCGGGCGAGAATACGAACGTACTGATGCTGTCGCCCTCCAGGACTACGGGCCACACCCGATCCTTCAGGCGCAGAGAAAATCACAGCGTTTCGGCGGCGGGGTTCATCGCCGCAGCGCAGACAGAGCCATCGGGATTTTGCGCCGCGGCCGCTTCGATGCGATCGCCAAAGCGGCTCAGGCCCACGCGCCGCTGTTTTCCGGCAGAAGGGGGACGCCCGCCTCCTCAAGCGCCTTTTCAAACTGGTCGTCGTCCATGAGCAGGGGCACGGCTCTCCGGCAGAGATCGCCGACGTGCTGCGCAGCTCGCCCGCTCGCTTGCCCGCCGGCCCGGAAAACCTTCGGTTTCCCTGATCGAAACGATTATAGCACAGTTTGTGGATTATGGATAGGAAAGAATACGAAGCAGGGCGCCAGAAACAGGAAAAGCACCCAGCTGCGCCGAAATCCTTCCAGGAAGCCGTGCTCCCGGCGCAATCAGCTTTTTGCTTTGTCAATATGCAAAATCAAATTTATTTTACAAAAAACGTTTCAAATCTATGAACGAACGGAGGAAACAAAAATGAACGTACTGCTGCTTTGCGACGATACCTGGCACCCGGCGGAAATCATCGAGCGGGGGCTGGAGGCCATGGAGAAGGAGGAATTGGTGTTTCACGTGGTCAAAACCGCCAAGGACATCCTGACGCCGGAAATGGTGCGGGAGTACGACGCGCTGGTGAACTGCCACGGCAGCGCGATCAACGCGTCCAACAGCGCTCCCTGGTTTGAAAAAGGCGTGACGGAATTCGGCCCGGAGGAATTTCGGGATCACGTATCCCGGGGCGGCGGCCTGGTGGTCGTGCATTCCGGCCTGACCATCGGCGGCGAAGCGGAGCCCCAGCCCGCCTATACCGAAGTGGCCGGCGGCTATTTCATCTCGCACCCGCCCCGGGAAACGACCCATGTGCGCGTTACGGCGGAAAACGAAATCACCCGCGGGGTCAGGGACTTTTCCGAACGGGACGAGCACTATCAGATCGCGATCACCGCCCGGGACATCGAGCCTTTCCTTGAAACGGCGTCGGACCACGGCGGCGTTACGATCAGCGGCTACCGCCGGTATTTCGGCCGGGGCCGCGTCGTGGCGCTCACGCCGGGGCATACCCTGGGCGTGTGGAAAAACCCGGAGTTTCAAAAGCTGCTGAAGAACGCGATCCGCTGGGCGGCGGGAAAATAAAAAAACGCGCGCACGGAGGAAACGCATTGGAAAAAAAGAAAAGAGGAATCGGGGCATGAAACACGCAATGGTCACCGGATGCGACCGCGGGCCGGGCTTGCATTCGGCCTGGGAATTGCTCAAAAGGGGCTACGATATGGCCGCGTGCTATCTTCGGGATCCGCCCGCGGGATCCGCCGCCGGCATTTTGAAAACCATCCCGGATGGGAAGCTGTCCGGTAAAGAAAAGGCCGATGTATCTGGATTATGCGGGCAAGGAACTGCCATGGTGATGAAAAGGGGGCGTTTTCCAGTTTCCTGGAATCGCCCCCCCCATTTCTTTCCGTATGGATCCGCCCGGGATTATTTCGCCGGTTTTTTGACGCGCTTGTTTTCATACATGATCTCATTCGCCCGGTGCAGCACATCGTTCACCGAGCGGTCGTTCCGGGCGTCATATACCGCGATGCCGATGGAGACGTGCACCTGCTCCCACTGATTCGCGGTGGTGGCGTTGATATCTCCTACGACTTGCTCGAAGAGCTTTACGAGGGCTTCCCGCGCCTGGTAATCCGCATTTTTGAGGATCACGGCGAACTCATCCCCGCCGATTCTGAACACGGGGCTGTGCTGGAATACGCGGCAAATGACGGTGCAGGCGGCCTTCAGGTACGTGTCGCCCTTGTCGTGGCCATACTTGTCGTTGATCGCTTTCAGATCGTCGCAGTCAAACATGCCGATGCCGAATTCTATCTGGCCCATTTCCTGATCCATTTTCGACTGCAAATCGTCAACGGCCGTCGCGAAAGCGCCCTTGTTCTTGACGTGGGTCAGCGCGTCCACGTATACCTGCCTGTTCAGATCGGAGATATGATCCTTCATATGGCCGGACATCTGCTTGAAGGTATTCGTGAGCCTGCCGACCTCATCGTTCCCTTTGTAGTCCAGCTTATAATCATAGTTGCCGTTTTCCGCCTGCTCCGCGGCTTCGGTCAGCTGTTCCAGGGGCTTGGTGATCCGCCGGGTATAGAACATGATGAACAGGCCGGTCGCCAGCAGCGCCGCGACGGCGCCGATGATGATATTCCTTAGCAGCGAATACCATTCGCCCTCCACCTCGGAGACGGGCACCGCCACGTTCAGGCGCATCCCGTTGTTCAGCGGAAGCCATGCCGCCAACTTTTTCACGCCCTTAAAGGTGTAAGAAAGGAAGGTGCTCTCTCCAACCGCGCCGTCTGGAATCGCCGGCTTCGTCTCCTCGGTGAGGGAGCTTACGTCGATCCGGGGATGGTAGAACAGGTTCCCTTCCGCGTCGCTCAAATAGGCGTAGCCGTTGCCGTAGAGCCGGATGCTGTCCACCTGCTCCGCCAGGGTGGTATAATCCACTTCGATCCCGATGACGCCGAAAAACCGGCCCCGCCAATTGACCGGGACGTTATAGGAAATCACCCGCTTGTTCAGATTGTCCGTGATGTACGGCGAAAGCCAGACCGGTTCGCCTTTGTATTTCGGAACGGTGAACCAGACCAGGCTGGAGGTGTCCGAGGTGTCATAGAGCGTGATATCCGTCACCTCATGCTCCTCGAACCCTGTGCCGTTCAGATCGGTGTACCAGAAGCCCTTGACGGTTTGAGTGATCTCCGGATCGATGCGGTAATAATACGTCAGCACGCCGTTTGTCTTGGACGCGATGCCGTCAAAGCACGCTCTCACGCGCTCTATATGCTGCTCGAGCTGGTCCTCCTTCAGCATGTTCAGATCCGTTTCCGCATAGGAAGCGACCTGCCTGACCGATTTCTGCACGCTGTTGAAATAGTAATCGATATTTTTTTCGCCTGTCTCGCACAGCAGCAGGAGCAGCTGCTCGGTTTTGCGATGCTCGTTTTTCCGGATAAAGACCGTGCTGAAAAGCGTGATGATCGTCAGGGCCAGAAGAATGACGCACACTGTCATCAAAGTGATTTTTGTCCGCAATGACCGCATTGTGAGAGCACCTCCAAAAATATGTTTTTCGTCCGTGGGGCGTGCGTATTTATACAGAATCCTTCAGATTCTGAAGATGCTGGGCTTCAAACTCCCTGGGATGGAGCGGCTTGGAAAAATAATACCCCTGAACCAGCGCGCAGCCCAGGTCCTTGAGCAGCCGCAGCTGGGATTCCGTTTCCACGCCTTCGGCAACGACCGGCACATTCAAATTCTTCGCGATGCCGATAATCAGGGCGACCAACTGGATGTTTTTATTGTCATACTCGATATTCCGGATAAACGTCCTGTCCATTTTCAGCACGTCGACGGGCATGGCGGACAGCATGTTCAGCGAGGAATAGCCGGTGCCGAAATCATCCATCTCCACCGTGTATCCTTTGTCCCGCAGCCGCTCCACCACCCGGATCACCTGATCTGAGTTTTCGGTATATGCGGATTCCGTCACCTCCAGCTTGAGCGTCTCATGGGCCAGCCCGTTCTGGGAAATAAGGTTTTCCAGCGTTTTTTCCAGCTCCGGGTCAAACACGTCCACCCGGGACAGGTTCACCGACACCGGCACCGTCACCCCGTACTGCGCCCGCCAGCGGGCGATCTGCCTGGCCGCCTCCGCCCAGACATATTTATCCACTTCTCCGATCTTGCCATTGCGTTCAAACAGCGGGATAAACGTATTGGGCGGGATCGTGCCCAATTCCGGATGCTGCCAGCGGATCAGCGCTTCCGCGCTTACGAGCCTGGGCGGTTCGGTTTGGATGTTGAATTTCGGCTGATAATGGATCTCGAATTCATAGTTGTCCAGCGCGCGGCGCAGATCATTCAGCAACCGCTGGTCAAGGAGCTCGCGTTCCCGCACTTTTTCATCAAAGACGATCAAATGCTCCTTGTAATGCCCGCGCGCCATCGTGCAGGCCGTCCGCGCCATGTCGAACTGCTGCACCGGCTCCATCGTTTCCTGCCAGGGCATCACGCCCATACGCAGGCGGATGCTGGCGTTCGGCGCCAAATCGTTCAGTTTGGTCTGCAGACGGTCCAGGATCTCCTGATACTTGTTCGTATGGCGGCAATAAATATCGAAGCGGTCTGCCCCGAAGCGTCCGGCGATCCCGTCGTTTTCCTGGGAAATGGCCAGGATCTCCCTTCCGAGCGCGCGGAGGATCTGATCCCCGAATTCCCACCCGTTCAGCGCGTTGATCGAATGGAACTGCTCGATGTTCATTACGATGGCGTCCCGCGGGGAATCCGGGTGTTCCTGGAAAATGCGGTTGGCGTATTGGAAAAAGTAGTCGCGGTTATACAGCCCGGTCAGGCCGTCGGTCTCGGTGGCGGAGATCAGCGCCCTGCCGCGTTTTTCCGCCCGCATGCTCCGCAGCAGCAGCAGCAGGATCACCAGCACGATGGCGCCGACAATCGCGATCACGGCCGCCAGGTTGTCCGCGATGAAATCGGCCAGGGTGAGCCGGGCGTCCGCGGTGAGATAGCGGGAGAGCGCCGCGTTGACCGTGGAGCTCTGGATCTGACCGGCAGCCTTCGCCAGAATGGAATACAGCGACGTTTCCCCTTCAGGCACCGCGAAGCAGTAATCCAGCCCGATGCCGGTGGAAAAGGTGGTCAGGCGGTATTTTTCACACAGCCTGGAGATGTTGTTGTAGCGGTAGCTGCTGATCAGGAGACAGTCCGCCACGTGATCGGACACCGCCTTGATGCAGTCCGCGGTGGTGGGGAAGTAGACCGTTCTCCATTTGGGATAGTTTTCCTGCAAAAAGGCGTTATAATTTGGGTTGCCCTCATTGACGGCGACGATCACGTGATCTCTGTCGGCAAAAATGTCCTGATCCCCCTGGCGCACCACGGCATAGATTTCCGTCCGCATCAGCGGGGGCGTCATGAGGATATGCATCGTTTCGCCGTCATAGGCGCCGAGATTGGCCGGGAAAACACAGTCCACTTCGCCGCGGTTCAGCGCGTCAAAGGCTGCCGCGGCGGTGGGATACGCAATGGGCTCAAATTCGAGACGGACATTGCTGATGCAGTCGGAAGCCGCGTCCAGATAGTCCTTCAGCGCGCCCGTGAGCTCTCCCGTGGCGGGATCCTGCGCGCAGAAGGCGAGGTACCCGTCCTGATACCCCACCCGGATGACGCCATGGGCGCCGATCCACGCCTGCTCCGCGTTTGTCAGGAAAGCGTTTGAGCCGTACTGCTGCACGTACTTTTCAAACATCCGCTGGTTATAATACGGGTTCTCATCCTGGATCCGGTTCATGGCGGCGTTCAATTCGCGCAGCAGCTCCGGCTGATCCTTGCTGACGGCGAAGTAAAAGTCCGACGAGCCGATCTTGCATACCGGCACCAAACGCCCCGGATGGCCGTAGGCGTTCACGATGACATAGGCATCCAGCTCGCCCTTGGTCAGCATTTGCTCGGATTCCGCTTCGGTGGTCGTCAGCTCCACGAGCTCCGCCTGAATGCCGTTGCTCTCGGCCCAGGACAGATAAAGGCTGGCCTGGATGCTGCCCTTATACGCGCCGATCCGCTTGTCGTTCAGGGAAGAATAATCGTCCGCCGTGATTTCCGTATTGCCCGGGGCAATGAAAATGCAGTATTCCTCCGTTCCCATGGGGAGATCCGCAAAGAGCATCTTCTCCGCGCGTTCCTCCGTATAGGATACGTCGCTCATCAGGTCGATCTCGCCGCGCATCAGCATCTGCATCAGGTCCGGCCAGCTGCCGGTCACATAGGTGTAGGTCCAGCCGGTATAAGCGGCGATTTTCATTTGGTATTCGTAAGCATAGCCGGAACGCCTGCCGGATGCATCCGTCGCGTTAAACGGAGATTCGTACCACCCGACGCGCACGTTTCTGGTCTCCCGTTCCGTCCGCGCGGCAATCGGAGGCGCAGCGATAAGCAAGACAAGCAGGAGCAAAGCGAATCGCTTCATCCAATGAATGCCGGCGCTGCCTGTCCTCATTTTGTTTTTTCTCCCTCGTTGCTGCAATAGCACCCTATGCGGCTCAATACGCTTCAGCGCAGATCTTTTGCTTCATACTAAAAATGTATCTGTTTTCAAGAAAATATCATAACACATTTTTCCGTTTTTTTCCATCCCCCTTTCAAGAAAATATCATAACACATTTTTTCGTTATTTTCCATCCCCCAGCGCCAAAAAATATCCCCGAACGATGCGAAAATGGCTGATAAATGATCTGATTGAGATATTTTTCCGCTTGCAGAAGCAAAAAGGGCCGCCGCAGTTTTGCCGCAGCGGCCCCCCCTGCGCCGAAACGGACAGCAGCGCCAGAACCAGCGCGAGCGCCAAACCGACGGGAAGGCACATCGTCCGGCGTCATTTCCTGATAACAGCACATTTGTCAAGGATAGAAAGCAGCTTTTTTGAAAATGGGTTATCAGGTCAATTGCCTATTTCCTTCTTTACGGAAATTATCACGTATTTTTTGTTTTCTTCAATTTCCCTCTTGATTTCCGCTGTATTTGGAATATAATATAGGCGTTAGAAATTACTAACTTGCACATGGAACCGACGGCGAAACAAAAGTCGGAGGAGAGAATGAAAGGTTATCGATCCGTCAGTGAGACGGCGAAGAAATGGGGCGTTTCGATCCGTTGGGTGAATCAATACATTCTGGAAGGGCGTGTTCCGGGCTGCGAGCGCTTGGGGCGCTCCTGGGCTGTGCCGGAGGATGCGGTGAAGCCGGAGCGGCAGAAACCGGCTATAAAAAACGGGAAAGAGAAGAAAAACCCTCGTGAGCGTCTTATTTTTTTGAATGATGGTTAGCAATAACTAACATTTGAGGAGGATGTATAAGCGATGGCAAAAAGGATTCCGAACGCCAGAAGAAATCCATGAGCAGGCTGTTCCGGGACAAGGCGATTTTCAAGCCCCTGAACACGGGCTGGATCGACGGGCATGCGGTCTGCGTGCGGGAATGGGTCGCCAACATCTTCTTCTACACGAAGAACGGGAAAACCATTATGATCGACGCGGGGTACAACTATGAGCGCCTCCGGGAGAAGATGCGCTGGCCGGACATCGATCCGGCTTCCATCCGGGATATCCTCATCACCCATCAGGATACCGATCATGTGGGCGCGCTGGAAACGGACAGCGAATTGCTGTTGCGGAAGTCCGCCTACGCTGCGGATAAGGAGGAAATAAGCATGTCACGGCACGATGAAATCAGGGCGTCCTACAAACAACTCGGCCACATTGGCACCCTGTACGATGGGATCGTCACCCGTTCGACCCTGCTTGGGAAGCTGTTGGACAGCGTGGTTTGGGGCCTGGACGCGGAAAAAGCGGCGCAATGGCTCAACGACGCGCTGGCCCCGATCCCCGGAGATTTCGCGGGCAAGCTGCTGGAGGTGCCGGTGGGCACGGGCGTGCTGACCATGCCGCTGTACAAAAGCCTCGCGGAGGCGGAAATTACCTGTCTGGACTATTCCGCGGATATGATGGCGCATGCCGAAAAGCGGGCGGAAGCAATGCAGATTCGGAATATGACCTTCCGGCAGGGGGACGTGGGCGCGCTGCCTTTCGCGGACGAGAGCTTCGATATCGTGCTCTCCCTGAACGGTTTTCACGCCTTTCCCGACAAGGAAGCGGCCTACCGGGAGACCCGCCGCGTGCTCAGAAAGGGCGGCGTCTTCTGCGGCTGCTTTTACATCAAAGGGGAATTCAACAGAACCGATTGGTTTGTGAAGCACATGTATGTACCCAAGGGCTTCTTTACCCCGCCCTTTGAAACGAAGGAGAGCCTGGAAAGCAGATTGAAGGGGCTGTACCGGGAAGCGGAGGTACGCGCCGTCCGGGCGGAAGGGATCTTCCGGTGCGTAAAGTAACGGACATCATTGTTCACGAATTGTTTTTCCGGCCCTTTTCCGCTTGACAATCGGGCGGAAGCATTATATAATGCTTTCGAGGTTAGAAATAACTAACACTCAAAAGCATGTTTTTCCAAAGGAATCATGCGCCTCCTTTTCTTCTCCCAAAAAGCGTGTGCTATGCGGCATCATGGCACATGCTTTTTGTTTCAGCAGATGATCCCGTTCCTTCCGCGGAACCGCGCATGAATAAAACCGTGCTCAATGTGAAAGCTCCCGAAACCCTTTATGGACTTCGGGAGTTGCTTTCCGTAAAAAGCTCATAGAGCGTTTGATAAATACTTTTTCAGCGCGTCAAACGTATCGGGCTGAATGGCTTTTGCCAGGGAAAAAGATTCAGCTTCCGCAATATCCGGGTCGATTCCGGCCGCCTCAAGCAGCTGCTGGAAGTACCTGCTCCGATCCTGATGGGCCTGAATGTATGCTTTGCCCCGATCCGTTACGGCCAAATTGCCGTCCTGCTCCATCACCAGCAATCCTTCCTTGATCAGCCGATTGACGGAAACGCTGACCGAGGGCTTGGAGCATTTCATATAATGCGCCACATCCACCGAACGGACGCAGCGGTATTTCTTTTTCAGCAGCAGGATCGCGTACAGGTAACGCTCCATAGCGGCGCTGATGATCATGATTATTCTCTCTCCTTCGGCGGAAGATTGCTGGATGAAAGCCGCCAGGCTGACGGGGTCATTCCTGTCAGCTTTTTGAATACGTGGGAAAAATGGGCGGAAGAAACGAAGCCCACTCTTTCGCCGATTTCTGAAATGCTCAGGTCGCTTTCCGCCAGCAGTTCTTTCGCTTTTTCGCAGCGAAGATGGCT